>NZ_CP139971.1:1638838-1966606 GCF_034424545.1 Trinickia caryophylli | reverse complement strand
TCGACCAAGTCGATCCTGCTGCACGCCGACGCAGGGCATATCATCGAGAGTTTCGGCGAGCTCGTGGTCGGGGGCAATCTCGTCGTCGGCCTCGTCGTGTTCCTCATCATCACGACCGTGCAGTTCATCGTGATCGCGAAAGGCTCGGAGCGCGTTGCTGAAGTCGGGGCGCGCTTTACCCTCGACGCTCTGCCCGGCAAGCAGATGAGCATCGATGCCGACTTGCGCGCGAACATCCTGACGCCCGACGAAGCACGCCGCAAGCGGGCGCGGCTCGCGGTCGAAAGTCAGCTCTACGGCGGGATGGACGGCGCGATGAAATTCGTCAAAGGCGATGCGATCGCGGGCCTCATCATCACGCTCGTCAATATGACCGCCGGCATTGCCGTCGGCATGGCCTATCACAACATGACCGCTGGCGACGCGGCGAACCGCTTCTCGATCCTCTCGATCGGCGATGCCATGGTGTCGCAGATCCCGTCGCTGCTGATCGCGGTTGCCGCGGGCGTGATGATCACGCGCGTGTCCGACGAAACGGCCAAGCAAGGCAGCTCTCTCGGCGACGACATGCTGCGCCAGCTCGGGACCAACGCGCGCGCGATGTATTTCGCGTCCGTGCTCCTTCTCGGCTTTGCGATGGTGCCCGGCTTTCCGTGGGAGCTTTTCCTGTTGCTCTCCGCATTGCTCGCGTTTGCGGGCTACCGGCTCGGGCAGCGCGGCGACGGCACCTCGTCGGCACAGTCGGGCAAGACCGTGATGGCGCTGCAGCGAGCGGGCTCGAAAGGCGATACGCCGACGATCCTCAAGCACGCACCGCAGTTCACGAGTGCGCTCGGCGTGCGGCTCGCGCCCGACCTCGCGGAGCGCCTCTCCGCGAGCGCGCTCAACGACGCATTCGAGGCGCAGCGCACCACGCTTCAGGAACAGGTCGGCCTGCCATTTCCCGGTATCACGATGTGGACCGCGCCCGATCTCGAGCCGGGCGAGTTCGAAATCCTGGTGCAGGACGTGCCGACCGCACGGTTCAAGGTTCCCCCGGGAAAAGTCATGGTGCCCGGCGCAGCGAGCGACCCCGCCCTGGCTGCGCAATGCGAAAAGGCGGGCGCCGCCGGCGGCCAGCCGGAAAGCTATTGGGCGGCGGAACGCCAGCCGCTCGGCGGCGCGGCCGTCTGGCGCGCGGAACAAGTCATCGCCAACGACACGATCACCCTGTTGCGTGCTCGCGCGAAGCTTTTCGTCGGGATTCAGGAAACGCAGTGGGTGCTCGACCAGCTCGGCACAGATTTCCCCGGACTGATCGCCGAGGTGCAAAAGGCGCTGCCGCTGCAGCGCATTGCCGATGTCCTGCGGCGCCTGCTCGAGGAGAACGTACCGATCCGCAACGCCCGCAGCATCATGGAGAGCCTCGTGAACTGGGGCCCCAAGGAAAAAGACATGCTGCTGCTGACCGAGTATGTGCGCGGCGATCTCTCCCGTTACATCGCCTACAGCGCCACCGGCGGCGCCCCCTCGCTGCAGGCTGTGCTGTTTACGAACGACCTCGAACAACACATCCGCCAGTCGATCAAGCAAACGCCCACCGGCAACTATCTTGCCCTCTCTCCCGACGAGGTCCGCACGCTTGCCGAACGGATCGGCACCTATGTGGGCGACGTGCCGCACAACCAGGTTGCCCTGGTCACGTCGATGGATATCCGCAGGTACGTGCGGCGGATGATCGAGGCGCACCTGCCCTGGCTGCGCGTGTATTCGTACCAGGAGCTCGGCGATTACGTCGAGTTGCGTCCGCTTGGGCGCGTCACCGCGTAAAGCCGCCCGCGCGACGCCCTTGCAAAGGCCCCGCCATGACGAGCAACGCGATTACGCCGCGCATCCACATCCTCGACGACGACCCGGATGACGCCGAGCACCGCCCGCCGCGCACACCACGTGCGCGGCGCGGCATCGACTATGCGGAACTCGTTCGCAACGCGCGCGAGCGCGGGGAACGCGCCGCGCTGCGCGAGGCGCTACGCGCGCATGGCCAGCGGTTGCGCAGCGGTGCCGCCCATATGGACACGGGGGCCACCGCGCAAGGCGACTCGGTCGCGCAAGAGCCGGCTCCGGCGGGTCCGGATCCGGACGACGTCTCGGCCGACGAAGACGCTCAAGGCGAGCATGACGACGACGATCTCGACATCGAAGCCGGCGCTGCATCACCGGACGCACGAGAGGCTGCCCGCGCACGGCGCATCGACGCGCAAACGCAGCCATTTGTCGCAGCGCTTGGCGCCGAACAACTGCGTGTGGTCGAGCTGATGCGTTTCGTCGCCGCGCATGTCGCCGATTTCTGCAGCGATCAGGCGGTAATCGAGAACGGAAACTGGACCATCCGTCTCAAGCTCGATGCCGCGCTGCTGCCCGAATGCATGCTCGAGCTGCATCTTTCGTATTTCGAACTCGTGCTTCGGTTCGATGCCCACTCGCCGAGCACCCGCCAATTAATCTGCCGCCATGTGCACGTGCTGCGCGAACAACTGGTGAATCTTATGCACCGCCTCGCAATTGCGCGCCACGTGTCGATCGAAGTGCCGTGACCGATCCCGATCGAAAACGGCTTCCCGCATGCCATTGATGCCACGTCGAAAGAACCGCTCACGCACGACACGATGAAAGCCCCCGGCCACTCTGCCCGCCAAGCTGTCCGCCCGCTGCGCGACAACCCGAACGGACTGCCGCGCGTCGATCCGGAACTCGCCCGCCTCACACGCCTGCTCTGCGACGCACGGCTGCAGACGCGGTTGCGCGAGCGCTGCGACGTGAGCAAGTGGCAAGTCTCGCTCGGCGATGCGCAGGGTGACGCGCTTTGCTGGATCTGCTTGCAACACGATGGGGCACGCGCGTGGATCGGACTCGATGTGGCCGAGTACCCCGCGCTTGCAGCGCTCGACGGCGACGAGTCGGCACCGCTCGCATGCGCGGTTGCCGGCCTGCTGCTTACGCCGCTGATCGATCTGCTCGAGACGCTTGGTGCAGCCGATGCCAGGGTCGTCTCCATCGGCCGCCGGGCACCCGCGCATCGCAACGCGGACGGCCGGAACGATGGCGGCAACGCAGGCGACACCCGGGGCACGCTCGCACTGAACATAAGCTGCGTGCACGACACGCGCCGCTACGCGTGCTGCCTCGGCCCTGCCGGACAAAGCTGGGCCGATCTGATCGAGCGTCAGCTCGCGATGCATCGGCCGCCGTTGGCGCCTCGCCTCGCCGACATTCGCGTACCGGGCTACCTGCTCGTGGGCGAAAAGCCACTCGCGATCGCGACCCTCAGGCGTCTGCGTCCCGGCGACGTCGTGTTGCGTTTCGCAGCCCCCTCCCTTCATGAACTTGACGGTACTACCCCCTCGCCCGCGCTCGCGCTGCGCTGGGGCGTGCCCGGCACGCATCAATATGTCGCGCGCGCGACGCTCGACGGCTCACGACTCGTTCTCGACACGGACCCCGCCATGACCTACCACAACGATCACCCCGGATCCGGCGCGCCGGACGCCGATTCGCAAACGTCGATCGACGAGCTCGACTTGCCCGTCAAATTCGAAATCGAAACGGTCAACTTGCCGCTATCGCAACTAGCCGCACTGCGCGCGGGCTATGTGCTCGAACTGCCGGGTACGCTGCGCGACGCACGCGTGCGGCTCGTCTCTTACGGACAGTTGATCGGCCTGGGCGAGCTCGTGACGGTCGGCGAGCAACTGGGCGTGCGTGTCGTCGAAATGTTCGGCAGCCATGACGCAGATTAACGAACTCACGGCACTGCTCGTCACGGTCATTGCGATCGGCCTGATTCCGTTCGTCGCGATGGTCGTGACTTCCTACGCCAAGATCGTCGTCGTGCTGGGGCTGCTGCGCAACGCGCTCGGCGTGCAGCAGGTGCCGCCGAACATGGTACTCAACGGCCTCGCCATTCTCGTGACGATGTACGTGATGGCGCCGATCGGCATGAACGCGGCGGACACGATGAGCCGGGAGAAACTGGCGAATTCGCCCGCGGAGATCATGGTCCAGGCATTCGGCGCTTCCAAGGAGCCGTTTCGGAAGTTCCTCCAGACGCATTCCCGCGAACGCGAACGTCTCTTCTTTCTGCGCTCGGCGCATGTGATCTGGCCGGAGAATCTGGCGAACAAGCTGCGCGAAGACGATCTGATCGTGCTGGCACCCGCGTTCACGCTGACCGAGCTCGCCGACGCCTTCAAGATCGGCTTTCTGCTTTACATCGCCTTCATCATCGTCGATCTCGTAATCGCCAACATCCTGCTCGCGATGGGGTTGAACCAGATTCAGCCGACCAACGTTGCGATTCCGTTCAAGCTTTTGTTGTTCGTTGCGATGGACGGCTGGTCGACGCTGATTCACGGCTTGATCCTCACTTACAAATAGGTGCGCGATGAACACCGACAATCTGATCGGGCTGACCTCGCAAGGCTTGCTGATCTGCCTCTACATTTCGTTGCCCGCCATCATCGTGTCCGCCGCGTCCGGGCTGATCGTCGCTTTCTTTCAGGCGATCACGTCCCTGCAGGATCAGACGATCTCCCACAGCATCAAGCTGTTCGCGGTGACGGGTACGCTCTTGCTCACCGCCGGTTGGGGCGGCTCGACGATCCTGCGCTTTGCGATGCGCCTCATGAGCGCAGCGGTGCCGACATGACGACCGTCCGCCACACCGGTGGCGCATCCCACACCCACGAGATCGAGCACACCGGACCCGGCACGGCCGCGCACAAGAGCGGGCGGCCCGATCTGCGCGCCCGCCTCTATCGCAACAGCCTGTTCCGGCACACGCAGCATGCGGGGCAGCCGTCGCACGCGCAACACGCCGCCGCGCAACATCTGCACCATCTGCTCGGAGGACATGGCGGCGCGCCCCATGGGCTCCCGCGTCACGATGGCCACGGCGGACGCCAACACCATTCGGGCGGCAATGCGACGCATCCCCACCGTCAACCGAACTCGCAGCCCGATCATCAACAGAAGCACAAGCAACAACAACCGCAGCATCAGCAGCAACATCGGCAACCGCAACAGCCCCCGCCGCGTCACGCAAAGAGCGCCACGCAGATGCCGAAACACGAGCACCGTGGCCCCCGTCATCCGATGCACGGCATCTGGAACACACGGCGGGACGCACCACGCTCGGCACGTGGCGGCGATAACGAGGCCCCGCTCCTCAAGGATGGCGGATCGAATTCGAACGGTGGAGGCCGCGAGGCACCGCCCGAGACGAAGCGTCGCCGTGCCGATGCGATCGAGCGCCTGGCCGCCGTGGTGCGCACGGAATTGCAGACGCTCGCGGCTCGCACGGCGGACCTGCCGCTCGTTTATCCCCGAACCATGCGCGAAGCGGTCATCCTGCAGCGCTGCGCGGGGCATGACCCCCTTGCCGTTGCAACCGACGTCGTACACGCGCGCCAGCAGGCCAAAGACGATTCGCGCAGCAGCTACGACGACCTGCAAAGCTTTCTTGCCGACTTCAAGCGTCTGAGCGCCGGAACCGGCGCTCGAGGAGCGCTGACCCCGCTGCTGGCGTTTCACGATCTGCGCCCATCCACGGCATCGCTGCGCTCCCGCTCACTCGTTCAACTGGAAGCGATCACGCTCGTGCGCGGCCCCGCACCAAGTGACAAGGCGCAATGAGCGCCCCGATTCGCGGCGCCCGCCATGGCTTCGCAATATCGGCCGGCGCGAAGCGATGCCGTTCCTACACTCGTTGACATGCCTTGAGCGCCAACGCCACGCCTGCGCGGTGCGATCGCCGAATCCTTTTGCACGCTAACCGGACCTTGTCCTCATTCACATGAAGATCCTGCGCATCCTGACCGGCACCCATGCGGGGATTCAGGCGCGCCTCACGCCCGGGCGCTATCGGATCGGCAAGGCCGACGACACCGATATCTGCATCACCGACTGGGACGACGACGATGTTCTGGTCGAGCTCGATGAACAGGGCGTGATCAGCGCCCGCCGCGCCGATGCGACCGCCCCCGATCAGTCCGTCGTGCGCATTCCCGATTTTGTCGCCTTCCCGTTCGGGACGACCGTGCTGTGCTTCGGCGACGAAAACGCCCCTTGGCCGCCCGACATCGAATTGCTCGCCGGCATGTATCACGGCACCGGCGCCGCGCAGGTGGGCGATCGGGATGGCGCCGGACACGCAACGCCCGCGCGCCGCCGTGTGCACGCGCTGCTTGTCGTGGCGATGCTCGCCGCGTTGCTGGTGGCGGGTGGCTCGGTGATCGCCAACGTATGGCCTGCTCGCAGTGCGCCGCCTGCCCCGCGCGATGCACGCTCCGTGGCAGCCAAACTGCAGCAGCAGTTGCACGATGCGCATATCGTCGGGCTGCGTGCGCGAGCCCAGGGCGACACGGTCGTCGTGGATGGGATCGTCGACGAAATCTCGCAGGACATCGCGGCGCGCGCGCTGCTCGTGCAGTCCGGCTATCACGCGGTTGCGCGCCAGTATGACGTCGCGCACAACGACGTGTCGAGCATCCAGGAATCGATCGGGATCGACGGCGTGCACGTGCGTTATGCGGGCGACGGCGTATTCGAGGTCACGGGCGTCGCGCCGTCGCTTGCGCGCCTCGAGGCGGCGCTGAGCCCGCTGCGTGCGGATCTGAATGCCAACATCAAACGGGTGGATATCAACGTGGCGGAAGCACCCGAGGCGAGCGTGGTGCTGTATAGCGCGACGCTCGACGTGGGCGGCACGCGCTACGTGCAGACGACCGACGGCGTCAAGCATGTCTTCACGGCCGGCACCGGAAATTTTGCCGGTGGGCCGCGCACGTTGCGCGAGTCGATCACGCCCAGCCGCGGCGAGATCCATTAGTTACATCAACCCGGCCCGCACAGGGGCCGAACACAGGGGCCGAAGCAAGGCCAACGAAGGAGCCACCATGTACGAAGCATTGGAAACCATGATCGCCGACATGAACAACCTCGAGCAGATTCTTGCGAAAGGCCACGCAGGCTCGCGCGTCGCAGCGATCGCCGCCGCATTCGAGGACTGCGCGCAACGCGTGAGCGATGCAACGAGCGCCTGCGTCGACGCCGACGAGCGCGCAGCGCTGCAAAAGATCTACCGCGGCATGATCGCAGGCCAGCGCATCGTGTATCGGCTCAACGAACTTGCGCTCGAAGACGCGGTCGTCGGGCGTTGAACCGGTGTTGGGCGTCTCGTCCAGCCGTCGGGCGCGAGCCCGCCGTTATCGGGCGCTCAGGCAACGCTGCGCGCTTTCGCGTCACGTTTTGCTTGTCGCCTTGTCCGTCGTTTGACTTTTCCGGAGGTCGTTATGTCGTTTGGTGCTAGTGCAGCAATGATGGGAATGGCGAGTACGATGATATCCACCATGATAGAGGCAACCATGCTCCAGGTGATGATGTCGATGGTTCAGTCGGTCTGCAACATCGCCAAGACGGGTGCGCAGGATACGGAAGAGGATGCGAAGAAAGGCTGATTCCGATTCCGTGGTTGTTCAAGCTGGTTTATCGCGGACCGAGGCGGCCCGAGGCCGCCTTTCCGCCATTGCCATGGCGTATTTTCATGAGCATCGAACGCTTCGCCGAAGTCGTACGCGACGCCTGTGCCGTGGTCGGGCTGCCCGATGCCGACTATGTGCTGCAGACACGCATGATCGAGGTCGAGGGCTTCGATGTACGGCTCGACCACTTCGAGAACGATCCCGAGGCCATGTACGTGAATTTCCACTACGGCACAGTCACCGCCGGACGTACGCTCGTGATCTTCCGCCTCATGCTCGAGGCGAATTTGCTGATCTACGCTCAGGATCAGGCCCAGCTCGGGCTCGATGCCGATACCGGCGGCATCATTCTGATCCTGAGGCTGCCGCTCACCCCCGATGTGAACGGTACCGTCGTTGCAGACACCGTCTCGCACTACACCGAACATGGCCGCTACTGGCGCCGCAACATGATCGAATCGACCGACGAAATGTTTCAGAGCATCGTCAATGGCGACTACGAGTGGCTGCGCGCTTAGCCCGGTGCGCCGTCCGCGGCCCGCGCCGCGAGCGCCCGGTCATCGTCGCAGCCGCCCGTTCCGCTCGCGTTCAATAGGCGTCGTCGACATGGTCGATCGCATGCGGCGCCAGAAAGATCACCCGCATCGGCACGCGATCGGCTTCGGACGCGGACGTGGACGCGGCCCCAGCAGGCTCCACCATGACGAGTGCGTCGCCGGGCCCGAGCGCCGCACGCGCGACATCGATCGCGGTGCCGCGCCATTCGACGGCCAGCACGACCCGGGGTGATCCGGCACGCGCGTCGAGCGTAGGCACGATGCGCAGCGCACCGTCGCCGGCCGCGTTTTCATCGGGTGCGGCGTCGGCCGCTTCGGCGGGCGGTTGCGCGGCCGCGCTCGCAGCGCGCTCGACGCGCTCAATACGCTCACCGCCATGCGCATTCGGAGTGCTGCCGGCGCCGCTCGCGCCCGTCGAGCCGGAGCCTGCCGCCTCCCGCCGCTCGCGCATCACGACAACCGGACGCTCGGCGCGTCGCTGCCATGCCACGGCCACGCCATCGACCGTCTGCAATTCGCTGTCCGCGAGCACGCGCACGCCGTGCGAGCCGCGCAGGGCGGCCGCCACGCCACTTGCCTCGCGGCCGCGTACGATCACGGTACCCTGCGTGCCGAGCCCCAGTGCACGCAGGGTACCGACGTCGGTATCCGTGACGAACAAGGCGATGCCGACGCTTTGCTGCGGCCGATCGAGGGCCGCAATCGCGCGCACGTCGGCATCGAGCCGCTCGGGGCGATCGCGCACGAGCACGGAATTCGTGCGGGCGTCAGCGCTGAGCACCGGCAACGGCGCCTCGTATTCGATGATGTCCGCGCGCAGGCTGTCGTGCGGATCGAGCAGGCGCGCGGCGCGGCTCGCCACGCCGCGCACGATGTTGGTCCGGTCATTTGCAAACGCGGTGCGATCGGCCGCGCTGCCATAGTGGAGCGGTACGATGCGCACCGCCGTCGTCACGCGGGCGCGCGCCTCGGCATCGAGCTGTTGCGCCGCGCGAGCGACGAGCGCGATCCACGCCGGCGGGCCGCGAAAAGTGACGAGGCCGCGCGACGGTGCGTCGTCGCGCGCGGTAAAGCGCACATCGTCAATGCCGGTTCGCGCGAGCAACGCGTGCAGGTCGGCCCGACGCGCATAGTTGAGCCGGACGATCAACGTCGTTTGCGCGCCGGCCGCATCGACATGCAGCACCGCGCCGTCGTAATACCAGACCAGGCCATACGCGCGCGCGAGTGCCTCGACGAAACGCTGCGGCGACATGTCGAAGCGGCCTTCGACGCGGCCCGGCAAATCGGGGGCGAACGCGATCGGCACATGCGTCGCGGTGGAGAGCGCGCGCAGCGCTTCCGCCAGCGTCGCCCCGCTGGTGGAATACCGGTACGACCCGGATGGCCATGGCGGCAAAATGGGCAGCGCACACGCGTGAACGCGGCAAGCGGACGACCTCCGGCGTGCCTCGGCCTGAGCGCCGCGCGCTTCGTGTGCGGCCTTGCCCGCCGACGGCATGCGCGCCGCCCCGCGGGCGCGCGGCGGCGCCGACGCGGGCGATGCCGCCGCGACAGCCGATGCCGGCGGGTGGGCAGCCGGCGCCGGCACGGCGGGTGCAGGCTTGCCGCAACCGAGATGCAGCAGCATGCACAAGCTCGTGAGGAGCGTGTTCAACGCTTGAACTCGATCGCCTCGTCGCCTTGCTCGATTTCCTGCTCGGCAGGCATATCGCTCAGATTGAGCCGGTAGCCTCTGCCGTAAACCGATTGGATCACCCAGTCGACATTCAAGCTCTTGAGCCTCGCGCGCAGGCGGCTCACGTACATGTCGACCGAACGGCTTTGCGATCCGCCGTCCCATCCCCATACGACCGAATGCAGATCCTGGCGCTGCACGACGATGCCGCGATGCGCCGCAAGATGCCAGAGCAGATCGAATTCCTTCGCGCCAAGCGTGTGGGAGATCGCGCCGCGGCTGATGTTCAGGTTGGCGCGATCGAGTATGTATTCTCCGACCACCATGCGGCGCCGCTCGCTGCCCGCGGTTTGAAAACGCCGCAGCAGCGCACGGATGCGTGCGAGAAAGACGATCCGATCGACGGGCTTGATCAGAAAATCGTCGGCCCCGGTGTCGAGAATCCGCACGATTTCCTCTTCGTCGGAATGCACAGTCTGGAAGATCACCGGCACCATGGAACGCGAACGCCCGCGTATCCAGCTGAGCAGCTTGTCGCCGGACAGGCCCGGCACGTCCCAATCCAGGATCATCAGGTCGGCCCAATGATCCGACAGGTAATTGCGCGCCTCGATGCCATTGTCGAATGCCTCCACCAGGTAGCCTTCCGCTCTGAGCCACGAGGCCAGCATCGTTTGCTGGATTGGGTCGTCCTCCAACAACATGATTCGAGTCTGATTGATCATAATTGCTTTCCGCCCAGGGGCTCAGCCCGGTGTAAAGCGCCGCTGACGTGGTGACTGGCCCTGCGGCGTTGGCGCGCCCGCCGAAGGGCCAGTGCGCCTGCCGTCCGGCGAGCTTCGGGTGCTCGTCTGCAGCACGAGCCGTGGCAAGCGCAGAACGAAATCCGTGCCGGCCTCGCGATTGATCTGTGCGTGCAGCGCACCGCCATGCAGCATCACGATGCGCGCAGCCAGCTTGAGGCCGATGCCGTAGCCGCCCGCCGATTTGGGAGAAAGCGCGTCGAAATTCGTCATCGGGCAGCCGTGCGACAGGCCCGGCAATCCACCCGCCTCGTCGCACACGATAATAACGGCATCTTCTTTAACGATCTTTAGCGATACGGTTACGCGCCCGCCGGCACGCGATGCCTGGATCGCGTTATCGATCAGATTTTGCAGCGCGCGCATAACGAACACCTGCACGCCGCTCACCCACACAGCGGGCCCTTCGGCAAGCCATAGCCGCAGCGCGACGTTGCGATAGACGGCGGCAACCTCGAGTTTCGGAATCAGGCTGCGCACGGCGGCACGCAGATCGAAGCGCACGAAATCGCGGTGGCGCAAGGCGCCCGCCACCGAGGTGAAGATGTACTGATCGCCGAGCGACAGTGCGTAACGCGCGAGTTCGGCGATGCGCTGCATGCCACCGCAGTCTTCGAATGCCTGCGGATCATGTTCGTGCAACTGCGTAAGCGCGACGATCGAATTCTGCGGCGAGCGCAAATCGTGGGAGAGAAAGCGTAGCGACTCCGTACGGTGATCGAGTGCCCGGCGCAAATCGGTCATGTCGAACAGCCACAGTACCGCCGCCGCCCTGCTCCCCGGCCGGGTCCGATCGAGCCGGGCCCACAGCCACCGCCCGTCCGCCTGAAACTCGACGCCCTGTTCGAGGTCGTGCCGCAGGGTGTCGGCAGCGTCCGCGCCTTCGTCGATAGTCTCTTCGCGCCGCAGGCACTCATCCAGCAGCGGGCCAAGCGGCGTGCCCACGTCTATCGACCGGCCGAGCAGGCGTGCCGCGGCCGGTGTCGCGAATAAAATCGCCAATCGGGCGTCAACAGCAATGGCTCCGAGAGGCTGCTCGTCAAGCAGCATCTGCCCCCACTCAGTCGCGCTCGGCACGCAATCCGCCATTGCTGGGCGCACATCGGATCCAGCCATCGTCGATATCGAGGCCATCCAGCTTCCCGTTTAACAAAAGCGAGCAATTGAGCGAGCATATCATTTGTATTATTGAAATAGTCAACAGCCTAACATTCGCCAAAATTCGTTCCGGATAGTGGCATGAATACGCACTCTCATTTAACGCAAAGACAGTACACCTTTGTCGTTACGCGGTCACAGTTCGATGATGCGCGGTGTCAGCAGGAAAAGGCGCTCCATACGACTGTCCTCCCGATCGGTATATTTGAACAAATTGCCGATTACCGGAATTTTTGACAGTAGCGGCACCCCGGTGGTGTTATCGCTTCGGTCATGGGCCTTGTAACCCGCGATCAGCAGCGCCTCGCCCTCGTTGACAAACGCGGACGTATTGATGTTGGTGCTCGAAATGACCGGAATATTGTCGACGGTACGGCTCGAAAGCTGCCCATCCTGAATGGCGACATCGAGCTTGATTTGCGTCCGGCCGGCTTCGTTGACGACCATCGGCAACACGCGCAGCGACACGCCCGTCGAGACGCTGTAAAGTTCGGCCGACGTGTAGCCGCTGACCCGCACGAAGAACTGGGTCTGATTGGCCATATCGGCTTCGATGTTGTCGAGTGTCGTGACTTTCGGGCTTGCTTCGATTTTTGCAAGGTTGCGCTCCTCGAGCGCCGAAACGTTCGCCATCAGATAACGGCCCGCGTTGCCAATCACCGCCGAGAGCACGCCACCTGCCGGTGTCGCCGCGGCGATCGCGTTGCCGGACAGCGTCGTGGTGCCGAAATTCTGCGCGATCGTGCCGCCATAAGTGTTCTGCGCCGTGAGACCGTTGCCGGTCTGAATGTCCATATGGCTGTTGTGCGCTGTCCAGCTCACTCCCAGTTGCCGGATCGACGACGTATCGACTTCGAAGATGTGCGCCTCGATTTCGATCAGGCACGGTTTGACGTCGAGCCGCTGGATCAGCGCCGGGTATTGATACATGCGATCCGGGGTATCCCTGATCAATACGGAATTGGTGCGTTGATCGGCCTCGATCACGGGCAGTGTCTCGTCGTCGCTCGAACCGGACGGGGCATCGGCGCCGGGCCCGTTGCTGTTGACGACGGACGTCAATTGCTGCGACGGGCGGCCGGAGAGCCCGGCAAACACGCCCAGCGACGATTCGCCGTTAGCAAGCGTCGTGCCTTGGGGCAGCGGCGTTCCGGGCCCGCCGCCCTGCATGCGCGTGCTGCCGCCGGCGTTCGCCATCGGCTGCGCTCGCTGCACGTTCGACGTCCGGCCGGTGCCGGAGCCCCCCGCATTGCCGGAATTGCCCTGCTGAGGGTGGTAAATATTGGCGAGCACCGTGGCCACGCCGGGTAGATTGATGCTCTGCCCGTCGGCCACCACCGCACGATCCATCGCCCACGCGTGATGCAGCGGGTAGACCTGTACGACCGTTCCGGCGCGATGACGGGTGGTGGAGTCGAGGCGCTGCGCCACGTCGCCCACCAGCTTGACGTAGTTCGGCGGCCCATTGACAATCGCCGCCCCCTGCACGTCGTCGTAGGTGATCTTGAAGCGCGGATCGGTCACGTTCATCGCCGCCAGCGTGCTGCGCAATTGCGTCGTGCTGCTGTGATCGAGCTTGATCAGCGTGCTCTTCATCTCGTCGGGCGTGACGATATCGAGCACCTGGCCGTCGTAGTACCAGACGAACCCGAACGATGACGCGAGCGTGTCGAGCAGGCGCTGCGGCGGCATATGAAACTTGCCGGTGACGGTACCCTGCACGTCTTTCGAAATGTCGGCCGGAATCCCCTGGCTCGCCGCGAAATCGCGCAGGACGTCCTTGATGTCTTTCGAATCGGCCGTGTAGTCCACCATTCGCGTGTGCCAGTTGACAGGCGCAGCGTGAGCGACGGCCGCCGCGCAGGCGGCGATGAGAATGAACAGCAGGCTGAGGGCGTTTTTGGGCATGATCGTCTCGTTCGCACGAAAGGCTGGTCGTGAGGACGATGATTGGTTCGCGGCCCTTTTTCGTCAACGCGCGAAGGGGCGTCTTGCCCTGCTCGCTTCCGGCTATAGCACGTCCTTTCGCGCGCGAGCGCCGGCGATGAGGACGTGCGCTTGCTACCGGATCAATAGTAGGTGTTGACCGTCCACCCATAAACGAGCGGCGTATTGGGAATGTCCTGATTCTGCTGGCCGAGCAGGCTGCTCGTCCACGGCGTGGAGATCACCGCATAGGTCGCCCAGTTCGTGACGATACGCACCTGATAGGTGCCCGCCTGCACGGCCTGCGTGAGCGTGGTGGTGATGCCGCCCGAATCGTCGGTAAGCGTGGGCGATTGCGCTTCCGTATGGCCGTATGAGCTCGTGAGTGCGCTGTTCAGCACGTCCACATTCTGCGAGATCTGCGCTTGCGCGCCTCGCTTGCCGGTGCTCACGCCGTCGTTCAGGTGCCCCCAGGTCGTCACCGCGATGATGCCCGGCTTGGTCATCGTCACAGGCACGTAGCGGGTGTACGAGTAAGTGCCGTTCGTACCGTTGTAGCTGAAAGGCCCGCCCGTCCAGGCGCCGCCGGGCACGCCGCCGCACCCCGAATAATCGGTGGCGCCCGGCGATGCCATCAGGATCGTGCACCCCGTATTGTTCGTGGCCGGCTCGATTTCGGCCTGCGTCTGCCATGTCCCGTTGCGGCACGAGAGCACGCGGCCCGAGGAATCGGTCGTGATCGGTGTCGTGTTGGGCTCGTCCTGCGCGCACGCGGCGCCCACCGTTTGCTGGTTGCCGAGATCCAGATAGCCGGCTTCGTTCACCGCGAGCGCCTGCCACGCCGTGCCGTTAAACGTGTACGCGCGCCCGGTGGACAGCGTCATTGCGACATCGCCGGGCAGTGGATTCGGCAGGCTGGCGAGTGCCGACGCCGATGCCACCGGATCGCGCCAATGCAACGACGTGATCGGTTTCCATACGCCGCTGCTGCACGTGACGACGTGCCCCGACGCATCCGCGGCGATCGAACCCGTGGTCGACGAACAGGCGCTGTAATCGGTCTGCTGCGCGAGCGTGACCGGCACCTGCATCGTGTTGACCGCCGTATTGCCGGGCACGCTCACGCGATAAAGGAAATCCGAGTTCTGCGCCTGCGCGTTGGCGGGAAACACCTGGCTCACGAGATGGCCGAAGCCGGTGACCGTGCCGGAGCACGACTTGTTTGACGGATTCGGCGTTGCAATGGTCCACGCGCCGTAAGCGCCGACGGCCGCGCCGCTCGCATTGTTGGTCCGCGGAATCGAGCCGCCGCCCGCTCCGGCGTTCGCGGCGATGTAGCCGAGCTGCGCATCGCGGATCGATACGCCGCCTTCGGTGACGAGCAGGCCCTGCACGGTGGTCGCGTCGATACGGTAGACGAGCAGGCACGCCGTCTGCCCATATGCGTTCTTGCCCACGACGCCGGGCGGCAGATAGCTCGAGAGGTGATACGTGCTGCTGGGGTCCGTGACCTTCACGACCACGGGTACGCTCGCTGTCGCCTCGCTCGCGAGGGCGGCCTGGTTCTGCGTAATCAGCTGGGCGGCGGCCTGCGTCATCTGCGCCTGCCAGGCGGCTGCCTGCTGACCTTTGGCATCGTCGAGCGAGGTGTTGATCATCGCCGTAACCCCGATGACCATCAGCGACGCGATTGCGAGCGCCGCAAGCAGCTCCAGGATCGTGAAGCCGCGCTGCCGTTTCCGTGATGTGCTCATGATGAAGTCGACGAGTTCGGGGGCAGCGCCGCGCTGCCCGTCAATACGCTTGGGCCATCCACACCGGCGCGCCATCCGGAACGACGGCTGCGACGGCAGCCGGCAACGCCACAGCCGGGTTGCCGGGCGACACGATCGTGCCCGCGCGCGTCGCGCCCGCCAGCGCCGAATGGAATGCGAGTGCTTCGATTTCCGCAATCGCGGCGCCGGCCGCCGTCGACGTCGTGTAGACGACGACCGTGCTGCCCGCAACCGTCGAATTCGGCGCGACATACACGCGCCAGAGCGTGTTGCTCGCGCCCGGGTTCAAATATGGGCTCAGCGCGCCGCTCGATACATTGCCCGCCGTGCTCGGGTTGGCGAGCGCAAACTTGATCCCGGCGAGCCGATACGCGGCCATGCTCTGCGCCATCGACATGGCCGTGACCGTCGGGGCGGCCTGCACGAAATGCGCGTCGACGAGGGCGTACGCTCCCGCGAGCGCGATCATGGCGGCCGAGACCCAGAGCGCGAACATTCAGTTGCCCTCCTTGAGCGACGCCAGTGCGTCGGAGTGAATCATCGACATCATTTGCTGGCGCACCGCCTCGCCCAACTCGTCGTGGCGGCCGTCGCGCACCCGTGTGCGCACGGCGGCACTGTCGGCGAGCATCAGTAACCGCGCTTCGAGCTGACGCTGCCCGGGCGCACGGAAGGCGAGCCGCTGGTGAAGCACGGCGCCCAGGCCGTCGGCAAGCAGCGTGCGGGCCGATTGCGCATCGAGCACGCGGGCCGCGAGCGTGTACAGTCGTGCGATGGCACGCTCGACGTCGTCGGCCTGCACGGTGCTGACGATCAGATGGCCGTCGCGGGCCGCCATCAACGTGTCCACGACGACCGCCGGCTCTTCCACCGCGCCGATGAAGATCATTCGCGCGCCGCAGCCAAGCGCCGTGCGCAGATCGCCCGGCCGGTCCGCGCTCGCGAGCGTCTGGATGCACACGCCGCGGCCGTACGCGCCCTCCAGCGTGGCGTCGATCGGCTCTTCGATCGTTATCGCGATGCCACCGTGCAGCGCCAGTTGATCGCGCACGAGCGCGCCCGCCGTGGTGGTCTTGCCGCATTTGGCCGTTCCCGAAACAACCACCAGCCCCCCCAGATCCGCGCTCAGCAGCCGGCGCACATAAGCGCTCGGCAAGCCGAGGCCGCTCAGCGACTCGAGCGTGGCATCCAGCCGGCGCAGCACGAACATCGGCCCGTCCGGCGTTTGCACGACACGCACGCGGTACGACACGCTGCCGAAGTCCAGCTTGAACGCCCGCGCGCCGGACCGCGCGCCACGGCACGCGAGTTTGAGTGCCTCGATCTCCGCCTGCAGTTCGGGATGCGCGGGCAGCGCATGCACGTGCTGAGCGGGCCCGTCCATGAAGCAGTCCGCAATGCGGGCATGTCCCAGATACAGATACGAGAAATGCAGCCGCTGCAACGATTCGATTTCGATGGCCATCGCATCAGCTCGCAGGGCTCAGGCAGAGGTCCAGACGATCGTGTTGGTATCGCCACTCGTGCAGGCGCCGGCTGCGGCATCGGGCGTGACAGGCTGCGCGAGCGTCGTGCTGTTGACGGCAACGGCGACCCAGCTTCCGCCCGAGGTCACGCTGTTGACGCACACGCTTTGCGGTACTTTCGTGTACGTGATCGTGAACTCGTTGCTATTGGTCGAGTCGGGCGCGACTGTAATCGTGCCGTTCCACATGTTCGTGATTGCACCGGTGGACGATGCCGGAGCCAGCGTCGAAGGAAACACGCCGGCGCTCGCCAGAACCGCATTGGAAAGGTTCGTGTAACTCGCCGACTGCCCCATGTACAGCTTCTTCACACCGCTTTGGATCGCGTTGACCTGCTCGGTGACCGAGTTCGTGTTCGCGCTGCTGAAGGCACCGGTCAGCAGTGCGATCGCGCCGATCACGACAATCGCGGCCACCCCGAGATAGGCAATCGCCTCGAGCAGCGAGGCGCCGCGCTGCGCGCGCGCACTCGCCAGCCGCCATCCGGCTTGCGTTCCAATCGCGGTATTGCGCCATTTCATCCGCACCGACATGCAATCCTGCTTGACAGACTTCATCGCTTTTCCCCTGTTGACGAACCTGCGTAATTGACCGGATGACGCCTAATGCATTGCCCTGCTCATCGCAGCGAGTTCCTGCTGAATACCGAAGAAGCCCACGATCAACAGCGCCAGCATGAACGCCATGGCGGCGATCGCGACGCCGTTGATTACGCGCATCTGCGCGGAAACCTTTTCGACGCCCGTCTCCACCCATTCGTCGGCGAGCGTCTTGAGCGATTCGGCGAAGCCCTTGTATTGGGCGTAAACGCACAAATCCTCGACGATTTCCAGAGACGGAAAGCGGTGCCCGCTCACGCGCATCGCCTCCCCCACATTCAAGCCTGATTTGACGCCGAACAGCGTGTCGTCGATACGTTCCCGCAGCCATGGCTTCGCATGGTCGGCAAGTTGCGTGAGCGACTTCTCGACGGTGAAGCCCGCCGCCTGCATCGATGCGAACGCGGTCAGGAAGCTCGAGCCGACCATCAGCCGGTACAGCGACCACGGCGGGTAGTCGTCGAAGCGGCTGCGCAGCCGGCCGGCCCAGCGCGGCATCGACCAGACGAGTAGCGCGGCGAGGGCCGCGACCACGAGCAGGCATTCGGGCAGCCAGTTCTGCACGAACACCGACAGGCCGTATAAAAGACGGGCCGAACCGTGCCAACGTTCAGGGTCTGCGATCGCCGCGAACTGCGGGACCAGCTTCGCGCCGAACAGATAGAGGTAGCCAAGCATCATCGCGAGTAGCGCGATGGGATACGCGAGCCCCTGCGCGATCGCGTTCCGGATGCGCCGCCCCGACGTCACGATGCTCGTCACCGAACGCAGCGCGATCTCGAGGCGGCCCGACTGCTCGCCCGCCATCACGATCATCTGCTCGGCCTGCGGCACCCAGCCCTCCATGCCCTCGGCGAGGCTGCCGCCGTTTTGCACGGCGCGCCGCCATTCGCCGAGCAAAATCGCCTCGGGCAGCGTGGGTTTGCGACCATCGTGCGAGGCGCGCATCTCGAGTTCCTCGAGCACCTTCAGCAACGGCAGCCCGTTCGAGAGCATCTTCTCGATCTTCCGGTAGTGCCGCAGCCGTGCCTGGGGCGTGGCCTGCAACTGAGCCCAGCGGCGATTCGGATCAAGGTTCATAGTCAGCTCCGACCACCGCACTGCCCGGGTTCGCACGCTTGCCCTCCTGATTCTCGACGGGGCGCAGCCGCACGGGCTCATTGCGGGCCACAAGCGGGCCCACGATGCGTTCGGCTGCGCTCGGATCGACGAGCCCCGCGGCCACTTTCTCGATCGTGTGCTCGGTGGCGGTGCGCCCGCCGAGTTCGTCGAGCCAATAGGCGAGCGCCGCTTGCTTGTCGCCTTCGCGCAGATACCCGAAAAAGCGCGCGTCCGGCCGGATCACCTCGGCGACCACCGTGCGGCCGATGGTGCCGCGCCCGCTGCAGTGCTCGCAACCCGGCCCCTGCACGAACACGCGCTCGAACGAGGCCCCCACTGCGCGACGCACCCGCGCCGCGAGCGCCTCGTCGTGATCGGGCGAGCCCGCGAGCCGTTGCTTGCAATGCGGACACAGCAGCTTGACGAGACGCTGGCTGATCAGCCCGGTGATCACCGACTCGTCAGCCACCATGGCCAGTGGCAAGCCAAGGTCGACGAGCCGGTCGATGATCGCGATCGCACTGTTCGCATGCACGGTGGTCCACACCTGATGGCCCGTCATCGACGCGCGCAGTGCGCTTTGCGCGGACGCGCGGTCGCGCACTTCGCCGATCATGATCGTGTCCGGATCGAGCCGCATGGCGTTGGCGATCGCCCCGGCGAACGCCAGCGAGCGCGCCTCTTCGGTCGTCGCGTTGACGACCGGCGTTTGCACGGCGCCGGCGATGGGGTACTCGACCGGATCTTCGACGGTAATGACATGGATGGATCCCCTCGTCTCGAAGATCTGTCCGGCCAGCACGCGTTGCAGCGTGGTCGACTTGCCCGAGCCGGTCGGGCCGCTGATGATGTTCATGCCGTGCGGCAACCGCTTGAGTTCGTCGATATCGGCGGCCTGCGCGTCCGAGTAGCCCAGCAGGCGCAGATCGATCGAGTCGCCCGCATCGTTGTAGAGCAGCCGCATCACCATCACGGTGCCTGTGCTGGTGGGCGCGGTCGCAATGCGCACCCCGAAAAGCTCGGGCGGCAGCTTGTCGCGATCGCCGATGGCCGCGTCCTGGCGTTCGTTCGGCTTGTAGGTGTTGTCCGAAACGCTGGCCATCGCCGCATAAAGCGTTGCCAACAGGCGCGCGCCCTGCTCGCGCGTCTGCTCGCTCACGCGCACGAGTTCGTTGTGGATGCGGAACAGGATCTCGGTGCTGAAGCGCTTCACCCGGATGTGAATGTCCGAGGCCCGCTCGCGGCACGCCTGCGCGATCAGCTCTTTCGCCAGCACCTGCATGGCGGTGTGATCGACGCGCTCGCCGGTGCCGTCCAGGCGCATGCCCTCGTACGCGCGGCGCACTTCGTCGAGACTCACCGCTTGCATCCGATAGTGATATTGCAGCCGCTCGAGCCGCGCGCGATAAGAGAGCACGTACGGGCTCAATTCGTGCCCCTCCGCAATCAGCAGACGGCCGTCGTCGAGCAGGCAGAGCAGCTTGCGCTCTTCCTCGCTCGCAGCCCACGGTCCCTCGCCGGAAAGCGGATGAGCAGCGTCGAGACCCGCGGCGGCCTGACGTTGCGCGGCGGCACCAGGCCGGCCAAATCGGAGCGAACTCATCGGATCACCTCATGTGACTACTGGACAGGCTGATAGGCGGGCGGCAAACCCTGTGCGGGTGCGGGCACGAGCGTGCCGCCGGAGACGCCTGCGCCGCCGTTCGCCGCGCCGATGCCCATCGCCACGCCTGCGTTGAACGCCCCATTGCCATTGGCCACGCCATTTGCGCCCCCGCTCGTCCCGGCATTGAACACGGCCCCGCTGCGCGCTGCGAGTACCGGCACCATGCGTGTCGTCTGCCCGTTGCTCCAGCGCCCCACCACCTCGTTCGCCCCAACCGACACGATCTTCATGCCGTTAGGCAACTGGTCGCCGGCGGCCACGTCGAAGCGCTGCCCGTCGCCGGTCTGCACGACCGCACTGTAGCGACGGCCAAGGCCCTCGATGGCGACGACCCGCACGTTCTGCGAAACCGGATCGATCGTCGCCGCGCTGCCGAGGCGGGCGAGCGCCGCCGTGCGCTGGGCGACCTCGGCTTGTGCGTCGAGCCTCCTGATTTCCGCTTTGAGCAACACGGTCTGCTCCTCGAGATGGGTCAGTTGCGCCGCCGCATTGGCTGACCAGCCACTCGGAGGCGGCTCGGGGGCCGCGCCGGCCTGCCTGGCCGCGGCAGGGGCAGGGGCAGTGGCATTGGCCGCCGGCGGCGCCGATGCGGAACCGGGCGCGGGTGCCGCTGCACCGACGCAGCCAGCCCAGGTCAGTGCCGCGACGATCAATCCGGCGCGTGCGCAATGTCTCGTATCAGTTCGCATAAACGATTCCTTCCGCGGACCAGTCGCCCGCCTGATAGGTCAACTTGACGAGTCGAACGCCTGCGGCGCTCAGCAAGGGTGTGAATTGCTCGGGCGGCAAGCCGCCGAGCCGCGCCTGCAGGCGCCACTGACGCCACGGTGGCAGCGCGGGCGCGGCACCCTCGACCGGCGCAAGAGCGGCGGTCGGCGCCGGTGGCGCAACCGGCGAAAGCGTCAGAGGTACATTCAACGCCTGGAACCGCGCCAGAAGCAGCGCTTTGACGCTGCCGCCGGCAAGCAACGCCTCGTCGCGCGACGCCCCCATCTCTAACGTTTCGCTGAACGACGCGTGATCGCCGCTCGCATCGAGCTGCGCCAGGGGCGCGCCGGACAGCAGCAGCGCCACGGTCGAACCGTTGCGCGACCACGTGTATTGCACGCCCTGCGGATCGCAGACGTAGCGCTCGAGCGCCCAGCCGCCGGGGGCGAGCAGCGCGAAATGCCGCTGGCAGGCCTGGGCGAACTGGCCGGGCTCGGGCAGGCGCGCCCACGGATGCGCGATCGACGCCGATGCGTTCAGATGCAGGCGTGCACGCGCGAGCGCCATCTCACGCGCCTGCTCGATCTGCTGCTCGGCGCGATAGTGCGCATACCACATCCATGCGCCCGCGGCCGCCGCCGCAACGCCGGCGGCAAAGCCGAGCGCGGGCCAAGGCAATGTGCGCCTGACCGGCCGCAGCCGCGTCCATTGCGGCACATGGATGCGACCGCGCCGGCTTTCGACCAGGTCGTCGATACGCCGCGCGTAGAAATTGTGAAACCCCATCGGCTCGATTTCGGGGTCGCCGATCACGGTGTTCCACCCACCTAGCGCATAGTCGGAATTGAGCCGCTCGAACACTTCGTCGGCGGTGCCGACGAAGTCGCCGTTGGGCAGGAACGATCCGTCGCGAACCGCGAAGAACGCCCAGCGCCCGTCAGGAAGTTTGAACGCGCCAAGCCAGTTGGGCGCGGGCTGCTGGCGGCCGTTGTAGAACGCACCTTGCTTCGCAACCGCCTTCGCAACGATGATGCCGAGCGAGGCGGCACCCGACTGCACGCCCGCGCCCGTGTTCGCGAACCCGGCCGCGGCAACGCCGCGGTCCATGCGCAGCACCATCAGGTCGAAGCTCAGCTTCTTCCCGAGTTCGATCGCCTCCTTGCGCAGCTCATGGCGCCTCGACAGCGACTGCCAGAACAGCCCGCAGACGAAGCGCTGGTGCCCGATCTGAATGAGATGAGTGGCCATGGCGAGATCCGTAGCGCGCGCCGGTTACGCACCGTTCATCATGATCGGCGTGATCAGGATGACGATTTCCTGCCGTTCGCGCGTACCCTGATAACCACCGCCGAGCGCATAGTTGCTGGGGGTGCCCACACCCGATTTCTTGAGGTTGTCGTTGACCGCCTCATAGCCGCTCAGCACCAGCGTCTGCCCCGACTTCATCGAGACCCGCTGCAGGAAGTTGCGCGTGTCGATCTCGGGCGTCTGGATCTGCTGGCCGCCGCTTTGCACGGTTTGCAGTTGCAGCAGCGAGGAAATGTTCGTATAGAACTGCAGGAGCACCGTGCCGTTGTCCAGCACGTGCGGCAGCAGCGTCATGTTGAAGCCGGTGGTCACGGTGCCCGGCGTCAGCGCCGTCTGCGAACCGACGTTCGCCGTGTTGGTGATCGACACGGACGCCAGGTAGCCCTGCTGCGTCGCGACCTGCACCGGCACCGGCTGATCGTTGAGCGTCGTGATCGAAGCCGACGTCTTGCGCCGCACCTTGCCCTGCTCCGAAAGCGCGCTGATCATCGCCTGCGTTCCGGAGGCCCGGCTGTTCGGCGTAATCACCTGCGCGGTGAAGGACACCGGATTGACCGCCGTCGTCGAGAATGTGTTCGCCAGCGAGAACGACGTGCCGAGTGCCTGATAGACCGCCCCCCAATTGATGCCGTAGCTGTCGTCGTCGGTCAGATCGACCGAGAGCACCGTCACGTTGATCAGCACCTGCTTGGACAACGACCGATTCTGCGCCTCCATGAACTTGCCCACTTGGTCGAGCACGTCGGGCGTGTCCGTGACCGTGATCGAGCCGGTTGCCGGCGAAGACACCACGCTGCCGTAGTGCGACAGCATCGCCTTGATCGAGGCGCTCAGGCTGTTGAATACGGAGAGCTGCGAGTTGACCACGGTGTTGGCGGTATTGGTGGCCGATACGCTCGGTTGATTCGAGTTCGTGCCCGTGCCGCTCGTCGATGAACCGCCGCTGCCGGCCGAGTTGTCGCTCGTTGCGCCGCTCATCACGCTGGCATTGACCGATGCATCGCCCGGGATGGCGCTGACCTGGAACGTGCGCGTATCCGTGAAATAGAAAAGGATCGCGCCGTTGGCAAGCTTCCACGACACGCCGAATCGGGCGGAGGCCGCATCGAGCAGACCGCGCAGGTCGCCGTGGCGATACGAGATGTGAGTCGGCGTGGCCAACCCCATGACCGCGTTCGGGCCAAGCGCGCTGCCGCGCGAGGCATCGAGGCCCGCGACGGTGGGCAGCGGCGGCACACTGCCGAGCACCGGCACCATGGCGGCCGCACCGCCGCGCGCGCTCGTTTGCGCGTCACCGGTCGCGTTCGGCGACACGCGCGTCGGAATATGCGTGAGGCGCGAGATGCGCTCGGCGAATTCGGCGAGAGAGCCGACGTCGCTGTCGAACGTGGCCGGCTGGAGAAATACGGGCGGCAAGGTATCGGCGCGATCGAGCTTGATCGTGGTGCCGGACAGCCACAGCGTGTTTTTGACGATGACGCTGTCCGCCCCCGCACGCGGGCGGGCATCGCCGGCCGCGGTGGCGTCGATCGTCTGCCTGGCCTCCGCATGATCGTGGTCCACCGCGGTGGACAGCCGCTCGGACAAGCCGGTGCAAGCTGCCAGCAAAGCCGTGGCAAGCACGAGTGTGGTCGCAAAGTAACGCATTAGCCTGCTCCCTTCTCAACGATACGAAGTACCTTGTTGCCTCGGTACAGAATGGCCTGCACCGGTGCATCGGTGGATGACAGCGCGCCGATCACCGATTGCAGAGCCTCGTCGAACGTTCCGGTCAGCATGGCGGGCGCATCCACGGCGAAGTCGACCGGCGCTTCCCATATCAACCGCCATCCCGCCTCCTGGGTCCAGCGCGTCAGCGCGCCGCGCACCGTGCGGTCCGACAGCTCGATGCGCCACGTCTGCTGCACAGGTGCCTCGGGCGTGGGCGCCTGCGCACCCGCCACGCGCGGCCCGGATGCCGCGGACGGCGCGGATGGGCCGCTTGCGGACGGTGTGCCTGGCGCACCGCGCGTACTCGTGCCGCCTCCCGCAACCGTGCCCCTCGCGGCACCGGGCGCAGGCGAACCTGCGCCGGGCGAATCCATGGCGGGCGTGCGCTCCGCCTGCGTCGCCGGAGCCGGAGCGCGAACAGCCGGCGCGCCCGTCTGCGCGAATTGCTGCGCCGAGAGACGCGGCGCGAGCCCCGCCGGGCTGGCTTTGCCAACCGCCGGCGCAGCGCCTTCGGGCAGCTTGGTGCTCGCGGGGCCCGTGCCGAGCGGCCCACCGACCACGACACCGGAGGCGGACGCCGCCGCTGCCACGCTGCCCGAGGGCAGCGGTGCGGGCGAGGGGGCCGCCGCCGTCGACGGCACCAACGCACCGACCGTATCGGAGCCGAACGGCTGCCGGTAACGCACGGTCACCAACTGAAAATCGGTATCGATCTGCGCCGCGAGCTCGGGATGGCTCGCGAGCATCTCGCGTAACGTTTGCGCGAGCGAATGACCGGCGCTCCAGGTCACGGGCGTCGCCGCCCATGCACCGGCATTCGGCAGGTTGATGCTGTATATGACCGGCACCATCCTGCGCAGCGCGATGCGTAGCGGCACGCCCTCGCCCTGCGTCGCGACGCGCGGCGTATCGTGCGCCTCGCCGGCCACCGTCACCTGATCGTCGAGCGCGGCGGCGCCGGGTCCAGGTGTGCCTGCGTATGCAGACCCCCAGCCTCCCGCCGCCCAGAGCGCCACCATGCATGCCATAAACGTACGCATTCAGGTCGTTCCTCCAGCCATGGCGTCGAAGACGCCGGATGATTTTCCTGCCGGGTGCCGCGCCGTTGCCGCCGCGCTGGACAATCGCGAAGAGGCCTGCGAGGATCGCGTTACCACCCACGCTGTAATCGACACTCGATATGAACAGCCACCCTTCCGAACCGCGCGATCTGACCCAGGAGATTCTCGACCTCGTCGATCAACGCCGCTTCTTCACCGACCTGCACATCGAGCAGGACCGGCCCATCATGATCAAGACGCCACGCGGCTGGATCGAAACCGAAGGTGGACCGATCATGCTCGACGAAATGGAGCCCATGCTCAACGCCGTCGACGACGACTGGGACAACCGCCTGCGCGACGGTGCGATCGACCGTCAGTTCGTACTCACCAGTTGCCGCTTGCGCGCACACGTCTTCCGCACATCGAGCGGCCGCAAGACCGTCATCTCGATCCGCCGCCTGCCGCTCGCACCGCTGCCGCTCGATAAACTCGGCCTGCCCGCCTATATCCGCTCGACGGTCGAAAATGCGAGCATGGGGCTCGTGCTCGTGACCGGCGTAACGGGTTCCGGCAAGACCACGACGATCGCCTCGCTGCTCGACCACATCAACCGCACCCGCAACTGCCACATCGTCACGATCGAGCAGCCGATCGAATACGCCATCGACAGCCATCAATCGATCCTCTCCCAGCGCGAGGTCCCGACCGATACGCGCAGCTTCTCCGCCGGCATGCGCGAAGTGCTGCGCGAGCGCGCCGACGTGATCATGGTCGGCGAAATCCGCGACATCGAAACCGCCGAGGCCGTGCTGCAAGCGAGCGAGTCCGGACATCTCGTCTTCGCAACCATGCACACCGGCAGCGCGCTCACCACCGTCACGCGTCTGCTCTCGTTCTTCCCCGTCGAACATCGCGAACGTCACGCCGCCGCGCTTGCGAATGCACTGATCGGCGTCATCTGCCAGAGCCTCGTGCCAAGCGAGAGCGGAGATCAGCTCGTTCTCGCCAGCGAATTGCTGTTCAATCACAACCAGCAGATCAGCTCGTTTCTCACCGACCCATCGAAGATTCCGATGCTTGCCGACTTCGTTCGCCGCAAGGAAGACAACATGTCTCGTTCGCTTAACGAGAACCTCGCTCAACTCGTTGCCAAGAACGCCATTACCGCTCGGGACGCCCTGCGCGCAACGTACAACCGCATCGAACTCAACGAGATGCTTCAGCAACTCGGTGTGCGTTGAGTCATTCTCGCCAGTCAGATATTTTGTGAAGACAATCTTTGACAATCTGTTACGATTCGCACCCGCTCGATCGCCCGTGAAACGGGCGTGACGCGGCGCATGACGCGGCTTGCGCAGCACCGAGCCGGTATGTCGTCGATTGCCGTTGGCAAACGATCTCCGCGCGACAAGCGGATAGAGGATCGCGGATAGAAGATCGCGGTCATTTCGCGCGGGGCGCGCGGCGCACTGGGGTGCGCTGGGCTGCCGCTCGCTCAGGGTCCTGAAGGTTTGCCCAGACCCAGCTTCTCCATCGCTTCGTGCGCATCGATGACCATCGTCGCCACTTCGCCGACGGTCGTGCGCAGCCGCGTGGCGCGCACGCGGATGTGCTCGTATGCTTCGTTCTCGCTGAGCCGGTGAGCGTCGATCAATATGCGCATGGCGCGCTCGATATGGCGGCGCGCCTTGATGGCTTCCTCGAGCTTCGAGATCTTGCTTTGCAGCCTCTGCTGATAGCCGGACGACGCACGCGCCAGCACGAGCGTGCTCAGGATGCCCGTCGAGCGATAGGGCTTGGTGATGACGCCATGCGCCTGCGTATCGACGAGCATCTTGAGCACGGTCGGATTTTCGTAATCCGACAAGGCGATCAACGTTGCCTGCGTATCGGCCGCACACCAGTTGCCGGCCCGGCGCGTGTCCGGGCCGACCAGAAAGAACACGGCGTCGGCGTCATCCGGAAACTGCGACGGAAAAGGCCATATGACGTTCACCGGGCAGCCGATGCGCCGCAACTGTTCGACAAGCACGTTTCGATCGTCGCCGGGCGGATGAATCACGAGCACGCGCAGCGTGCGCAGATCGTCGAACAGCCGGCGCGCCCAGGTGGTCATGGTCGTTCTCCATCGAGCCAGAATTCGTCGAACCCGTACGAGACCAGATAAGGATCGGGCTTGATGGGCCCGCGTCCCTCCCACACGATGTCGAACGCGCCATCGGGCCGGCATACGGCGATGCGCGGCGTGAGTATGGCGTGATTGTTCTCGCGATCGATGCGCAACCGGCCTTCGGGCGAATCGAATTCGACCTCGTGCACGGCTTCGACGAGCTTCGCGGTATCGAGGCTGCGCGTACGCGCGAGCGCGAGCGCGAACAGGTGCACCTGATTGTGCGCCATCTCCGACCACATGCTCGCGGGCTGATCGCCGAAGCGTGCCCGCCACGATTGCAAAAAGCGCTTGTTGCCGTCGAGTTGCAGCGTATTCAGGTAGCTGGCCGACACGATATGGTTGCCGCACAGTTCCGGGCCGATCATGCGCGTCTCGCCCTCGGTCATCGTCAGGCTCGCGATCGGGATGCGGGCGGGATCGATGTCATGTTCGCGATAGAGCCGATAGAAGGTCCGCGCACCGCGACCAATGAGCGTGGAGAATACGACATCGGGCTGTGCGCCGCGAATCTGGCGGACGACTTCCTCGAGCGCCGCGGGCTCCGCATCGCTCGGCAGATAGATCTCGTCGACGATTTCGCCGCCGTGCTGCTCGACCATGTCGCGCATGATACGGTTCGATTCGCGCGGATAAATGTAATCCGCGCCGACGAGAAAGAAACGCCGCCCGTGGTTGCGCAGCAGATAGGCCGCGAGCTGCATGCTGTTCTGATTCGGCACGGCGCCCGTGTAAATCACGTTCGGCGAATATTCGAAGCCCTCGTAGATCGAGCAGTACCAGAGCAGCGCGTTGTAGCGCTCGATGACGGGCAGCACCGCTTTGCGGCTCGACGAGGTGGAGCAGCCGAAGATCACGGTGACATCGTCTTCCTGGATCATGCGCGAGGCGAGCCGGTGATACTCGTCGGGATCGCTGCGCGGATCGTACGCAACCGGGTCGAGCAGGCGGCCGTCCACACCGCCCGCCGCATTGATCTCCTCGATCGCGAGCACGGTGCCGAAAAAATGCTCGGACTCGGTCGCGGCGGTCACGCCGGTGCGCGAGTACAGCACGCCGACGCGCCACCCGGCATCCGTGCCCGACTGTCTCGCCGACTGCTGTGGCTTCGCCTGCATGGCCCTCTCTCCTCGTTGTTGGATAGCCGTCCTGCTGCATTTTCTTCGACTACGCCTACACGTCCGTGATGGCGCGCTCGACCCACCTTGCTGCCGCGAGACAAACTGCGTCGTCGCCATGCCGGCCGATCACCTGCACGCCGATCGGGCCGCCGCGCGTGCCGCGCAGGCCCGGCACGCTCACGCAAGGTACCCCGAGCAGCGTCCAGTTGCGGTTGAACGCGGGGTCGCCCGTGGAGGCGAGGCCGTCCGGCGCCTCGTCCGGCGCGCTGGGCGTAATGAGCGCGGTCATCCCCTCGAACCACGCGCCGAGCGCCGCGCGCGCCTGGTCCAACTCGGTGCGCGCCGCGAGATAGCGCCCTGTGTCCACGCTCGAAGCACGATCGAGAAACCCCGCGAGCATCGGCGTGAGCGCGCCGCGATGTCGATCGTACTCGAAACCGAGCGTCCGGTACGCCTCATAGCTCTGGATCGTGTCGTGCGCCTCCGTCATGCGGGCCATCCAGGGTGCGAAGCGCACGCGGCGAATCCGGCCGCCGGCGCGCTCGACCGCCCGTATCGCGGCCTCCAGAACCGCGCTTGCATTGTCCGACGGCTGCGTCCACGGCCACGCGTCGGGCACGCCGAACACCGGGCCATCGAACGACGGGGCGTCGGCCACGGCGAGATCGCGCCCCGACAACGCGGCGCCCAGAAAGGCAACGTCGCGCACGGTCGCCGCAAAGAGGCCCACCGTATCGGCCGTCCACGAAAAACACTTCATGCCGGCTGTCGGCAACATCCCGAACGTCGGCTTGTAACCGGCAATGCCGCAAAACGACGCCGGCCGGATCGTCGAGCCGCCCGTCTGCGAGCCGATCGCGAACGGCACATAGCCCGCGGCGACGGCCGCCGCCGACCCGGATGACGATCCGCCCGCAGTGCGGCCGAGATCGCACGGATTGCGCGTCAGCGTCGGCGCCATGTAGGCGAACTCGCTCGTCACCGTCTTGCCGATCACGACGCCGCCCGCTCGCCGCAGCATCGTGACGATGGCCGCATCGGCGAGCGGCTGGTACTGCGCGTAGATCGGCGAACCATAGCGCGTCGGAAACGCGCTGGTCTCGAAGATGTCCTTGAGCGCGACGGGCAGGCCGCCGAGGGGCCCTTGGGCGGCATCGGCCGCGGCGAGCGCCTCTTCACGCGCGGCGAGCGCAGTCATCGCGCGCACCGAATCCTCGGCCGCGCCGATCCGATCGAACGCCTCGCGCATCGCGCGGCTGCGCTCATGGCTCGCATCGCCTGCGCGCGCCAGCAGTTGCAGTGCCGAGCGCGGGCCGTAAAAATCGCTTCCTTGCACGTGTGTATTCCTCCCGGGCTAGACGCGCAAATGCGAAAAGATCGACACGGCGGCCGACGCCGCCTTGGCATCGCCCTCGTCGATGATTGCACCTTGTTTGAGCACCGCATAGCGGTCGGCCACCTTCAGCGCGAACGGCACGTTCTGCTCGATCAGCAGCAGCGTCGTGCCATGACGCTCGCGCTCCCAGAGCAACGCCTCGGCCAGGCGATCGATCACCGAGGGCTGCAAGCCTTCGGTGATCTCGTCGAGCAGGATCGTCGATGGCCTCATCATCAGCGCGCGCGCCACGAGCAACATCTTCTGTTCGCCGCCGGAGAGCGTACCGGCATACTGCCGCAAGCGGCTCTTGAACACGGGAAACACCGGTTCGATCTCGGCGAAGCGCTCGTCGAACGTCGAGGCGCGCGCGAGCCCGAGCCGCAGGTTGTCGCGAACGCTCAGGTCGTGAAAGAGGGCCTGCTCCTGAGCGGCGTAGGCAATGCCGGCCCGCGAGATCCGGTGCGGCGGCAAGCGCGTGATATCCGCCCCGCGCGCGTGAATCGACCCGCCCTTCTTGGGCAGGTAGCCCATGATGGTCTTCAACAGCGTCGTCTTGCCCATGCCGTTCTTGCCGACCAGCGCGACCGCCTCGCCGGCGGCAACGCTCATCGTCAAACCGCGCAGCACGATGGCATCCCGGTAGCCGCTCGTGACGTCGCGCACGTCGAGCGCGATCTCGCTCATGGCGCCTCCTGCGACAACGCCGCGGCTGAGCCGTGCGCGCTGCCCGAATAAATGGTCTTGACGAGTTCCGATGCGACGACTTCCGCGAAGCTGCCTTGCATGACGATCTTGCCCTGGTGCAGCACCACGATGCGTGTCGCGACCTCCGCCACGAAGTCGAGGTCGTGCTCGACGAGCAGGCAGCACAGCCCATAGCGGTGAGCGAGCGCAGAAAGCACATTGCCGATCTGTGTACGCTCGACCTTGGTCAGCCCCGCGGTCGGCTCGTCCAGCAACACGATGCGCGGCTCGAGCGCGAGCACCATGGCAAGCTCGAGCGCCTGCTGCTCGCCGTGCGAGAGATCCTTCGCGACGGCGCCAAGCTTACGGTCCAGGCGCGTTGCGCGCACCACCTCCAGCGCGTAGGGCGGTAGCGCGAGCGTCCTGGCCGAACGGACGAACGACGGGCGCTCGACGATCGTGCCGGCGATACGCAGGCATTCAGCCACCGTGAGCGTTTCGAACACGTTCGCGTTCTGAAACTTCCGGCCGAGGCCCAGCCGCACGCACTGCTCGGGCGGCAATTGGCCGATATCCGCGCCGCCCAGCGCCACGCTTCCGGACGAGCGCTCGGCGCCGTCGCTCATACACCGCATGAGGGTTGTCTTACCCGCGCCGTTGGGCCCGATCAACCCGACAAGCTCGCCGCCGGCCGCTTCCAGATCGATGCCCTGCAAGACCTTGAGGCTGCCGAAATGCCGTTCGACCGCGCGCATTTGCAACGCCAGTTCGCCCGCCGCGGTCGGGTCTTGTGCGCGCAGCGCCCGCTCCGTGAGCACAGGCTGTGCGGGTGCGCTCGCCATGAAGCGGCGCAGCGGTTTGACGAGCAGCGGCACAAGCCCTTGCGGCAACAGTACGATCACGAGCACGAACGCCGCGCCGAGGATCAGTTGCCAGGCGAACGGCATGCTGCCGCTCAGATAGGCCGTGGCGACATTGATCAGGAGCGAGCCTATCACCGGCCCCCAAAGCGTGCCGCGTCCACCGAGCGCCACCCAGATGACGAGCTGCGTGCCGAGCAGGAAGCCCGAGAGCTCGGGCGCCACCACGCCGCTGAACGAGCCGTAGCCGAACCCGGCCAGCCCCGCGATCACGGCCGTCGCGATCAGCAGCGCGATTTTGGCGAACGACGTATTGATGCCGAGGTACGAACAGCGCGCCTCGTTGTCGCGGATTGCGGCGAGCAGCCGGCCTCCGTCGCTGCGCACGAAGAACCACGCGCACATCGCCACGAGCAGCAGTGCCGCACCCGAGATCCAATACCACGCGCCCAGCGACAGATCGAACGTTTCGAAGCCGGTCAGCCCCGAGCTCGAGCCGGTCCATGCGCCGCCCGAGAGGAGCACCTGGGTCAACACGATGGGCAGTACGAGCGACATGACGGTCGCGAAGAACGGCGAAGCGCCGCGATAGAACGACAGCCAGCCGAGTATGACAGCCACGACCGCCGTCGCAGCGATTGCCGCGGCGATTGCGAGCACGGCATTGAGCGCCGAAAAGCCGCCGTGGGTGAACATCAGACCGGCGGCATAGGCGCCCAGTCCGAAAAATGCCGACTGACCAAAGGTCAGATAACCGGTGTAGCCCCACAGCAGGTCGACCGTCACGACGACGATCGAGAAAAAGAAGGCCTGAATCAGAACGTTCAACAGATACGAGCCGAACACGAACGGGCCCACGACGAGCAGCGCGGCGGCAAGGCCGACCACAGCCGCGAGATCGCGCCATGCGTGTGGACGCCGCGCACCTGCGGCCTGCTGCGCCGATTCGGCGTGGCGATGTTCGAGCGAGACGTCGGCTTTAGCCATGAGCGAACCCCTTCGGACGAATACGCAGCGTCAGCGCCGCGAGGACCGCGATCGTCAGGCCGCCGAGCACCGGGCTCACGAACGTGCTGACAAGCACCTGACACGCACCGAATACGATGCAGGTGAAAAGCAGGCTCAGCATCGAATGCCCCGAAACCATGACGAGCATGAATGCGCTGACGATCCATGCGACGCCCATGTCCGGATCCACGCTCGACAGCGGCGTGATCAGCGTGCCGGCCAGCGAACCGAGCGCGGCGCCGAGGCTGAACGTGACAAAGCGGATGCGCCCCGAATGAATGCCGAGACCTCGCGCAAGGTCTTCGTTCATGATGACCGCACGCGTCTTCACCCCAAAGCGCGTGCCCGAGAGCAACAAGGTCAGCGCCGCGCAAAGACCGAGGGCGACCGGCACCAGCACGAGCCGGTAGGCCGAGTATTCGGTACCCGCGATCGACACCGCCCCCTTCAACGACGTTTCCACGAACTGCACTTCGCGTCCAAACACCATCACGATGATCTGGCCGATCACAATGCCGAGGCCCCAGGTTGCGAGAATCGCATCGAGCGGCCGTTTATAGAGCGGCCGCACGATGATCCATTCGACGAGCATGCCCACCACCGTGCCCACCACGATCGAGAGCGGTACACCCACCCACGGATCGAGCTTCAGTTGCGTGACGACGAAGCTCGCATACGCACCCAGCGTGAGCAGCGCGCCATGCGCGAAGTTCACGATTTTCATCACGCCGAAAATCACCATCAGCCCGACGGTCACGATGAACAGCACCGCCGCCGTGGTACAGATGTCCAATGCCAGTACCATGTCTTCTCCATGTTCATGCGCGGCCCGCCTTCGCCGGCGAGGCGCGCGCGAGCGCATCGCCGCTTATTTCAACTTGGGGCACTGCATGCCGGGGTCGACGTCCGTGAACGTCTGCAACACCTTCACCGAGCCGTCCTGCTGGATCTGCCCGAGGCGCATCGCAAGCGGAACGTGCCGGCTCTTGTCCATCTTCACCGGCCCGCGCGGGCCGTCGAACGACACCTCGCCGAGCGCCTTCACGACCTTGGCCGAGTCGGTCGACCCCGCCTTCTCCACCGCGGCCTTGTAGAGGAAGAACGCTTCGTACTGCGGCTCCGACAATTCGTTCGGCGTCTTCACGTCCTTGCCGAACTTCTTGTCGAGCGCCGAAATGAACTGCTTGTTGCGCGGCGAATCGATGCTGGTGAGGTACGACGCCGTCATGAAGACGCCAGTGGCGACATCGCCCATGCCCTTGGCCGTCCCTTCATCGATTGCGAGGTTGCCGTAGGGCAGCGTGAGCCCGGCGCTCTTGAGCTGCTTGGCGAGCGCGACGTTCGGCGCCCCCCCGGCCGTCGCGCTGATCAGCGCATCGGGCTTTGCCGCACGGATCTTCGAAAGCACGGGGGTCCAGTCAGTGCCGTCGATCGGCAAAAACTCCTCGCCGATCACCTTGCCGCCATGCTCCTCGACATACTTCTTCGTAAAGTCGAGCATGCCGCGACCGAACGCGTAGTCGTTGCCAACCAGGTAGAAGGTCTTCGCGCCCTTGGCCTTGTCGAAGTAATCGACGATGGGCGCAACCACCTGCTCCGGCACCCAGCCGTTCACGTACATCCACGGGCTGCACGAGCGCCCTTCATAAAACGACGTGTAGATGAACGGCTTCTTGCCGCGCGCGACGATCGGCAGTGCGGCGTTGCGTGCCGCACTGGTTTCCATCGAAATGATGGCGTCGACGTTCTTCTGGAAAACGAGCGTGTCGTATGCCTTTTGCGCACCCACCGCACCCGACGCATCATCGGCGATCACGAGTTCGACGGGGCGCCCGAGAATGCCGCCCGCCGCATTGATTTCCGACACCGCGAGTTGCGACGATTGCACGACGGCCGGCGCGACGACGCTGTTGGCGCCGGACAGACCGACCGCGACGCCGATCTTGATCGGCTCGGCGGCCGAGGCCGCCATACCGGCGCCGGACGCGGCCAGCGTTGCCGCGACGACAGCGGCTGCGATTGTTTTGTTCAACGACCTCATGGTGCTTCCTCGTAGTTGTGGTGAGTTTCAGGGTAGCGATGGATCATGGCAACATGCAGGGCACGGCTGGCCGGGCCGCCCTTACGGCGGCGGCACCGACCAGCCGGTGCCCAGCATCGGGTCGTAGACATCCGCGCGGCGGTCGCGCAGCACGTGATTGTGCGCGTTCAGCGTACGCCCCGAGCGCGTGCGGGCGACGTCTATCGAACCGTAGATGATTTCCTCGCGTTCCGCACTGGCCGGGCCCGCGATCGGCCAGCCATCGCCGCCGACAATCAGGCTCTGCCCGATGAACGGCTGGCCCCGCTCGATGCCCACGCGGTCGGCACAGGCGATCGCGATGCCGTTGCTATGCGCGGCGGCCATGGCCAGCGTGGTGGCCATGCCGGGGCGATCACCGGGCTGCGAAGGCATCGGCACCCAGTTGGTCGGCACGCACACGAGATCGGCCCCCTGCATGACCGCCAGCCGGAAAGTCTCCGGAAACCAGATGTCGTAGCAAATCGCGATGGAGATACGCCCGAGCGGCGTGTCGAACACCGGTACGCCGAGGTTTCCCGGCTCGAAAAAGCGCTTTTCGTTGTCCCACAGGTGCAGCTTGCGATAAGCGCCGATGTAGCCGTCGGGGCCCGTGAAGAGCGCCGAACTGTAAAGGCGCGCGCCCTCGCGCTCGGCCACGCCGCTTACGATATGCACATTCAGGCGCCGCGCGAGCGCCTCGAAAGCGCGGGTCGTCTCGCCATCGGGCACCGTTTCGGCAAGCGCCAGCGCTTCGGCGCGATCCTCGAACACGTAGCCGCTGTTGGCGAGTTCGGGCAAGACGATCAGCGATGCGCCTTCGCGCGCCGCCGTCTCGATGTGCGCGACCGCCCGCGCAATATTGTCCCGCCTTGCCCCGACGTGGGGTTCCATCTGCACGCACGCGACGACGAAAGCGCCGGCGTCCGTTTTGGCGGAGTCGTACTCCAGCATGGGTTTGTTCTCCCGCAAACAAAAAAGCCCCCGGACTGGCGTCTTGCGACGCAAGTTCGGGGGCTTCATAGCCTTCCATATGTGGCACGGCAACGCTGCCGCGGAGATGCCGTCAAGCATGACATCTCAGTGGAAGCGAATGTAAAAAGCCAAATTGAGCATGTCAAGCGATTCCTTCATCAAGCCGTCACGAATCCGGAAACGCCGGCTTTCGGCGTAGGCGCGCCAAGGCCGCCCTGCGGGCACGGCGGATGCTCGCCGTCGTGCCCGCCCTTACTGCGCTTAAAGGATCCGCTGGCCCAGCGGCGAGTTCTTCGCCACCGTACCCCCTCGGCTTTCCACCATCGCCGCCACCGAATTGACGACCGCGGCGAACGGGCCGCTCGCAAAGCCCCCTTCATAAGTCGCCTTCTCGTGAACCACGCGTATTCCCGGTTTTGCGGCGAGCGTGTTGTTCCACAACTTGCGCGTGTTGTCGAGATCGCCCGGCGCGTCCATCTTGAAAGCGCCCTGATGGTTCGGCTCTTCCGTCCAGTGCGTGTAATGGCTGCGGGCTTCCCAATGCTTATCGATCAGCGCGGCAAGGTTGCGCAACTGCGCCTTGTCCTCGGGCGGCGTGGTATCCCGGTCAGCGGCCGTATGCAGCGTATCGAGCAGGTTCCGGATCTGCTCTTCCTTGGACTTGCCCTCGACCTTCTTCGCGTTGTCGCCAAGCGTATAGCTCAGATAAATCACCGCACTGTTGCCCTCTTTCGCGGGCGCATGCAAATACAACTGCTGGAACTCGGCAGTCGATTGAAGGTTCTTCGGCAATTGCTCGGGGTGGAATTCGTCCGCGGGTACGGTCATCGTCATCTTCGTCGCGCCGACGAGGTTGATGCTCTCGAGCGCGGTGGCGATTTCCGGCGTGACCAGTTGCCCGCCCGGACGGTCTGCCTTTGTCAGGCCCATATCCACGGCGATTTTCGGGCTCGCCCCGAAGAACACCTCGTCGTACGTCTCGCTCTTCGTTTCCTTGCCGTCTTCCTTCCACGTGACCTTGAACTTGCCCTCGGCGGTCTTCTCGATATCCATGGCCGGCGAGCTCAACTTGATCGCCCCTTGCTCCGCGAGCGACGGGGTTCCCGGCGGCAAGCCCTCCTTGTCCGCGATCATGCGCTTGAGCGGTTCGTCGGCGCCGTCCACCAGCAACTGGTGATTTTCAAGGCGCCCATCCACGAGGAAACGCATTTCCTCGAGGAAGCCCGTGTTGTAGTAGCCTTTGTAGCCGCCCACGCCGATGCCGACCGCACCGAACGTCTTCCAGTGTTCCTCGTCCCAGTGGATACCGTTCTCCGCGAGCAGAAGCTCCACCCCTTCCTTGAACGTCAAACCGTCGAACTTCTTTTTCGCCGCGGCCGACAGCTCGAGGAACTTGGCCGTATCGCCCGCTTCGCGCGCCTCGCGCAGCGGCTTGAGCAGCGACTCGCTCGCCCTGAGGAAGTCGTCCTTGACTTGCTTGGCAACCGGATCGGCCGGCTCCTTGCCCGGCTCCATCCTGAGCACACGATCGGTCAGCAGCAGCGTCGCGCCCACCTGGGCCGGATTCGTGAAGTCGATGTGCGGAAGCTTGTAGTGCTCCGCGAAGCTCCAGTAGAAGTTGCCGTGCGTGGTATGAAAGCGCATGCCGCCCGGATGGGTCGCGGTCGGGCTCTCGGTGCCGTCTTCGCGCACACGATGGTGTGTCGCGAGGCGCCCGCCGATATGATCTGCCGCCTCCAGTACCGTCGGCTTCACGCCAAGGCGGTTCAAGCAGTCGGCCGCCATGATCCCGGCAGGGCCGGCACCGATCACGCACACCTTGAGGTTTTGCGCGACGTCCTTCGGCAAGTGCCCGATCTTGCGGTTATTGTCCCAATAGAAGCCCGTGTAATCGTACATATGGTCGAGCGGCAGCGTCATGTGCATATCGGCCGACTGCTGCTTGACTTCGGCGCGGCGGGTATCGTCGGTGCCTGCCAGCCTGAAGTTCCCGTCGAGGCTCGCACGCGCATCCGTGCTGGTCGCGTCGACCAATCTCCGGACATCGGCAGACGGCATGTGCGCCGCCGTGTGCTCGAGCCACGTCTGCACGTTCGCATTGTCAGCGGGCTTCGACATCTTGCTCTTGCCGAGCTCCTTGCTCGCCGTCCCGGCGGCTTCGAGCACATCACTCTTTTCGGCTTCCGACAACGCGTGCCAGTGAAGCGTCAGCTCCCGGCGCATCTGCTTGATCTCCGGCTCCTGCTTCAGCTCGGCAAGCTTTCTCAAGTTGTTCGTCATCGCGCTCACGAGGCTCGAGCGCTCGCGAGGGGGCCAAGTGCCTACCGCGTCCTTGAAGTAATGACCAAGCGCTTGCGGTGTGAGCGGCGGGAGTTCGCGTCCCTGCGTGGACAATTGCGCGCGGCCTGAGCGTTTCGCGTTCTTGGCCCGCTCGGCCGGGCCGCTGAAAGCCGTGTCCACACGGTTTTCGGGCCAGCCGCTGTGACTATCGGCGTGGTCGACGCGCGCGCGCTTGGACACCTCGGAGAGATCCGCGGTGGGCGCGCGCGGGCTGCCCTCCGTGCGAATCGCGCTGCGGCGCGTGGCGCCTTCTACCTCCGGCAGTGTCGAGCTCGAGGGGCGGCGTGCCGCCGCTGCGCCTGAAGATTCCGGACGTTCGAGCGTGGCATGCTCCGCACCGGTGGAGGGGAGATTTGTATTGACCGATTCCATGTCGATGTTTCCTTTCGATTTACAAAAAATGAGTGAAGCGACTACGCGTTGAGATGAAATGCGCGGCGCCACCGCGCAGAAGGATTGCCCCGCCGCCGCGATCCACGGCATCCGCCCCGGGGCGCGCACGCCGCTGTTGCGCGACGTGCGCTTCAACCCTCTTGTGGCTGATCCTGCTGTATCAGGCGGTCTCGCCCGTCGGCGAGTGCTGCGGCGATTCACGCGGTGTCGGCTGACGCGAGGCTTCCGCGAGCGGCGGCGACGATTCGGCCGCGGGAAGCGCACCGGACATGCGAGGCGGCGTCAGATTGGACAGTTCGTCGCCGCGTTCGTGGTCGCTTTCGTCCTCGACCACCTCGATGCGTCCCACTGGATCTTCTTCCTCGCGGATCGGCCTCGGCGTACGCGAGAGCAACGAGTCGCAGATGCCGAGCAGCGTGCCGAATGCCTCGGTCGCGAAGAACTCCATGATCATCAGCGCGCCGGGCACCGCGAGTGCCGAGCGAGGCGTGACCTTGCCTTCCGGCAGCGCCGCGTTCTTCGGGTCTTCCTCGATCAGATGGGACGTCAACACGAGCGCCGTTGCGATGATGAAGCCCGCGTGCGCCGGTACGCCGAGCAGTCGCCCGAACCGCTCGGTCCACAGCGTGCTGATGCCTTTTCCCATCGCTCGCGCAGCGTCGACACCCGATTCGAGCAGGCTCTTGTTGTGATTGACGAGCCGGCGTTCGAGCTGCTCGAGCGGCTGGTGCGCGATCAGTTCGCCATGCGTCGGCGCCTCGATGCCCTGCTCGCGCAGCGTGTCACCCGATCGTTTCATTTTGCCCGCGGCATCTTTCACCGCTTTTCCGAGCGCTTGCAGCCCATCGTCGAGCGACTCCGCACCGAAGAACGTAAAAGCATCGGCATAGACGTCGTTCAGCACCACGCGCGCCTGGTCCATCGGCTGGCCCGTGCGCATTGCGTGCAATGCCGGCACGAGCGTGACGAGCGCACGCACGACCTGGCGTTCGGATTCCGCGCGCACGCCTTCAGGCAACGCCTCGCGTGCATAACGGTCGTAGCGGCGCTGCACCGAGGCGGGCAGCCCACTCGTCACCAGTTGCGGAATGTAATGCCCTTCGAGGCCGTCGCGCGCACCGCTCGTATTGGTCGTCGTGAACATGACGGATGCGCCGATCGGCAAGCCGGTGGCCGGAGAGGGGACATGCTTGCCCAGATACGTGCCGACGACCGACAGCGCAACCAGGTAGCCCGAGCGGCCGATGAGCGGCGCCATCATCTCCGCGCGCGACTTCTGCAGGAAGCTGCGCAGTGCCTTTTCGGTGACCACGCCGTGCCGTTCATATAACGGCGCGCGTTCGAGCAGGCTGTGCAATACATCGTCGGGCACGTGATCGGCTTTCCTGCCATAGAGCACATGCGCCGTCGTCGAGGCGATGTTGATGTGCGCATCCGTCGTGCCGGGGTGCTCCAGCGCGAGGCGGCGCAGTCGTTGTTCGCGTGCCGGGCGCGCCGCTTCGAGATCGGCGTGTTCCGGTGCGGGTGCGCGCCGCAGGCGCAGCGTACCGGCAGACTCTTCCATGCCGGCTCTCGGACGAGCGGAAGGGAGGGCCGCCGTGTGCTGCGCGAGCGAGGTCGACGCAAGCGGGGGCGGAGTCGCGACATCGCGCGTGGAAGCGGTTTCCTCATGCGACTCGTTGACCGCGTCGTGACTTGTTACCGTAGGCGAATCCATAGGTATCCCTGATATCTCGGGTTGGAAATTCAAGCGGTGATATCCGCCGGGGCGCCGTGTGCGATGCGAGTCCGCATCGACGCGGCCCTCGGGTCTGGCCTGCGCCATCGCAACGGCGCCGCTGTGGATACGAGAATAGGATTCGTCGCGACGGCACACCCTGCTTGCGCGAAGCGGTCGCACGCGACCCGAAGTACGAAGCGATGCGTGCGACCCGGCTTTATGCGCTTAGCGGTCGAGCCATGCCGAGAGCGCGCGCAACGTGTCGCGCTCATGTGTGCCCAATTGCGCGGGGGCGGCGGCGAGTGCGCGATGCGCGTGCGTGGCAGCGTTGATGTGATCGCCGAGCGCGTCATAAATCCGTGCGAGGCGGCTCAGCACGTCGAAAGTGTCGTAACCGCCTTCGAGTGCGCTCATGAGGAAGGGCAGCGCCGCGCGGCGGTTCGCGTCGCTGCCGCCGGCCAGCAGCAAGCGCGCGTGCAGATAGCTCCACTCGGGCAGCGCGGGCGGGTCGTTGGCGAGCTCCGCGAGCGTCTCGCGCGCGAAGCCCAGATCGGTACCCGCATCGAGCATCGCGCGCAACATGCGTGCAACGGCGCCATGATGCGTACGCATGCGGTACAACGTCCCGATCAGCTCGCCGAACTCGGCATTGACTGCGCGCAGGCGGCTCACCATCGCTTCTTCGCGCGCGCCGCTCACGGGCTCGCCATCCCAGGGCACGATGTCGTACAGCTCGGCACCGAACGCGCTCAGATCGATCCACCGCGATGCTTGCCGTCCCCCTTCGATCACGTGCAGCCCGCAACCCGTCCCTGCCGCCCCCTTCCACGGAGCACCGGCAGCGGGCAGGGCCATACCGCGGCTCTTGCTCTGTGTGCGCGCCATGCTGGTGCCCACGAAGAGCCGCCCCCCATGCGCCACCGCACCTCGCACGTAACCGTCGAGCGGCCGATCGGCGCCGCGCGGCTGGCCGGCGACATGCACGAGGCTGCCGTCGCGCGAGGTCACGCAAAGCAAAGTGCCGCGATCGACGAAGAGCGAATGCGGGTGGCGCAGGCCGCGCCGTACGATGCGAGCGTCGTCCGTGAGATCGAGGATGTGTCCGTCGCAGGCGTCGCGCCACGATGCGCCGGGCTTGCAGCCGAACATCGAGAGATAGACGTGTCCTCCGAATGCCTGCAGCGAATTCATGTGCAGCGTATCGGCGCCCGGATCTATTTCGAAGAACACGCGTGTGCGCAACGCACCGTCGCGTGGCCAGTCGATGGCAAGCACTTGATTGGTGCCGCTGCTCACGACGAGCAGCTCGTCGCCCCACGCAAGCAGCGAATGCGCATCCAGCACCGCGGCAAGGCGTGCTACGCGGCGGATGCGCGCCGAAGCATCGATCTCCGCGAGCAGCGTGCCGACCGTGCCGGGCACGCGAATCTGCAACGCCGCGTAGTAGCTCTCATCGACGCGACACAGCCCCGTGGCGCCCACGACCTGGGCCGCGACGTCGCCGAGGTCGACCCATTCGAAGGTATCTGAATGCGCATCGAAGCGCGCAAGCACATGTCCGGACGGTTTTGCATAGCAAAAGCTCAATAACAGTTGAGTCATAGAGGAATCAGCGTGTGGAGAAAAGTTCAGCCGCCCGGTCAGCGGCTCCGTCAGCGGCCCCGCTTCGGTGGGCGGGCGATCATCGGCATCAGGCGGCGCAGCAGCTCGTCGGCGCACTGCTCGGGCGTGCGGCCGCCGGTATCGACCGCCATGGCCGGCGACGTCGGGCGTTCGTACGGCGAATCAACGCCGGCCAGGCCCAACACTTCGCCGGCGCGCGCCCGCCGGTACAGTCCTTTCGGATCGCGCGCTTCACACACGGCGAGCGGCGTGCTAACGAACACCTCGACAAATCGTGACGCGCCGACGATCGATCGCGCGAGCGCGCGTTCGTGGCGGTACGGCGTGTTCAGCGCCGCGATGACGACAAGCCCCTGATCGTTGAGCAGCCGAGCAAGCTCGGCCGCGCGCCTGACGTTTTCAGTGCGCTCCTCCGGCTCGGACCCGAGATCGCGGCTCACCCCTCGACGCAGCGCGTCGCCATCGAGCGTCGCGGCGATCATGCCGCGCGCCGCGAGCGCCGCGCGCAGTTGGCGCGAGAGCGTGGATTTGCCCGCGCCGCTCAACCCGGTGAGCCATAGGGTGATCGGGCGCTGGCCGGGCACGGCGACACGGCTCGGCCTGTCGCGCGTATCGGCTGCGGCCACGCTCATTGCACGCCTCCTTCGCCCACAACGACGCCCCACTTGACGAGCGTCGCCTTGACAAGCCGCGCATAGTCGTCGCGCAGACGCGGGCTGCGCGAATGGTAGGCGCCCACCGCATCCCAGGTGTTGCCATAGGCAGCCATCTGCTTTTTCAGGTGCCACGCGGCCACGTACACATTCACGCATTCGTCGAGCAGATCCTTTGCACGGATGCCGAAGGCCGCGAGCTCCCGGAGATGAATCGAATTGATCTGCAATTCGCCGATATCCATCGTGCCGTTCTTGTTGCGATGGATCGCCTGCGGATTGCCGCGCGATTCGACGTGCGCGATCGCCCGCAGGATCAGCGGGTTGACGCCGTGATACACCGCGGCCGATTCGAAACAGTCGGCCTGTGCCGCCGTGCTTGCACAGGCGAGCCACACGCACAGCGCCGCACAAGGCGCCCAGCGGCCGCGGCGCCGCGGCGCAGTCGAATGACGAAGGATCATGGTCGACCTCGAAGAAATCGGAGATGCCAGTCAGTGCCCGATCGGGGCCCCCGCGGAGGGCAAACCTGGCGTCGCGCCGCTTCCGCGTCGAAGCGAAAGTTAGCGGCGTGTCAGCGGCGCGTCGAGTCCCGAAACGCGGTAGTGAGCGCGGCGCTTCGGATTGGCGCCGCCCCCTTCGGTACGGCAGCGGCGCGCGTCGGCGCCCGGCGTACGCACTTCGCATCGTCGCAGGCTGCTTCGCACTCGCCGGGGCACGGCGCGCGCGGCCCGATATAAAAGGTGCATCTTTGGGCTGGCGCCAACTGGCCGACTGCTCGCCCCTTCTGGAGAACATCCCGATGAGAACGGAAGAACACGACGTAAGAGCCTACGTAGAATCGGAGCACGGCTCGGATTCGCATGGCGGCGCCAATCGGGCCGAGCCGCCGCCCCTCGAGTCGTCGCGGATGGACAGTCGGCAATTCGCCGACTTGAGACCGAGATCCCCCATGCAATCGCGCTGGTCAAGGCAGAACGGAGGCAATCAGGAACCGTCGACAAGCGCCACACACGCCTGGGTCGCGAGTCAGCGCGAGCAGCCAATGCCCCGCGTGATTTCTCCTGTGTCGACGTTGCGCTCGGTCTCGCCGCCGCCCGGACGCCCGCATGTTCAGCCCGCCCCCTCGCACGCGCTGCCACTGCACGCGCCCACCCCCGTGCACCCGCCCCGGCCCATGTCGGATAACGGCGACGGCTATATCCCGTTGCTCGACGGTGACGCCATGCCTGGCGTGAGCGGACGGCAAACCCGCTTCTCGCCCCGCCCCATCCCATCGTCGCATGATGGGGACTGGGGGGACTGGCACTCGCGCACGAGTTCGCCGGTGTTCACCGAGCCGCCCGTGTCCGAGTCATCGCACTCCGGCTGGCACGATTCGCAGTTCCAGCCCGATCCGACACCGGGCATCCCGGGCATGACCGGTACGGGCCGGCCTCGCCCGCCCGGCATGAACCCGGCCAATAATCCGTGGACATCGCAGTTCAGGCCCTGGCAAAACATGATGCAAGGCGGATTCGGCATCGCGGCAATGATCGCGGAGACATTCATCAACGTCGTCCAGTCGATTGCGCAGATCTTCCAGAAATGGGGCGAATCCATGGTCTCGCTGACACGCCGTTGAGGAGCACGATGTGATCATGACACCGCCATGCACTCATGTCGTTGCACGCAAGACGCTCTTCGAACTGCTTACTGATCCGGCCGACGATCGCGACGCGTTTTACGGCGAGATGTCGGCCGGCGCCGGGGCGTACCGGGATATCGGTGGGGCGTGGATGGTCGGCCGGTTCCGGCTGGCCTGCGCCGTGCTCGATCATCCGGACCTGACGACGCGCTCCCCGCTGTTCGAGCAGGGCCTGATGAGCGACGAGGCGGGCTTGCTCGACACGATGCTTTTTTCCGGCGACGCGATGCACGAGCGCATGCGCAAGACGTTCGCGCCGCTCTTTGCGAAGCCGCGCCTCGCGGCGCTGCGTGCCTGCATCGAAGCCGATCTAGACGATCTGCTTGCGCAGATTCCCGATACGCGATGCTTCGATATCGTCGAGCACATCGCGAAGCGCTTGCCCGCCCTCACGGCTTGCCGTCTGCTCGGCATCGATCCCGCACACGCACCCCGCTTGCAGGCGCAGTCGATGGCCGCAGTCCGGCTGATCAGCGCGGCGCCGCTTACGCCGGCCGAACGTGCGAAGGCCGTCGCGCAGACAGTGCGCTTCATGGAAGAGCTCGAGCCGCATCTCGACGGCGTACGCGCCCTGCTGCACGTCGGCACGGCCGCCGATGCCGCACTCACACGACGCCAGTTGCTGGCGAACGTGCTGCTGATGTTCATTGCGGGCTACGGCACGACGATGCTGTCGATCGGCAATACGCTCGCGCAGGCGCTCGCACGGCGGGACCTTTGGCATGGACTCGTGCGCGAGCCGCAGGGGGCCCCGCTTGCGATCCGCGAATTGATGCGCATCGAGCCGGCTGTGCACGTGATGATTCGCTTCGCACGCGCCGACGTCGAATTCGATGGGCTCCGCGTGGCGAAGGGCGAGGCCGTCGCCGTAGTCGCCGCGGCGGCGAATCGCGACCCGACTGCGTTTTGCGATCCGACCGACGTGCGTGTCGATCGCCCGCCTGGCGGCCTCGTATTCGGCGCAGGCTCGCACGGCTGCATCGGCGCCGCACTCGCGCGCATGGAGCTGGCCGTCGTATTCGAAACGCTGCTCACGCGCATGCCCGGCCTCGTGCTCGATCCGGGTACGAATCCGCGTTTGCAGGAGGGCGCTTTCCGCGGCTACCGCTCGCTCCGGGTGCGCGACGACACCCGGCGCTGAGCGGCATCCATCGAGAAAACGGGCGCGAGGACCCGAAAGTAACAGAACGTCACAAACGCCGGCCGGCGCAATTCCCGAGTGCCACCATGCGTTCAACAACACGTTCATGTCCTCATTCACCGGAGCGCCTCATGTCCTCATCGATCTATTTCGCCGTGGCTTCGACCCTTGCCTCGGTCCGCCCCGAATCATCGCTGTTCACCATGATGCTCAACGGCCAGTTCCGCGATGCATCGGCCGCCGCCGCCGCGCGCGCCGAACCGGCCCAACCCGGCATCGCGCCGGACTACGCGAGCCTGCAGACCTATGCCGATGTACTGCTCGTGCTCGGGCAATACGAGGAAGCGGAAGATGCCTACCGGCGTGCGCAGAAGGCCATCCGCGGCGAACATCGGACGACCCGCGCGGCGCTGTCGCGCAATGCCGGGTGGCAGGCACTGTTTCAGAACCATCTTGGGACCGCTCTCAAGTGCTTTCAGCGCGTAGTCGAAGACGAGGATGCAAGCGAGGGGCAGCGGCTCGAAAGCCTCGTGGGCTCCGTACTCGTGCTGTTCCGCCTCGGCCGGCTCGACGGCGTGCACGCATTGCTCGGCGCGCTGCGCGAACGTGTGGCGCAAGCGCAAGACGCGCGCTGGGCGTGCGTCGCGCACGTGCTGATTCGCGACGTCGTCGATCAATACCAGTTGCGTTCGTGCTCACAGTTGGCGGACCACATCTATTGGCATTCGGCAACGCTCGAAGCGCGCTCCAAGGCATTCGAAGAGGTGTTTCCCGCGCAGCAGCCGGAAGAAATGCCTCCAATTGGCGTGCTGTCGCGCCACTCCGACTATCTGAGCCACCTCCAGGCGCTCGCGCGCGGTGGCGAATCCGCGCTCACCCAGATCGAGACACACCTGCGCTGGAGCCAGGGCGCCGGGCTTGCGGAATACCACCGCGAGCAACGCATCGAAGTAGCGCTGGCCGCGCTCGCGGGACGCCTGACGCACGTCGCCGAAACGATGTTGCATGTCTTCGGCGAACGGCCGCTCCAGGGCAGCCAGCACGCACACTGGTACAACGAGCTGCTTTACTGCCAATCGAAACTGCGCCAGCAGCAAGGACGCCTGCAGGATTACGCGCAGCTCTACGCGCGCTATGCGTTGCAGTCGCTGCGCCATGTGCGCGCAGACAGCGCCACGGTGCCCACCGTTGCCGCCGAGCGCACGCAGCCCGCCACCGACGACATCAGCGCTCGGCTACCCGGAAAATACCGGCGCGCCTATCGCTACCTCGTCGAGCATCTCGAGCGGCCGGACCTGTCGGTGCGCGAGGTAGCCAGCCATATCGGTGTGACCGAGCGCGCATTGCAGGCCGCGTTCAAGGCGAACCTCGGCTATACGCCGAGCCAGTTGATCCGCAACCGCCGCATGGAGCACATCCGCAACGATCTCATGGAGGATGAAACGCATACGTCGAGCGTGCTGCGCATTGCGAACCGCTGGGGCGTTCAGCACCGCTCGACACTGCTCAACGGCTACCGGCAGCGCTTCAACGAAGCGCCCTCGCAAACACTCGCGCGCTGAAGCGTGCGCCTGCGAGCGAATGGCGATCGGGGCGCCGACATGAACCGCCTGGAGGTGCCGCGCGTGATCGAGACGAACGCGGTGCGGCTGCGGCCGTTTCGCGAGGGTGACGCGCAAACGCTCTTCACGGTCTTGCTCGGCGACGCCGAGGCGACCGCATGGTTGCCGATGCGTACCCACGCGAACGTAGCCGAAACGCGGGCGTTCATTGCGCAATGCGAGGCCGAGTGGCGCAACGGATACCGCTACACATGGGCACTGGAGGACGCGGCGGGAAGCACACTGCTCGCCGCGATCTCGCTGCGGCCCGAGCCACCGCGCGCGGAGATCGGCGTCATCATCAGCCGGCTCGAAGCGCACCGGCGCCGGCGTGCGAGCCTTGCGGCACTGCTCAAGCTCATACGCTGGTTGCTGGCGCAACCAGCCTTGTGCCGCATCCATGCTTATTGTGCGCCCGAGGGAGCGGCCGCCAGCACGCTGACGAGGCTCGGCTTCGCATTCGAAGGCCGGCTCACGAACTGGGAGCCGAGGCCGAATCAGGGTCTGCTCGCCGCCGATGCACTGCTCTTTGCGATTACGCGCGAACCGGGCGCGACCGATGTACCGCGGCTGCATCGGCTGGTCGACGGATCCGGTAAGCGAGCCGATTGCCGGGAGGTCGCACGCCAAGGAGATGATCCGCCTTGGCGTGGGATTTTTCCGAATTCTGACTACCCCCTATAACGAGCGAGATACTGGGAGGCCATCTTCGGAAGATGCACGTGCTCGTAGTCCAGAAATCCCTTCAAGCGACTGAGCATGAGCTCGTAGTTGTTGGTCAGCACGACCAGGTCATCCGGTCCGTGAACGTGGTGGCCGATGACATCCAAAAGCTCGATCTCGTGCGTCGGATCGGCATCGATATGCAGGAGAAAGTACTCCATATCGCGCGCAGAGAGCTTCGGGAAGATCTTCGGCAACCCGCGATAGTACCGTGCGAAAAGCAGCGGCGTGACGGTCTCGAACGCAAGGAACCGCGCCAAAGGGCCGACGACAGGCTCATCGAGCTCGACAGTAAACCGTTTGACGGACAGCTCGCCGATCGTGCAGCTGAAATCCTCGACGTGGATGGAAACTTCGGGGCAGTCGATCGCATGGAGGAACCGCGCCAAGACATTGACGTGGGCTTTATCCGGATCGAGATCGCCGTGCTCGGTGAAACTGTTGCGCAATAGCACGATCCGGTCGCGGTAGTCAGGAATCATCGACACCATTCGCAAAAACGATGTGTCGAATCGATTCGATGCGGGCATAATCCGCATCGTGAAACACCGTACCTCGTCGGGAGAGAACTCTCCCAACTCGAATTTTTTGGCAAACGGATGATCGTGGAGTGCGTAGACGTTCCTGATCGCCTCCAGGTTTCGCGATATTTCGTTTAAGGGGAGCATGGCTTTTATTCCTCCAAGCAAGAAATAAAAAAAGTGACCTTTTTACGCGGCGCCGATTTCTCGCCAGTCCCGCTTTGCGCGATCCGGCGGAAGCGCACGGACGAGAAGGCATGCACGGACAGCGCTCACGACGCGTCGAACGGAAAGTCCGCAAGTCCCCCCTCTTGGATCAGTTGCCGCAGACGTCCACCCGGATCAGGCCAGTCGACGATCGTCGCAACAATAACGGATGCTGAAAGCACCGCGCCCGTCTCGTTGACATGGTTGCCCCCTTCGGCCGTCAACGCGATATCCGGATGCGAGCGCCGGAAAGCCGTCCACACGTCGCCGACAGCGGCGGGCCGGATATTCCACTCTCGCGCGGCAGCATAATGCAGGCTGCGAATACGCCCCCATGCGTCGTCGTCGTCCAGATGCTCGCGGCGGCGCCAAGGCAGGAAAAGCACCGGCTCCGCGCCGGCCGAGCGAATCTGAAGAACCCAAAGAGCGATCGCCTTCGCCATCGACTCTGGATTCGTGAGCGGCTGTGTGCCTTGCTCCTGAAGCACGACAGCGTCCCACTTGCGCCGACGCAGCGCGCGCTGCGTCGCGAGGCGATTCCAATGCTGTTCAAGCGTCGCTCGCCGGAACGTCTGTTCCTCGACCTCCGATGCTGCGTCGTTAGTGCCCAGCCTTTGCCTCGTCACGTCGACAATCCCGCCATCACTGATAATGCTTCCGCCAATGAACAGCACTGATGCCATCGTTGTTTCTCCTCGCGAATGCGGCAACGAGCTCCATCGAATTCAACTTGATACAGGTCTCGTTCAGCTCCGTCTCGGGATCAGAGCCAGCGGTGACGGCCGCGCCGACCCAGGCGAAATTCAGATCACCGTGACGAAACGCTGTCCGCAGCGTCTGTGAGAATTCCATCTTTCCGTGCGCGTCGATGAGACCAACGAGCCCGTAGTAAGCTCCACGGGCCATCCCTTCGAGATTCAGCAGCAGGTGCAGCCCTTCTCGCGCCGGATCGGTGCCGACCGGCAAGACCTCCCGAAGCACGTCCGAAATGCCGACGCCCACGCCGCAGCGAGTCTCAAACACGCTTTGCATGTGCCTGAGCCTCGGCAGATTGATCACCTCCTTGCGCAGAAGACTCACCTCCCCGAGCCCAGCCAGCGCATCGCACATCGCGCCGGCCGACAATCGATGCTCCTCTTCGATCTTCGCGTCGTTCATGAAGCTACGTTCGAACGTCCGGTCCGTCCGGCCGTCTTCGGACCGCGGGTAAGTGCCGGAAAGCTTATAGGTCGAGAAGCGCTGAAGCGTTCCGTCAACGAGCAGTTCTGGGCTCGTGCCCGCGAATTCGAAATCTTCATGAGAGGCGAAGAACGAACGCGATGTCGCCCCGGTATCGGTGCTCGCTGCGAAGACCCGCGGAAAATCGATGTCGCCGGGAAGCGTCACGCGGCGCGCGATCGTGCAACGCCTGCCGGATTCACGTCGGATCCACCGCAATACTTCGTTCACCTTACCGACAAAGTCGCGCCGCTCATCCGGAGCCGGGCTGCAGAGCGGAATACGCTGCGCGCGAAGCGGCGCGAGTTCCCGCACGAACGGCGCGTCCCCCACAGCGAGCCCTTCACCCCCTTCGGAAGTGAGCGCCACGATCGAGGCGGAGCGAACGTCGAGTACAACCTCCGGCACGAAGAGCCGGGTCGACGCATAGGGTGCGAACACGTTCTTGCCGGTGGAGGCGGCATGCAAATCGAAACCGAGGTAACCGCCGACAAAATGGCCCGCGCTATCCTCCAGAAATCGTGCCACCGCGTGCCACGGGCGCGTGGTCTCCCACTGTTTCCAACGTCCCGTCCCGCTGCGCGAACAGATCCGACCGCACACCGACAGCATCGAGCGCACGCCGATCATCAGTCGAACCGAACGCCGCGTGCCGAACGCGAAGAGAGACAAACGAGAGTCGGCCAGCCTGAGATCGGCGATCAATTCGGCAGCGGGGATGCGTGCATCCCCTCCATCGTCGGCCAGCCTGTTCATGTGTCCCCCCTCGCGTGGACCGTCGACGCAAACTCCAGGGTCACCTGGACAACAACGACAAGCCCTGCGTGACCGCCTTGGACTTCAATCCATAGCGGATTTTGTCCCATTTGACTTCGTGGTACTCGACCGGCTTCGAGGCGATCGGGAGCAGCACCGCCTGACGATCCCCGATCGCGTCCGCCGCGAAATGGCTTCCCGCACCGATCCGCTGCGCGGTGTTGAGGCAGATTAGGATGCTGAGCGGCGAACCGGCCAGCGCTAGGTGGCGGGCGCTGATCGTGACCATGCTCGCGTAGTCGTCGTCGACGTCGACGACCGAGCCCGTCGCGATGCCGACCGCCGCAAGCGTCGGATGGGGGAGCCCCTTGGACGCCTTGTGGATCGCGATAGCGGCCTTCACGGCCATATGAGCTTGGTCGGGATCAAACGCGGCCTTGACGGCGTCTCCGTCGAGGCGGATCCGCTCCGCGCCGTGGTTGCCGAGATGATCGTCGCAGATATCGAAGAATTGAACCGCGTTTTTCAAAAAGTCGTCGTACGAGACGCCGGATCGCGCGAGGTCCTTCGACCCAACCAGATCCGCGACCAGGAATGTGCGCTCACTTTTGCGATCGGGCGAAGAAAAGATTTCCGAATATCTTGCTTTGCTCATAGTGTGCCACCTATATGGGTTGATTCGACAGGGGTTGAGACGTCGGTGCAAGCCAGGGGGTTAACTGCGGCGCGGCGACACCGCTCCCGTGCGGGAGATCGAGCGCCGCATAGAGAAAACCGAGACTGCTGCGAATGAAGTCCGGCCAATCATTTGTGCCCGCGACCGCACTGGAATAGAGGTCGTCGGTGAGTGGAATATCGAATTGCTGGCAGCGCTCGCGGAGCTTCTGCTTGCTAATTTCGGCGAGTATCTCGCCGATTTGGGCCCACTCGTGGACACTGCTGTGCTGTGCAGCGGCACGGCGGAAATTCCCGGCGAGGTGCCCCTTTTCGTCGTCGAGGATCTGTTGGACTACCCTCAGCAAGTGCCCCTCGCCCGGACTCCGTTCGCGCTGCACACCCAACACCTCCGCAATGCCGAAGAACAATCCCAGGCCGCCCCCTTCGCTCAGCACGACCGCGGTCTTGCCGAGGACCGTGGCGCGACTGTCCTGCCGGAGCGTGACGAGACGCTGCCCTTCGAGCAACTGCCCTGCCGCATCCAGATCGAAGGAACGGTTGTCAGTCAATTCAGCGTACAGCTTTCCGAGCAAGCAGTAATGGCGGAGCTCATCGGTCGCGAAACGCAGCATGGAGCAGGCATGATCGATGCGGTGAAACTCGCCGGCCCGGTCGGACTGAAGGATGGCCCGCGAAGCCTCTTCGATGATGCTGCGCACCGTCGTTTCGCCCGGCCCATACACGCCGCCTCCATACCACTCCTTATGGATTTGATAAGTCAGCCACCTGTGATCCGGATGAGCCTCGGCGAAAGAAACTGGACCGCCAAAGAACTTCCTCGCCACCGCACGCTCTCCCGCCCAAAATCGGGCAGTCGATTCGATAACCTGCTGGACCGCACGGCGTGCCTCATCTAGCATTGTGATCTCCCGATATTTCTAGTGGTGCTGAAGAAGATGCGTCGATTGAAAAGCGTGACTCGACCTGCATCACGTTTTCGAACCGGTGTTTGCAGGAAGAGCTGAATACCTCGGTATTCTCGATATTTTGTCTACGCGGTTTGTGCCGCGCCGGTGCAGCACAGCCGACTGACAAGCGATTGTCTCTCATAATGTTTATTTCTTGATGACCGACAGTACGCCTGAGCCCGCCACCTTATAACTGTCAACTCTGTCAGTGTCTGATTCCGACTCGACATGCCAAGCTTCGCGAAGTTTATATATTGAGACTCGGTCGGAATTCGCAAATATCCGAAGCTCCGCATATTTACGGTTACGGTTAGTGCCAGATGATATGTAGCGGCGGCCGGAACGCACAGGACCGCGCCACCATTGATATTGCGGTCTTTTGTGCCGGTGCTCCACCGCTGATTCTCTGCCTTGCTGAGTTTTCATGCTTGGGGGCGATGCTGATCTGAATCATCAAGAATTTATACAGAAATGTCGATATCGACGTCATCGCACAATAGGCGCATGGTTTCCGCGGTGGCATGAATTTTCGTGAGCTCCTAGTTCGGTCGCTTCATCCAGCGGTCGACTGGGATGATTATCAGCGGTTATTCCGCCACAATGGCCGCTCTTCTTTGTGATTGTCGCTGGATGATTTCCGGTATCGACGGATTTGTATATCGCTGGCCGTGCGGCGGCGATAGCTCTCGACATTCATTTCGAATATCGTCGAGTGATGTACGAGCCGGTCGGTCCCGACGACGGCCATATCGGGGTCGGGAAATATTTCAATCCAGACCGAGAACGGTTGGTTAGCGGTGATTATATGGAATTGAGGGTTTTTCTACTTTATTTCTTCTTGTTGGGGACGGTGAGCCGATCAGGTGTCGTTACCCCCTCAAGGTGCCGACGCAGGCGATCGCAACAATGACCGCCTCGTGGAGTTCGCGAGCAAGCCGCAACGCGACGGCCATCGCCCCCCTGACGATATCCCGGCAAAGATGCCCTCTTCCGCTGCCAGCCTGCGTGTCATGGACTCCGCTTCGGCCTGGCCGACGTATTCGATCCGGTCGGTTGTCGGGATTGGCGAACTGATCGAGCATCGTTCCTTCGCCGGCACCACGTTGTCCGTGTCACCCGGGAGGCGCTGCAGCCGCACGAGGGGCGTATTGCCGATGAGGTCGTCGAGGGACTTGTACACGCTGCGTTTCGGTTCGTCCCAATAAAAACAGTCGGGGCAAGCGATGTGCCAACGCAAGCCAAGGCGAGCGGACATGCGGCCCGGGAGCCGCCTGTCGAACATCAAACAAACGCGACAATCGAACGGCCGCGTTTCATTACGATTGAGCGACCGCCAGCATGACCGAATAAGCCTTGAACACGGCTGTCGCCGCTTGACCCACAGCGAGCGACAGCGCATCCACCGCATCGTTCGTCACGCTCGACGTCAGGTTCACGCCACCTGCAAGCGTCACTACGACGAGCGACGTCGTCGCGCCCCGCTCGATTCGCGATATCGTCCCGCTGAACTGGTTGCGCGCGGAGAGCGCATAGCCGGCGAAATCGATCACCAGCACGACGTGCGACGACTTGACCAGCGCGATCGCGTCCTGTCCCACGGCGAGCTTGAGCCGCTTCGCCGCGGCGGTCGTCATCGTTGCCGTGATCTCCTGATCGCAGGGTATCTTTATCGATACCTGGGTCGTGACGGGTCCGTCCTCGACGGCGGTGATGGTTCCTGCGAATTGGTTGCGAGCGGTGGTTTTCACAGCGATTCTCCGTAGTAGGCCGGACAGCGCCGGCAATTGAACGAGCCATGCTTCCTGTTCGCGCAGGAACCGCCGCGTATGAGCCTGCAGTTCCCGCCATGCCGACAGCAGGTCGTGCGCAGCCGACGTGAGGCGCGTGCCGCCGCCGCCCCTGCCCCCCGTCTCCGTCGTGAACAACGGCTCATTCGCAAGATTCGCGGCGCTCTCCAGCACCAGCCACGCACCCTTATAGCTGTATCCCGCCACGCTCGCCGCGCGATTGATCGAACCCGTGTTGTCGATTGCCTCGAGCAGCGCGAAAAACCGCTCGTCGAGGCGACCCGCCAGCTTCAGGTCACCGCTCAGCAACGTCGCGTCGTCGTGTCTCGCGCCTGTCTCCCGCATCTGGCGGCTCCGTCAGTCGGTTGCACACACGTGCAGTAATTCGCGTACGCGCTGTTCGTGCGGCGTCTCCCTACGCACGCAGGCGAGCGTGGTCGCGACGCCGTGCCGCACGTCGACCTCGCGGATGGCGCGGCCCTGCTCGATCACGAATGCGACGTCGGCAAGCGCCGTTACGTCGTCGACATCGTGCGTGATCATCATGGCGGGAATGCGCCATTCGCGGAGCACCTCGTCCAGGTAACGGCGCAAGTCGCTGCGCAACGAAGGGTCCAACGCAGAGAACGGCTCGTCGAGCAACAGTAGATCGGGCCGGCATGCCAGTGCACGCGCGAGCGCGACGCGCTGCCGTTGTCCGCCCGACAACCCGTCCGTGCGGCTGCGCGCCAGCGATTCGAGACCGAAGCGCTCCAGCAAGTCTTCGACGCGCTTGCGCGCGTCGTTCGACAGACGACGGCGATACCAGCTCGTGAGCCCGAACGCGACGTTCTCGCGCACCGACAGATGCGGGAACAGCGCGTAATGCTGGAACAGGCAGCCAATGCCGCGCCGCTCGGGCGGCACGTCGATCCCGTGCGCGGCGTCGAACAGCGTGCGCCCGTTGATGCGCACGTGTCCGCGCAGCGGCGTGAGCAGCCCCGCTATCGTCCGCAGCGTCAGCGACTTGCCCGCACCGGAAGGCCCGTAGAGCGCGACCACCCGTGCTTCAGACGCGAAGCGCATCGCGAGCGCGAATTGCCGCGCATCTTCCGACACGGTCGCATAGAAATCGACGTCGATCACCTGCGCGCTCCTTTTCGCATCTTACGCATGCGCGAAGCCATACCGTTTCAGGATCTCCTGCGCGGGCGGGCTGAGCAGATACGCGATAAAGGCCTTCGCGAGCGCCGCCTCGCGGCTCGCGCCGACCGCGACGGCCGGATAGCTCACGGGAGCGTGATCGTCCACCGTCTGCACGACCACGACCCGGTCCGGCATCAGCATTGCGTCGGTGCGATAGACGAAGCCCGCGTCGGCCTCGGCGCGCGCCACGTAGTCGAGCACTTGCCGCACGCTATCGGACTCGACGATCCTCGGTTCGAGCGAACCCCACAGCTTCGCGCGCTGGAGCGCCTGCTGTGTGTAAAGGCCGCATGGCACGGTCGCGACCTTGCCGATCGCGATCCGCTTGACGGCTGGGTCCGAGAGCGCGGCGAGCCTCTTCACGGGCGATGCCTGGCCGGCCGGCACGACGAGCACAAGCGTGTTCGACGCCACGACCCGTTTCGTCGCCGGATCGAAGATGCCCGCGTCGACGCCGCGCGTGACGGTCGCCTCGTCTGCACTGACGAATACGTCGACCGGCGCGCCCATACGAATCTGCTGCAGCAGCACGCCGGACGCGCCGAAGTTCAGGCGCAAGGTCACGCCGGGATGCGCGGCCTCGAAGCGTGTGGCGATATCCTTGAACGCATCGGTCATGCTGGCGGCGGCCGATACCGTCAATTGCTGCGCGAGCGCGATGACCGGCGCGAGAACGCAGAGCAGGCCGATAAAGGATCGGAGCGTGGATTTCACGAAGTAACCTCCTCGAATCAACGTATGACAAAAAATCGCTTGGACAGCACGAGCACCGCGATCGACAGCACGGACGTCACGCACGCGAGAAAGAACGCGGTGCTGTCGCGGCCGTCCTGCATCGCGTCGTAAATGGCGAGCGACAGTGTCTGGGTCTGGCGTGGAATGTCGCCCGCGATCATCAGCGTCGCGCCGAACTCGCCCATCGCGCGTGCGAACGCGAGCAGCGCACCCGCCAGAATCGCCGGCCATGCGAGCGGCAGCGTGACGCGCACGAGCGTCGAGAACGGCGACTGCCGCAGCGTGCGTGCGGCCGCCTCGAGCGACGTGTCCACGCCGGCGAACGCGGTGCTGGCGGACTTCAGCACGAGCGGCAGCGCGACGACCGTGGACGCAAGCACGGCGCCGTGCCAGTTGAACACGAACGTGTAGCCGAAATGCGCATAGATCCAGGCACCCAGCGCGCTGCGCCGGCCCGCCACGATCAGGATCCCGTAGCCGATCACGGTTGGCGGCAGCACGAGCGGCAGCATGCAGACGGCCTCGAAGATCGAGCGCCCCGGAAAGCGGCGGCGCGCAAACAGCCAACCGAGCGCGATGCCGGCGATCGACGCAAGCGCGGTCGCCATGCCTGCGACTTTCAGCGACAACAACAGCGGCGGCCAATCGATGCGTTGCATGAAATGCGACAAACCCGACATTCGCGACAACCCCTCGTTATGTAATGGCCTACATCAGGACCCAGGCAAGATGTGCGCCATTCGGGGCCATTCGGGGCAACCCCGGGACATCCGGCCTCGCCGCGCATCGTCCGGCGCGAGACTAGAGCGAGACCGGAGCGACGACTATCCGGCGCGCAGGCCGAGATGTGTCGCGAGCCGCGTGAGTGCGGCCTGCCCGCGCTCGGGGTCGTGAGCGGCCGGCTTGAGCAGCAGCCGGTGCGGCCCGAGCAACGCGGCGAGCCGGCGGATCTGCGCCTCGCAGCGGGCCGGGTCGCCGAACACAGCGTTTGCGGCGATATCGGCGTCGCTCGCGTCGGGCGCGAACATCGGCGGCAGCTTGTCGGACGGAAACTGCGCCTGCATCAGCTGCGGATATTCGCGCACCCCTGCGACACCCGTGTCGACCGCGCGGCGATCGTCATCCTCGCAATGAAAGAACCGGATGATCGCGAACGGCAGATCGGCGCGGCGCGTGCGCTCGGCGCTCACCTGCGCGGCGACCGCCTCGAGCTGCACCGCCGGCGTCGCCATCAGGCCGAAGCCGTGCTCGGCCACGAGCCGCCACGCGTCCTCGCTCAGGCTCGCGAGCCAGACGGGCACGGGCCGTTGCAGCGGACGCGGATGGATCGCGATGTCTTCGTAGTGGAAAAAACGGCCGTTGAACGACGTCGACGGTTCGCGCCACAACCGACGAACGAATTCGAGCGCCTCGAACGTCCGCTCGCGCGCGGCATCGGCCGACAGGATGCCCGCCTGCCGATACTGAACGGGAAACGGGCCGCCGCGCGCCACGCCGAATTCGATGCGTCCGCCGCTCAACAGATCGAGCGTCGCGACGTCTTCCGCGACTCGCACCGGATCGTTCAGCGCGAGCAGCGACGCGCCCGTGCCGAGCCGGATCCTCGATGTGCGCGCGGCGATCTGCGCGAGCAGCACGGTCGGCGCGCCGCCGATCGCGAAGCGGCTGTGGTGATGCTCGGCGACCCAGACGTCGTGAAATCCGAGCGTCTCGGCAAGAACGCCAGTCTGGATCGTCTGCTCCAGCGCGGCGCGCTCGTCGCCGTGCGGGTTCTCGACGTTGAGGAAGACGCCGAGGCGAACGAGCGGGGAAGTCGAAGAAGTCGTCATGTCGGATACTCGTCAGCGACCGCCCGCGCATCGGGCTGCGCCGGCCGCGTCGCGAACCAGCTCCGCACGGTGTCGTAAGAATAGCGGGTCAGGCGGCTGTGGCGCGCATGCGGCGCGAGCAACTGTATGGACAGCGGCTCCGCCCACCCCCAGAAATCGGCGCGCAAGGCGCTCGGCAAGCCGACGTCGTCGAATGCGTGCCACAGTTGCACGAGCCAAAGCTCCCGCCCCTCCTCGTCGAGCAGCAGCGGCAACCCCGCGCCCGCCTGCAGGTGCGCGTGACGCTGGCTGAAATGGAGCGGGCCGCCGCACGATTCGATGACGAAGTCCGCCACCCGCTCGACGATGCAATCGAAGCAGTCGCCCGAGCGCGCAAAGAGCGGCGTCGTCTTCAAACGCCGCATATGTTGCCTGACCAGATCGCGCAATCCGGTTTCCGTGCAGATCGCGAGCAGGCGGTGCGGCGGGGCCGGCAGCGGCGGGCAGACCGTCGCGCCGATGCTGTCGCGCCGCTCGTGCGGGTAAGGCGCTACGGGCCATTGCAGCGTCCGGAAGCAAGCACGGGTGCACGGCGTCCAGCGTGCGCGAGGCGAAGTTCCTGCATTCGGAGCCATGAGTGTGGTGTCCCTGGTTCGGATGGATCAATCGGTTGTATATTCAACTACATAACGGTTCATGCAAAAAAGCGGAATCCGCGTCTGATGCCGGACATGCATGCTTCGTGTCCTCCTCAGCTATTCGGCGCCAAAGCAAAGCGCGTAATCCGAACACACGCCGCAACTCGGTGCCCTGCAGATATACAGCCCTTCGCGTTCGCACAGCTGTTTGTAAAAGAACTTCTTCCACTTCATGTCGTTCGTGTTCTTCGCCGCAAGCCGCGGAAACCAGTGTGCGATGAGCGCGGACAGCTCGCGTCGCGACGGCAACGCCAAGTCCTGCCACAAGTGGTTCTCGCCGAAGCAGCCGCTCGCGAGCAGACGGGCGACACAGCGCATGTCGTCCGGCATGCCCGCGAGCGGGTCCGCGTGCTCGATGAAGAGCGCGACCAGGTCGTCGAACTCTTCGTTGCGCCCCACACAACGCGCCGGCGCGCCAGACGATGCATCGACCGCCAGTACGGCCGTCGCGCCCGGGAACCAGCGCTCCAGCACCCGGCGCGTATCGCGTTCGTCGAGACCGTCGATCGGCTGCGCGTGCACGCCGTCGCGCTCGAAGGCCGCCGCAAACGCGCTTGCGAAAGCAATGACGGTCGGATCCCGCGCGTCAACCGCGCAACGCATCAGCACCGAGCGCGCGTCCACGGGGCGATCCATCAGAGCCGTTCGGGCATCCATGGCCGTCCCCGTCAGACCTCTGCCGCCGCGTGCGTGTAGCACTTCTTCGGGCAGATCTTCGCGCAGGCGGTGCAGCCGATGCAAAGCTCCTGGTGCGCGATCGTCATGACTTTCTTCTCGTACTCGTCATCGTCGTCTTCGCCGTCGAGCGCGATGTGGTCGCCGTCCTCGTCGATGCCGACCAATTCGAGCACACCGCGCGGGCACACCCGGAAACAACGGCCGCAGCCGATACACTTTTCCTCGTCGAGCGTGGACACGAACGTCGGCGTCCAGGTCTCACCGCTCGGCAGTTTCACGCTGAAGGTCCCGCTCATCGTGTCACGCTCCCATGCCAAGGCCGTCTGCAAAGCCGCATTCGACACGCCAATGAAAAACCGTTAAGCCGCCGCCTTGCGCGCTTCCATCAGCGCGGCATGCAGGTCGTAGCAACGCTGTGCGACGACCAAGATCTGCTCCCAGTTGGTCGGCAGTTCCTCGGAGAGGTCGTGCAGATCCATCTTCGCCTGTGTCGCCTGTGCGTTGAGTTTCTTCACGCGTGCCTTCAATTCGTCTGTATCGGTCGTCATCGCTTACTCTCGTTCCATGCAAAGCTGTCGCATTCGAAATACCCGCAGCCGCCAGCACCCATCACGCGCCATACTGCGCGACGGCCGGATAGGTCCGAATCATCGCGACCGCCTCGTCGAAGAACTTGCCGCCTGCCTCCGCGAGCCTCGCGAGCGACGGGAAACCGAAGCGGTGCACGTCGCGCAACTGCTTGTTGACGACGACGAGCCGCCCCGCGATCAACACCATCCGCCCGAAGCCCTCGTGGCTCATCTTCATCATCGGCGACACCATCTGACGCGTCTCGCGCTCGATCGCAACGGCGATCGCTGCGTAGAACAGCTCGAGCCGCCACAGCGTCTCGGGATCCGGGTCGCCGATGATCGGAATCGCGCGCCGCTCCTCCGGCGTCAGGATGTAGGGCTTCAGCAGTTGCAGGTCACTTTTCTTTTCCCACGTGCCATGCGTGTCCTGCGCGCGCAGTTGCTTGATCAATTGCTGCACGAACGGCGTCGCGAGCAATGCTTCGTCGCTGGCCGCGCCGGCCTCGCCTGTCGTAGCAGGCGTGTTGTCGATGATGGCGTCAGCCATGAGATACCTCGTCGTCTTCGAAATCGTATGTCCGCTCGCCATCCTTCGCGAGCGCCTTGCGCAGCCACGGCGGCGGCGTGCCGTCGAGAACCTCCTGCAGCTTCGCCAGGATCTCGTCGATCGCCTCCGGCTGCGGCACCTTGATGGGGTGGATCTTCTGCGCGACCACGCGCGCCGCGCCCGACCCGCCGATGGCGGCAACGTACAGGATCGCGCAGTCCTTGATCGCGTCGAGCTTCGGCGCGAGCTTGTCTTCGTCGCCGTCCTCCTCGAGCTTGCCGCCGAACTCGAATGCCTCGACGAAGGTGTGCCCCTTGCCCGTCACCTCGTAGATGACGATGCTCTTCGCCCAGCCGAAGTGCGCATCGACATACTGCTTGTCCTGGGTCGCGAACGCGATCTTCATGCTGTGTACTCCTTGTCGGTTAGAGGTTGGACGACGACAGGAATGTCGAGCTTGCGCGCGGGATCGCGTGCCGCGAGATCGACGGCCTGAGGCGGCAGCGGCCAGTCGCCGGGGCCGTGATGCGGGATGTGATCGATCATCAGGTTTGCGATCTCGAAGATGAGATTCATCGTGCCGCGATAGCCGACCTGACAGCGGTGCGCATTGCCGACCCGGTCGAAAACGGGAAAACCGATACGCATCAGCGGCTTGTTCAGGCGCTCCGCCATCTGTCGACCGTGCGAATGCGTAATCAGCAGATCGCAGTCGGCCGCATCCCGCTCCATGTCCTCGAGATCGCCGAGCAGCACCTGCTGTGCCGGCAACAGCGCATGCGCGGGCGACGCAGTCGTGCTGACGCAGCACGTCAGCTCCGCACCCATCTCTTGCAGCAGGCCACCGATCGCGAGCAGCAGGTCCGGCTCCGCGCCGAGCGCGACGCGGATGCCACCCGTGTAGAAATGGCCGTCGAGCATCGCGTCGAGCAACTGGCTGCGCTGCCGCCGGTATCGCGCCGGCACGGGCCGTCCGCTGAGTTCCGCGAGCCGCACGAGCAGGCGGTCGTTCGGCTCGAGGCCCGTCAGCCGCTCGAAGATCTCGAACGGCGCGCCAGCGATCGATTGCAACGCCTCAGCCGCCGTCCGGGTCTGCTCGCCGACACCGATCGTGAACGCGGATGCGCCGGCCGAGCGGATCTGCTCGAGCGTCGTGCCGCCAAGCGTCGTGCCGCGCCAGTCCGGCGCGATATGCCCATCGAGCGAGCCGGAAAGATCGGGCAGCACCACCGCATCGAGACCGAACGCCGCGACAATCTCGCGCAGTTCGTCGATATCGGCAGGCGACAGATGGCTGCCCGGCAGCAGCGTGACTTGCCGCGGGTTCGCGGGCAGCGGCTTCACGAGCGCGCGGACGATCGCCGCGACCGCGAGCCGGTAGCCATCCTCGAAGCCGCCGACGTAGTCGGGCGTCGACACGTAGACGATCTCGGTGTCGTCGAGCTCCCGCTTGCGCTTGCGCACCGTCGTCAGATAGCCGTCGACGTCGTCGCCTTTGGTTTCGGTCAACCCGGTCGAGCAGATCGCGATGATCCTCGGCGCTGCGCGCTTGCGGATGTTCAGCAGTGCGGCTTCGATGTTCTCGTAGCCGCCGAGGATCGTCGTGACCTCGTTCATCGCGGTCGTCTGCAGCGGGATCGCTTCCTTGAAATGACGCACGAGCAGCACCAGCCCGAACGACGTGCAGCCTTGCGAGCCATGCATCACCGGCATGCACGCGTCGAGCCCCATGAACGCGAAGCTCGCTCCGAGCGGCGCGCTCATCTTGAGTGGGTTGACCGTGCAGGCCTTCTTCGAATCGACAACGTCAGCCATCGCGCTCTCCGGGCCGGGTCAGGCCACTACGCCAGGTTCGAGACCCATCGCCCACGCGCGCACATCGGTCGGGACCGGTGCGGGCGCTGCGGCGGCCCAGGCCGGCGCCGCACCGAGCGTCTCGCCGTCGTCGCCCCACGGCGCGGGAATCCTCACCTGCTGCCATACGGGGTTGTGGATCGCACGGTCGATCTCGTGCACGAGCTCGACCATGCCTTCGTAGCCACCGTACGGATGGTGACGCTCCTGGTTGATGTCGAGCCACGGCATCCGCGCCTTTAGCGCAACGAACTGCGAGCGGCCGCCCGACAGCATGATGTCCGCCTTCGCGTCGCGCAGCATGCTGTACATCTCGCGCGGGGTCATGTCGTCGATCATGTGCGCGTCGTCGCCCATGATTTCCTTGATTTTTTCCTTGTCTTCCCTGGTGCTCTTCTTGATGCTCGTCCCGACGATCTCGAGCCCCGCCTCCTGGAGCGCAGCCACCACCGACCACGACTTCACGCCGCCCGTGATCAGCAGCACGCGCTTGCCCGCGAGGCGTTCGCGGTAGCGGGCGATCCGTTCCCAGGCACGCGCTTCCTCTACCGCGATCAGGCGCTCGGTGCGATCGAGCAGATCGTCCGGTGCGCCCTGCTGAACCAGCAGCGTCGCGATCTGCCGCAGCGTGTCGCTCATATCGCCGATGCCGTAGAACGAGCCTTCGAAATACGGAATCCCATAGCGCTGCTGCATTTTCGTCGCGATGTTGATCATCGACTTCGAGCACACCATCATGTTGACCTTCGCACGGTGCGATGCGGCGATCTCGTTATAGCGGCCGTCGCCGGAGATGCACGACAGGATTCGGACACCCAGCGCGTCGAGGAGCGGCTTGGTCTGCCACAGCTCGCCCGACAGGTTGTATTCGCCGATGATGTTGATGTCGTACGGCGTCGTATAGTCGGGCTCGCGCGTGCCGATCACGTAGTCGAGGATCGCCTCGCCGCCGAGCTTGTTGCCGAGATTCTTCGGGCCCGCGAAACCCGGCGAATTGACCGGGATGACGGGCTTGCCGAACTTTTCGGATGCGCGCTTGCAGACGGCCTCGATGTCGTCGCCGATCAGCGCGGTCACGCAGGTCTGATAGACGAACACGGCAGGCGGGTCGTATTTCTCGATGATCTCGCGCACGCTTTTGAAAAGCCGCTTCTCGCCGCCGTAGACGACGTCGAGCTCGTTGATGTCGGTCGTGAAGCCCGTACGGTAGAGCTTTGATCCGGACGAGGCCGCGTGCCGGTTGTCCCACGAGTTGCCTTCGCACGCGATCGGGCCGTGCACGAGGTGGGCGACGTCGACGATCGGCTGCAGCGCGATCTTGGCGCCGTCGAACGCGCAGCCGCCGGCGGCGGCGCCGGGCGACAGCTGCTTCGTGCAGCCCTTCTTGCGTTCCTTTTCGCTCTTCCCCTGGTTCTTGTCGCAACCCGGCTCCTCGAACACTTCGGCGATCTTGGCTTTCAGCGATGCGGACATGTCGGGCTCCTCACAGGATCGGGTATAGAGACAGCTGCAAGTTGCATACCATCCACCGGAACCCCCTGTACGTCTTGCAGAGCGACGGTCTGGACGGCTTGCGCTGTCGGCATTGAGACGCGCTTTGGACGCTTTGAACGGATTGCGACAATCGATGACCTCACATCTCAATCGTCCAGAAGCGGCAGCACTTCGTCGACGATGTCCGCGAGAATGTGCTTCGCATCATCGAAATTCGCGCTCGTCGGTACGATCACCACGCCGTCGACGGGCGACGCGGCGGCGCGATCCGCGGAGCCCGACGCCACGGCATCCGCAGCCATTGCGAGGCGGCCACGGCTCAACAGTTCGACCGTCGCGAGCACGAATTGACGGATCAGCGCGCGGCCGTCTTCGTCGGTCGGGTTGTCGAACAGGCACAAGGCGCCCATACGCAGCTTCATCGTGACGGCCCTTCCCGCGTCAGTTGTCGTCGGCCAGCACTTCGAGCGCGACGAGTTGTTCGTACAACGCCCGGCGTCGATGCCAGTTCGCGTCGCCCATGAGGCGCGCATCCGCGCCCTCGAACGCGGCGAGCGCCTCGGTGTCGCTGAAGTACACGATGCACGCGCCCCGCGCGGCGAGCGCCGCGGTGGCCGCGTCTCGCAGCTCGACGGGCTCGGGCCGGCACATGCCCCGGCCGAGCAGATAATCGGCCCGATAGAGCGTGGTATCCCATCCGTGCGCATCACCGAGCGCGCACAGCGCGGGAAATTGCGCGCGCGTGCCGGCATCCGGCTCGCGGCCGTCGAACTCGAGCAGCTCGCGGGCGGTCAGCGTGTCGTGGATTTCCTCCGCGGCGAGCGGGTCCGATGCCGCCACCTTGCGCATGAAGTCGGCTTCATCGTAGGCGAACCAGGCAAGCGGCCGGGCGCCCTCCGGCGTTTCGATCACGTAAATCACGAAGCTGCTCCCCGCGTTGCGCGCCCGCTCAAACCACGTATCGCCGCGCCGAAAAAATCCGCCCCGAACCGGCGGCGGCAAAAGCTCGCGTGGCAAAACCGGCCACACGGTGATCGCCGCCCCCGCTGTCAGGGCGGCATGCCCCCTCGTAATAATCTGCCCAGTCGATCTTCCGCGAAGCCTGAAGCCTCCGAACCGGCGTGTCACTCGATCCCTTCGGCCGCAGTCTTCGCCCAGACGGCAAGACGAATACGCTGCGCGATGCCGGCGGGGCTCGCGTCGAAATCCCGCTGAGCGGCCGACATCGCACCCTGCGCGATCGCGGCTTCCTCGTGCGTGAGCGGCACGCGCCCCGCGACATGCGTCGCGCCCGGCACCGCTCGCACGATAGCCTGACGGTTCGGGTGCTCGAGCAACGGCACGAGATGATCCGCCTCGCGCACGCCGGCAAGGCAGAGCCAGCCGTCGATCACCTCGACCTTGCGGCCGTCTTCGGTCGTCTTGACGAGCACCCGATCCGTCATCGCGGCCTCCTTCTCAGCGGATGATGTCGTAGCTGTAGTCGGTCTTCGCGGGCACGATGGTGTTCGCATCGAGCGTTTCGAAGAACTCGTCGAGCAGCATCACGAGCAGCCGCAGCGCGCCGGCATAGCCCCAGGTCGGATAGCGGTGGTAGTGGTGACGATCGAAGATCGGGAATACCAGGCGGATAAGCGGTGTCTTGGTGTCGCGCTCGAGGTACTTGCCGTACGTGTTGCCGATCAGGAAGTCCACCGGCTCCGTGAAGAGCAGCGAGCGCATGTGCCACAGATCGCGCTTCGGGTACACCTTGCAGCCGGCGCCATACGGCGAGGCATCGAACAGCGCTTGCACCTTCGCCGCCCAATCCTCGTTACCATTGGTCGCGAGCACGTGTGCGGGCTCCGCGCCGAGCTCGAGCAGAAACTGCGTGTAGCCGAGCATCTGGTCCGGGTCGCCGTACAACGCGTAGCGCTTGCCGTGCAGGTGGGCCTGACTGTCGGCCATCGCGTCGACGAGCTGGCCGCGCTCCTTCTCGAGCTCGGCCGGAATCGGCTTGCCGGTCACGCGCGAGATTTCCATCAGGAAGTGGTCCGTGCCGGCGACGCCGGTCGGCGCGTTCAGCACGACGACTTCCTGGCCATGTTCGGCGATGAACTTGCTGGTCTTCTCGCAGCAATACCCCTGGAACACGAAAGTCGCCTTCGCGTGGAGCGCGGCTTCGACCTCTTCCTTCGTCGTGCCGCCCTCGTACATCCGAAACTCGCCGTCAGTCGGCGTATTCCACGTTTCGGACGGATCGCAGATGACGTTGACCTTCACGCCGAACAGGTCGAAGATCCGGCGGATTTCGGCCATGTTGCCGACAACGAAGCCGTCGAAGCCGCCGATGAAGTTCACGCTGTCGTTGGGCTCGCGCACGAGCGGTGCGGTCGTGCCGGCCTTGCCGTCCCAGAAGTGCTTCAGGATGCCGAGCAGCGCGTTGTCGTAGCCGGTGACGTGGCTGCCGACGAATGCCGGCGTATGAGCGAACGGCACGTCGTACTCTTCCGGCACGCTGCCCTTTTGCTTGCTGTTCTTGATGAACGCGTCGAGGTCGTCACCAATCACTTCGGCCATGCAGGTCGTCGACACCGCGATCATCTCGGGCTTGTACAGGTTGTACGCATTCGCGAGCCCGTCGATCATGTTGTTCAGCCCGCCGAACACGGCTGCATCCTCGGTCATCGACGAGCTCACACACGACGTGGGCTCCTTGAAGTGACGCGAGAAGTGCGACCGGTAGTAAGCGACGCAGCCCTGCGAGCCGTGTACGAACGAAAGCGTCTTGTGAAAACCGTTCGCGACGTACACCGCGCCAAGCGGCTGGCACGCCTTCGCGGGGTTCACCGTCAGCGAATCGCGAGCGAAGTTCTTCTGTTTGTAGTCCTCGGTTTTCGTCCATTCGACGATCTGCTTGACCGTCTCGTCGGGATGGTTGAACTCGAAGTTCTCTTTCTTGGAGCGAAAGATTTCCTGATACTCGGGCTCGCGAAACAGCAGCTCGTGATCGAGAATCTTGTCGGCGGATTGTGGCATGACTTACTCCTGTTTCGATAAACCTGTGGGCCGGCGGCCGGCACTGCGATCATCGACCGCTGGCCGCCGGCATGCTGCGCAATGCCGAACGTCGTACTCAGGCAACCTTCTTCCACGGTGCCTTGGCGAGGCCCCAGACAGGGCTCGAAATCGCCATGTCCATGTCGCGTGCGAAGATCGCGAAGCCGTCGTAACCGTGGTACGGGCCCGAGTAATCCCAGCTGTGCATCTGGCGGAACGGCACGCCCATCTTCTGGAACACGTACTTTTCCTTGATCCCGGAACCGACGAGGTCCGGTTGCACCTGCTCGACGAATTTCTCGAACTCGTAGCCCGTCACGTCGTCATAAATCAACGTGCCGTCCTTCACGTAGTGCGTCGTGCGCTGGTAGTCGTCGTTGTGACCGAACTCGTAGCCGGTGCCGACCACGTCCATGCCGAGATCCTCGTACGCGCCGATCACGTGGCGCGGGCGCAGGCCGCCCACGAACAGCATCACCTTCTTGCCCTGCAGGCGCGGCTTGAACTTCGCGATCACCGCGTCCATCAGCGGACGGTACTTCGCGATCACCTTCTCGGCGTTCGCCTTGATCGTGTCGTCGAAATGGCTCGCGATTTCGCGCAGGCTCTTCTCGATCATCGTCGGGCCGAAGAAGTTGTATTCGACCCAGGGAATGCCGTACTTTTCTTCCATGTGCCGGCTGATGTAGTTCATCGACCGGTAGCAGTGCAGCACGTTGAGCTTCGCCTTCGGCGTGTTCTCCAGCTCGGCGATCGAGCCGTCGCCCGACCATTGCGCGATCACGCGCAGGCCGATCTCTTCGAGCAGGATGCGGCTCGACCATGCGTCGCCGCCGATGTTGTAGTCGCCGATGATCGCGACGTCATAGGGCGTCGACACAAAATCGGGACGCTTGTTCGGATCGGTCTTGTCGAACACCCAGTCGCGGATCGCATCGTTCGCGAGGTGGTGGCCGAGCGATTGCGACACGCCGCGAAAGCCTTCGCAGCGCACCGGCACGATCGTGTGCCCTTCATATTCCTTGCTCTTCTTCTTCGACACGGCCTCGATGTCGTCGCCGATCAGGCCGATCGGGCACTCGCTCTGGATCGAGATGCCCTTGTTCAGAGGGAACAGCGCCTGAATCTCGTCGATGATCTTGTCGAGCTTCTTGTCGCCGCCGAACACGATGTCCTTTTCCTGGAAGTCGGACGTGAACTGCATCGTGACAAACGTGTCGATGCCCGTGGTGCCGATGTAGTAATTGCGACGCGCGGCCCACGAATACTGGCCGCAGCCCACCGGGCCGTGGCTGATGTGGATCATGTCCTTGATCGGCCCCCAGACGACGCCCTTCGAGCCGGCATATGCGCAGCCGCGGATCGTCATCACGCCGGGCAGCGACTTGATGTTGGATTTCACGCCACAGTCGGGCTTGCCTTCCTCGAAGGTGCCCAAATGCTTGGCGCGCCGCTTGGCCATCTTCTCCGGATAGGCCTTCAGCACTTCGTCGATCAGGGCCTTGTTCGCGGCCTTGCGCTCTTCAACCGTGGCGGTCATGAGTTGCTCCATATGTGAGGAATGTCGTCACCGGCGACCGCCCGGCCGCGCATTGCCCGGCAGGGCGGTCGTGCGGCGCTCGTCAGGCGGTCAGCTCCGCGGCCGTCTTGCCGACTTCGGACTCGTCGACGGTTTTCATGATCCCGTGCTCCATCAGCAGGTCTTCGAGCTGGTCCATCGTGATCGGCGTGGGGATCGTGCCGTTGCCCGCGTTGTTGTGAACCTTGGTCGCGAGCTGGCGATATTCGTTCGCCTGTTTCGAATCCGGGGCGAACTCGATCACCGTCATGCGGCGCAGCTCCGCGTGCTGGACGATGTTGTCGCGCGGCACGAAGTGGATCAGCTTGGTGCCGAGCATGCCCGCGAGCGCTTCCGCGAGCTCGAGCTCCTTGTCCGTCTGGCGCTCGTTGCAAACGAGGCCGCCCAGACGCACGCCGCCGCTGTTCGCGTACTTCAGAATGCCCTTCGAGATGTTGTTGGCCGCGTACATCGCCATCATTTCGCCCGACATCACGATGTAGATTTCCTGCGCCTTGTTTTCGCGAATCGGCATCGCGAAACCGCCGCAAACCACGTCGCCGAGCACGTCGTACGAAACGTAGTCGACGCCGTCATACGCGCCGTTCTCTTCGAGGAAGTTGATCGAGGTGATAACGCCGCGCCCCGCGCAGCCGACGCCCGGCTCCGGGCCACCCGACTCGACGCACCGGATGTCCTTGTAGCCGATCTTCATCACGTCCTCGAGTTCGAGGTCTTCGACCGAGCCGGCTTCCGCCGCGAGCGACAGAATCGTGTCCTGCGCCTTCGAGTGCAGGATCAGGCGCGTGGAGTCGGCCTTCGGGTCGCAGCCGACGATCAGGATCTTCTGGTCGAGTTCTGTGAGTGCCGCGAGCGTGTTCTGCGACGTCGTCGATTTGCCGATGCCGCCTTTACCGTAAAAGGCGATTTGCCGAAGTTGAGCCATTGCGTTCTCCATTAAGGAAAAAGGTTGAAACCAGGGTTGCGAAGCCGCGACCATACGTCAGCCTGCCGTGTCCGTTTTGCCTTTGGTCTTCTTCTGTTGCCGCACGCATCGGCCGGAGATTGTCCGCGCGGGCGGCACTTCTGCAGCTTTCGTGCCAATCGATCCGATAAGCTGACCCGCGGCACGTAACCCCGCGCCACAAAGGGTTTTCGGGCTGGCGCACGGGATCAGCATCCCCACCCGGCACCGTGTCACGTTCCCGACAAACGCTGCGTGCTTCGTCGCAAACGACACGCGACACAGGTTGGGGGCGGGGCACGCTTTGTCGGACATGCCGGGATCTCCAGCGGCTGGGTCGCGCGAGAGCGCGGTTGGTACAGTTGTTGCAAATGCAACGACCATGAACACGCCCGCCCAGTCAGTCGAAGCTCTACAGCCGCAGATACCACCGTTCGCACGCATCGGCGGCGAGGTCGCGGTCACGCGCCTCGTCGAAGCGTTCTATCGTCAGATGGACACACGGCCCGATGCTGCCGGCATTCGCGCGATGCACGGTCCGGATCTCGGGCCCGTCAAGACCGTGCTCATCAAATATCTGTGCGAATGGCTCGGCGGCCCGCAGCGCTATTCCGCCGAGCGCGGGCACCCGCGCCTGCGGATGCGACACGCCGCGTTCCCGATCGGCGTGGCCGAGCGCAATGCGTGGCTCGCATGCATGGGCGCGGCGCTCGACGAAACCGGCGTCGAGCCGGTACTGCGCGACGAGCTCATGCAGGCGTTCTCCAGATTGGCCGATTGGCTGCGCAACACCGGGCGATGACCTTCAGCGCCCACCCTCACCTTTGACGACACCAAGGATTTTTCCATCATGACCGACACGCTCACCCGCAAGACGCTCGACGACACCGCGTTCGCCCGGCTCGAGGCTGAAGGCCGTCTGCTCAACCCCGTTTTCAAGGGGCTCACGAACGTGTTCGGGCGCGTCGGATTCCGCGGCGAGCTGGCGCTGCGTTTTGCGCCGAAACTCGCCGACGAAGCGCGCCCGCCCGAGCTGTCGTGCGACCAGGTGATGTCCGTGGCGACGATCGGCGAGTCGCATCTGCCGTTCTTCGCCGGCTGGCTGTTGAGCTTCGAGCACCTGAAGGACGTTGCCGAAGTGCTCAGCGATACGCTGTCGGCTGGCGGCAAGTACTTCCTGTTCTGCGACAACATCGACCTGAGCAAGCGCTACCAGGTGCCGTACAAGGGCGCGTTGTTCTATGTGCTGCCGATTCTCGAGAGCACGGTCTACAACGAGATGCTCGAGCTGCTCTATCTCGAGAAGAACGAGCTGAAGAAGAAGGACACGGCAGGCAAGCTCGACGCGGTCGCCGACGCCGCAATCAAGTTCGACGTCACGTTCGACACGATCACCTACGCGGAAGGGCTCGAATTGATGGGACCGGTGCGCAATCCGAACGAGAACCGGCCGGTCTGATCCCGTCTGCCACCCCGCTTCGGAGCACGAACATGCCCCTGCCCATTCTCTCTGTTTCCGCCGCGCGAACCGGTGGCGTCCGTCGCGCAGTCGAACACGTAGCCGAACACGCGACACCACACGACGACGTGCGGCACGACACCATGCCGGCCGCGCTCGCCACGTGGCTCGCATGGCACGACTTTCCCGATCTGCACTCGCGCGCCGCAGAGGGGCTGACGCCGCTGATGCTGGCCGCGCTGCAGGGCGAGGACGGCGTGGTCGATGCGCTGCTCGTCGCGGGCGCACGGCTCGACGCGTGCGATGACGCGGGCAACGACGCGCTCTGGCATGCATGCGTCGGCGGCACGCCGGCTCCGATTCTGCGCCTGATCGACGCCGGCATCGACGTCGATCATACGAACGACGAGGACATCACGTGCCTGATGCAGGCCGCTGCAAGCGGGCAGATGGAAGTGATGCAGTTGCTGCTCGCGCACGGCGCGAGCGAAACGCTGGTCGCGCCGGACGGCCGCAGCGCGCTCGACATGGCCGCCGACCGCGGGCTGCAATTACTGCGCGCGGCGCGCCGTCTCGGCACCCGGGGTGCCGGCTCGCCTGCGCGCAGGGCCGCGGCCCGCATCGCCGGCGAGCCGGCCCGGCCAGCACCCGAAGCGGCCGCTCGCCTTCTGGACGAACCCGCATGAGCAAGTTCGCCGTCCCGGCGGCTTGCGCCGAGGCCGATGCCGCGTCGGTCGTGCTCGCCTACCACGAGCGGACCAAGCATCGGTTCGAGCGCTATGCGGCCGGACCGGAGACGCTCGACTGGGACGCGCAGCCCGCACCGTTCCGGCGCTTCGCCGGCGCGCCGGTCACGTCATTGCCGCTTCCCGCCGACACCGACACGACCCGCTGGGACAGCCTGTTTACGCCGGGCGCCGTCGCCCGGCGGCCCGCCTGCGTCGACAGCATCGGCTTGTTGTTCGAGCTGTCGTTCGCGTTGTCGGCATGGAAACGATCCGGTCCGGACCGCTGGGCGCTGCGCTGCAATCCGTCGAGCGGCAATCTTCATCCGACCGAGGTGTATCTGCTCGCGCACGGTGTCGTGGATCTCGACGACGGTCTCTACCATTACGCGCCGCAAGCACACGCGCTCGAGCGGCGCGCTGCACCGTCCGCCCCCCGTGCGTGCCCGCCCTCGGCACGCACGCGCCTGATTGTCGGCTTCAGCTCGATTCACTGGCGCGAAGCGTGGAAATACGGCGAGCGCGCGTTCCGCTACTGCCAGCTCGACATCGGGCATGCGTTGGGTGCGCTGCGCTACGCGGCAGCCGTGCTCGGCTGGCGCATCCGCGAGGTCGCGCCGGGCCATCATGCGATCTCCGCGTGTCTCGGCCTCGACCGCGCCGGCGATTTCGGCGATGCGGAGCGCGAGGAACCGGAAGCGCTGTTCGAATTGCTGCATGACGATGCTGGCCCGTCGTACGACGACGATCCGCTTGCATGGATGTCGAGCGCCGCGTGGCACGGCCGCGCAAACCGGTTAGACGCCCATCCGATGTATCGCTGGCCCGTGATCGACGCCGTCGCGCATGCGTCGCGCCGCACCGCGCCCAACGTGGCCGTGGCGCAGCTGCCTCCCGCCGGTGGCCGGCGGCGCTTACCCGACACCAACGCACGCGCGTCGACGCTCATCCGCGCGCGACGCAGCGCGCAGCATTTCGACCGTCGTGCGCGCCTCGACGCAAAACGGTTCTGGCCGATCGTCGAGGCATTGCTGCCGGGCACCGACGCCGGGCCGGCACCCGTGCCATGGGATATCGCATGCTCGCCGGCCCGCGTGCATCCGGTGTTGTTCGCGCATCGCGTCGACGGCCTCGAGCCCGGCGCGTACCTGCTGCTGCGCGATCCCAGCACCCGTACGGCGCTGCAGGCGGCCTTCGCATCGCTCCCGCTCGAGCCCGTGCACGCGGCACCGCCGGATCTGCCGCTCTATTGCCTTGCGGTCAACCCGGCGCTCGCGGGCACGTTGCGTACGTTGAGCTGCCACCAGGCAATCGGCGCGGACGCGATGTTCGTCGTCGCGCTCGTCGGCGCGTACCGGCCGCACGTCGATCGCGAGCCGCACCAATACCGCGCGCTGCTGCGCGAAGCGGGACACATCGGCCAAGTGCTCTACATGGAGGCCGAGGCGGCCGGCCTGCGCGGCACCGGCATTGGCTGTTACTTCGACGATCCGGTTCATGCGCTCCTCGGGCTGGATGCATCGCCGGAGCCCGGCTGGCAAGTCCTCTATCACTTCAGCGTCGGTCTGCCGCTCGCCGATCCACGCATCGTCAGCGAGCCGCCCTACGGCCCGGCCCGCGAGGAGCGTCCCCAATGAAAGGTCAGCGCGTCTTTCGTCGCGTCACGGTCAACGAGCTCGGAGGATGGCGGCTACACCATCCGGACGCACTCGTGCTCGACGTGCGTGACGCCGACAGCCATGCACGCACTGGCTGGCCGGATGCAGTGCGGCTGTCGCGCGACAACCAGGACGCGTTGCTGCTGCGCACGCCACGCAACCGTCCGATCCTCATCTACTGCTATCACGGCAACGCAAGCCAGACCTGGGCGCGCATGTTCGCCGACTTCGGCTTCACCGAGGTATGCGACCTGATCGGCGGCCATGCCGCATGGGCTGCCAGCGTCGCCGAGGCGAATCCGTCCGGCCGGCCGATCGAGCCTGCCCTCGCCGCGTGGCTCGCGAGCACGGGATTCGCGGGCCCGAACGCGCGCGGCGCGCACGACAACACGCCGTTGATGGTCGCCGCATGGCGCGGCAGGCACGACATCGTCGATGTGCTGCTCGCGCATGGTGTGCCGCTCGATGCGACGAACGCGGACGGCAACAACGCGCTGTGGCTCGCCTGCGTGCATGGCGAGCCGCGCGGAATCGAAACGCTCGCGAAAGCCGGCGTGCCGCTCGACCATATGAACTTCACGGGCGCGACATGCCTGATGTATGCCGCGTCGTCGGGCAAGGCCGACGTCGTACGCACGCTGCTCGCGCTCGGCGCGTCACCCTCGATCCGTTCGCAGGACGATTTCACCGCGCTCGACATGGCCGCGACGCCGGAGTGCCTTCAATTGCTGCGCCGATGCGCATAGGAGATGGTCGATGACCCATGTCACGTTCTATGAGAAACCCGGCTGCGGCGGCAACGCGAAGCAAAAAGCGCTGCTCGCGGCGGCCGGCCACACGCTCGAGGTGCGCAACCTGCTGCGCTGGGCGTGGACGCCGAAGGCGCTGTTTGCGTTCCTCGAACCGCTGCCGGTGTCCGAATGGTTCAATCGCGCGGCGCCGGCCGTCAAGTCGGGGCGGCTCATTCCCGAGTTGCTCACCGCCCACGATGCGCTGGCGCGGCTGCTCGCCGAGCCACTGCTGATCCGCCGCCCGCTGATGGAGGCCGACGGCGCGCGGATGGTCGGCTTCGACATCGATCGCGTGCATGCTTGGATCGGGCTCGACGCGCAGACTACGGCAGGCATATCCGGCCCGATGGAAGGCTGCGCTGCCGCGATGGACGGCTGCGCCGCTACGGCTGCCTGAACGGAGACCCAGACGATGCCGCTCCACGACTACGTATGCCGCGACTGCAGCCAGCATTTCGAAGCGCTCGTGCGCTCGGGCGCGACCGCGGTCTGCCCGCACTGCGGCAGCACCTCGCTCGAGAAACAGGTCAGCGCGCCCGCACCGCCGGGGCGCAGCAAGGCGATTGTCGCGGCCGCCCGCCGGCAGGCGGCGCGGGAAGGACATATGAGTAATTTCTCGGCGGCCGAGCGCACAAAGCTGCTGAAATAAGGAGCGATCCGGCCGGCCCGCCGTCATCAATCGGTCAATCCGGTCACTGCCGTCAATCCGTCATCCGGAACAGCGCACCATGGCTTTGCCGATGCACGCGCAACCACAGCAGCGTGGCCGGCACCAGCGACTCGCAGCCGAACCAGAGCGCTTCGTCGAGCGCATCGGACGGCGCGAGCGCGAGCCGTTCGCACATCAGCCGCCATCCGTCCCAATCGATTTCGCGCATCGCGTCGCGCATTGCCGGCGCGAGGCCGGCCGCCGCATTGGCGATCCGCCGCAACTGATCCGTCACCTCGGCACGCGTGAGCCGCGAGCGCAGCAATTCCTCGCGTTCCAGCCCCTCGACGATCGTGGCCACGGCCAGGCCCGCGCCCTCGATGATCGCGAGCCGCGCGCTCGTGTCGATCCTCACGCCGTCGCTCATGCCGGCGCTCCGCCGTGGACATGCGCATCGGATTCCAGCAGGCGCGCATTCAGCTCGAGCGCGAACTCGCGCCAGGCCGCGGCGAGATCGGCCGCGATCGCGCGCTGCAATGCTTCGTCGGGCCGATGCTCGTCCGGAAAGTTCGACAGCGCACACGACGTGCCGTTGAACGCCAGCGCCGCATCGATCAATTCGCGGTTCCAGCCGTCGAACGCCGCGAGCAGCACGCGCGTCAGCGGATGCCGGCCGGCCTCGGGCGCCCCCGCGTCCACCGCGCACAACGATGGCAGCAGCGCATCGAGCGCGACGAGCGCGTGGCTGTAGACCTGCTCGACCGTCGCGAGCAACGCATGCTGCGTCAGTTGTTCGACGCGCTGGCCCGACAACAGTCGTGTCACGTGCCTGCGGTAATGCTCCGGCGCATCGGCCCGGCACACCGCTGCGACCTGCTTGAAACGGGCCAGCGCGTCTTCCCGCGTCGCAGGCTCGATGTTCGCGCCACCCTTGTCCTGCACCGGCGGCGCGAGCAAACGGGCGATGCGCGCCGCCGCTTCCAGTGCGCCTTCCATGTGGCCGGCGCCATGCGCCGCCGTCTCGCTGCCGCCGAAATGGAGCCGGCCGGACCACCATGTGCGCCGCAGCGCCGGATCGGCCTGCGGTGCCGCACCCCGCTCGGCCCAATCGGCGTCGCTGCAGGTCCACGGCTCGGCCGCCCAGTCGAATAGATGCAATGTACCGTCCTGCGCGTCGCGGCCGTAGAGCTGTGCAAGCTGGCTCTCGACGAGCAGCGTCATCCCTTTCGCAAACTGCACGCGCTGCGCCGCGTCAAGTGCGACGAAGCCGCCAAGCGCACCCGCGCTCATGTCCGGGTCGCTCGCGTCGAACACTTCGCCGAGCGCCGCTTGCGGATGCCGGACGAACGCGTTGCCCGAATGCCCCGCCGTGCGCCAGAACGGCGTAGCGTACGTCGTCAGCGCCTTCGCCTCCGCGGCCATCCAGGTCGGCGTAGCCTCGAGCGCGCCGGCCAACCCGTCCGGCAGCGGAGGATCGAACACGAGCCGTTCGCGCACGAGGCGCGGCGGCAGCGCAAGCACGATCTTCCGCGCACGCAGCACGCGCGAACCGGCTGCGGCGTCGAAGCGCAGCTCGATCCACGCGCCGCGATCGCGAACGACGCGCAGCGCACTGCCCAGCATCACGCAATCGGCGGGTAATCCGGCCGCCAGTGCATCCACGAGGTGCGCGATGCCGCCGGCAATGCGCCGCGCGCCCGCATGCACCCCACCCGGCTCGTCGCGCCGTTCGGGCTCGCGGTTCGGGTCGGTCAGCCATAGCGCGTCGCCGGGATCGTGCTGCGCGACGCTCGAAAGCCCCAGCTCGGCGACGAGCGCCGCGATGCGTGGTTCCGTATCGGGCCAGAACCACGTCGGGCCGAGATCGAGCATCTGCCCGCTCGTTTCGCAACGACGGCTCAGCATCCGCCCGCCGAGCCGCTCGCGCGCGTCGACGAGTGCGAACGGCACGCCGCGCGCCGCCAGCGTGCGAGCGAGCGCGAGACCGCATAGTCCCGCGCCGACGATCGCCACGTCGACGACCGCATCCTCGAGGGGCGTCATGACGGCCTTAGCCTTATACGAAGCTCAACAGCTCGACGGTGACGGGCTCCTCGCCGAGCACCGCCTGACACGCGAGGCGCGACTTCGAGCCGACGCCGACGATCGTGTCGAGCTTCTCGTTCTCGGAACGCTGGATTTTGGAAAGGCTCTTACGGCCCTCTTGGACGAACAGGTGGCACGATCCGCATTCGGCCTTGCCGTCGCACTTGTGCGCGATCGACTCGCCCGTGCCGAGCAGCGCCTGCAATAGCGTGGCGCCCGCGGCAACATCGTAGGTTTTGCCGGAAGGAACAACAGTCAGTTTGGTCATGATGAAGTGCTCAGGGGACGTTAAAACCAAAGAAAACCGAGAAAACAAACAACGAAAAACCACGCGCGGCGACGCGCTCGGGCCACGCCTGCCGCGCCTGCGGGTGTCGCGCAGCCGGCCGTCAGGCGGCCAACGCGGGACGCAACGTGCTCGTCAGTTCCGCTGCGAACACGTCGAGCGGCATCGCAATCCGCTCGATGCACTGCTCGTCGAGAAAACGCGCCTCCATCCGCGTCGGCTCGTTGGGCAGGATCGCCCAATGCGTTTCGGACGAACGCTTCATGATCTGGCGCGCGAAGGCCCGCGTGAGCTGGTCGTCGAACCGGCAGCCGACGAACAGGAAGCTGCGGCCGCTGCGCCATGCCTGCACCGCGGGCGGGATCGGCGTCTGGATGTCGATTTCGGTCAGCACTTCGACGTAATCGCTGTCGGATACGAGGTAGTTCGAGGCGGGCGCATGCGAGCCGATCGGCTTGTAGAGCAGCGCGCCGGCGCTCGGCACCTCGGGCAACGGCGCGCCGTGCGCATCGTAGCCGCCGAACCACTGGCCGAAATGCTGGGACTGCGACAGCCCCTGCACCTGCGCCCAGCCGTTCGGCCGCATGCGCGCGAGCGCCGTCGCGAACGTGTCGTCGTACCACGTGTCGACGTAAAGTCCCGCGCCGCTCGCAGCAAGCGCGAGATGCAGCGCCGACGGCGCCGGCGACGTCGCGAACGCGTCGTCCATCAGGCCGACGACCGACTTGCGATGCTTGAAGTTCTCGATGAACTGCGCGGCCTGCGTGAGCCGGTGGCGGATCTTGTGCGGCACACTGACCTTCGCCGTCATGATCGCGGCGAGCGCTTCCGGTGTGGCCGGCACGCGCACGTCGTCGCACAGCGCGAGCAGGCCCGGGCCGAGATACGGAATGACGCTGCCCGCGTCGATCTGGCGGGCGATATGTTCGACTTCAACCGAAGCGCTCATGAAAGGGAATCCTCACAAATAGATCGCGGCGCCCGCGCCGACGTTCGTCGCGGTGTCCTTCAGGGTCTTGACGATGAATTTGACGTGGTCGGCGTCGAGCTGCGTGTGCAGCGGCAGCGCGAGCGCGCGGTCGCCAATGCGCTCGGTGTCCGGCAGCACACCGCGCTTGCGGCCGATCGATTCGCCCGCCTGCATGTAGTGGAACTGCTCGTGCAGCGGATGGCTGTATGCGGCAGTCTCGATCCCGCACGACTTCATATCGTCGATCATCTGCGCGCGCGCGCTTTGCGTGAAGCGCTTGCCGAGATGCACGACGTACAGCATCCAGTGAACTTCGTCGATGTTCTCGGCGATGTACGGCGGCTTGATGCCTTCGAACGACTGCATCTGTTCGTGGTACCAGGCCTCGACCTGCTTACGCCGCTCCAGACGTTCGTCGAGGCTCGCGAGCTGCGCGAGGCCGAGCGCCGCCGTCAACTCGCTCATGCCGGCCTGCAGCGGCACGCGCGAGCCGACCGACACCGAGCCGCGATCCGCAACGCGCCGCGCACGCAGATAGCGCAGTTCGTGCGCGAGCGTGTCGTCGTCGGTGACGAGCATGCCGCCCTCGCCGGCGCACAGCGCGGACGGTTCGGAGAAGTCGAAGATCGCGACGTCGCCGAACGCGCCCACGGTGCGGCCCCGGTAGCGCGAGCCGAGCGCCTCCGTGCTGTCCTCGATGAGCACGAGCCTATGCGCGTCGGCCAGTTCGCGCAGCGGCCCCCATGCGGCCGGATGGCCGTTCGTGTTGCCCGCGAGGATCGCCCGCGTGCGCGGGCCGGTCTTCAGCGCCGCCTTGTCGACGCTCAGGCAGCCGCTCCAGTAATCGATGTCCGCGAACACCGGCGTCGCACCCGCGATCGTGATCGCCTGCGCGACCTGATGCCAGGTGTGCGATGCGCAGATCACCTCGTCGCCGGGGCCAATGCCGAGCGCGCGCAACGTAATCCATGCGCCGAGCGTGCCGCTCGCGACCGCGATCGCATGCGCGCGGCCCGCCCAGCCCGCGAATGCGCGCTCGAACGATTCGCGCATCGGCCCGTCGGTCCAGCGCGCCGATTGCAGCACCGCCGTCACCAGCTCGATTTCCTGCCCGCCGCATGCCGGTTCGGCGAGCGCAATCTCGTCAAGCTCCATACAGCCCCCCGTCCTCGGTCAGGATCAGCGCGTTCGCTTCGTCCGCGTGTGGCGTGATCGACAGGCACATACCGGCCGTCCGCACGAAGTAGACGGCGCGCGCGCCGACGCGCAACGCCGGCGTCTCGCCGCACATGTCAGCCGCACTCAGCTGCATCGTCCGCACGTCGGGATAACGCTCGCGCCAACGATGCGCCGCGTCGTGCAGCGTCGACGCCGAGCCGATCACCTCGGCCACGGCCTGGACCTGTTCGGCGGTCAGTGCCATATCATTCCTCCGCGGCCGCGATCCGCCGCGCCTCGACCGTCACGGGCAGCGTCGTGCCGGCATCCATCTCGGGCAGCTCGAGCTGCCAGCCGTTCGCAAGCGTGACGAGCCCGCCCCACATTTCTGGCCGAGCCATCGACACGATCGGCTCCTCGAGATCCTTCTTCGGCACGTAGGCGCTCAGCGCCCCTTTGCTGTCTTTGCGGATCATCACTTTCACGGTCAGGCTCCGATAATTTCCAGGTTCACATCGTTGGTTCGGCCGATTCCGCCGATTCCGCCAGCAGCGGCAGCAGCAGCGGCGGCAACGCGGCGAGCAGGTAGTCGACATCGCGCGCCGTCGTGTCCGCGCCGAGCGAGAAACGAACCGCGCACAACGCCTCGTCGGGCGCGACGCCCATCGCGGTCAGCACGTGCGACGGCTCGCTGCCGCCTGACGAGCATGCCGAGCCGGACGACGCGGACACGCCGATCTGCTCGCAGCGCTGCAACACGGTCTCGGCTTCCAGCCGGCCGATGCGCAGGTAGCTCGTCCCCGCCAGGCGCGGCGCGCTCGCGCCGTACACGTGCACGTCGGGCAGCGCGCGGCGCAGCCCCTCCTCCAGCGCGTCGCGCAGCGCGCCGACGCGCGCGGCTTCGACCGCGGCGTCGGGCAACCGGTCGAGCGCGGCGGCAAAGCCTGCGATCGCCGGCAGGTTCTCGGTGCCGCCGCGGCGATGCCGTTCCTGGCTGCCGAGAAACTGCGCCGCAATCGGCACACCGTCGCGCACGATCAGCGCGCCGATCCCCTTCGGGCCGCGCAGCTTGTGCGCCGACAGCGACACGGCGTCGGCGCCGAGCGCCGAAAAATCGAACGGCTGCTTGCCGACGAACTGCGTCGCATCGACGTGCAGGCGCGCGCCTGCCGCATGCGCGAGCGCGCGCAGTTCGGCGACAGGCATCAGCACACCGGTCTCGTTGTTCGCGGCCATCACCGATACGAGCGCGACGTCGGGGCCGATCACGCGGGCCGCATCGTCGAGATCGAGCGTGCCGTCGGCGCGCACCGCGATGAAATCGACCGGATGGCCCTGCGCGGCGAGCGAGCGCGCAAGCTTCAGATGCGCCGCATGCTCGACCGCGCCGAACACGAGACGCGGCCGTCCCGCCGCCTGCGCGGACAGGCCGAGCACGGCGAGATGGTTCGCCTCGGTCGCGCCGCTCGTGAAGATCAGTTCCTTCGGCTTGCAGCCGAGCGCTGCCGCGATCGTGGCGCGCGCGGCAGCCAGCGCACGTTTCGCCTGCTGACCGACCGAATGCTGCGACGACGCATTCGCCCACACGTCGGTCATCACGGCGAGCATCGCTTCGACGGCCGCTGGTGCGGGCGGGGTCGTGGCGTTGTGATCGAGATAGATCATCGGGGGCTCCTTCGCCGCACGCGCGTCATCGCCAGAACACGCGATCGGCATCGACGCACAGCGTGTCGAGCAACGCGTCGAGATCCGGACTTTCCTGCCACCAGGTCCACCGGCCCGCATCGTGATCGCGTGCGTACAAGGACCAGAGGCCCGCCGCGCCGCACACGAGCCGCGCGATATCGATCACGCCGCCCTTCGGATCCACGTTGCGCGAGCAGCACGGGCTTTCGATCCGGAAGCCGTCGCCGTCGGGCAGCACGCGCGGGCTGACGTAGCGGTATCTCACGCGCTCGCGCAACGCCCACTCGATCCTGCGCAGCGTAAGGTCGACGACGACCGAGCCGGCTGCGCAAGCGGCCGATTCCGGCTGCTTGCACGCGATCATCGCGCCGCCTCCTCGTCATGCTCCGGGAGCAGTCCGGCCGGCGCGGGTGCGATCTCGTCCTCGGTGCAGCCGATCACCTGCCGGCCGAACTCGACCAGGTAGACCGGCTCGCCCGTCTCGACGATCTGCCCGACATTGACGATCTCGCCGAGCGCACCGGCGTCGACGAGCCGTTCTCCCGGCTCGTGGTCCGGATAGCTGCCGTCGTTGAACAGATCGTCCAGCGCGACCACGCGCATGCCCCACGCGTACTCGGGTTCCCGCATCGGCTCCATCGTGCTCACGATGCCGCCTCCTGTTCGTCGCCGCGGCCGAGCGCGCCGAGCCGGTCCGCACGCTTGCCGAGCTTGTCGAGCACGTCGTCGGGCAGGTTGTCGAGCGTGCACAGCTCCTTCGCCCGCATGCCGACCCGATGCCCGGTCTCGACGAAATCGACCGCGTAGATGTAGAACTGCTGAAGAAACGTGTTGATGCTCGTCACGTAGCCGATGTCGCCCTTGTTGACGAGCACATCGCCGATATCCTTGCCCGTGTACGTCCCGTCGTTGCGGATCACCGAGCGCGCGATCACCCGTTCGCCGAACGAAAAGCGCGGCGGAAAAGAGACCTCGATCACGTCGTCGTCGCGGTTGATGTCACCCATGGTCGGCTCCTCTATCGAGTTCAAGCGGTTGCGACGGATCGCTCGATCGCAGCCGCTGGCCGGCGAGCGCGCGCACTTCGTCGTCCGCGTCGTCGAGCAGCAGCACGGCGATCCCGGGCGGCGCGCGGCGCGCAACCTCCCAGCGCACACGCCAATCCGTGTCGGCAAGCATGCGATCGAGCAGCGCCGGCGGCAGCCGCCCGGCGACGAGCCGGCGTACCTCGGCGTCGGCGTCGTCGGCCATCCGCAGCAGCGCGGGCATGTCGATCCGCTCGGCGACGCGCATCCGTACGCAGCGATCCGCGTCGTGCATCATCACCGGCAGCAGCGCGGCGACCAGGCGTCGCGCGACCCATTCGCGCACACCGTAGTCCGGGTCGTTCCGCATGCTGGCGAGCGCGGCCGGTTCGAGGCGCTGCGCGACCCGGATCCGCACCTCTCGATGCGGATCGTCGACGAGCCGGGACAAATAGGCTTGCGGCAAACGCAACGCGATCTGCAGACGCACCGTCTCGTCAGGATCGTCGATCAGCGCCGGCAGCCGGAACACGTCGGCATGGCGCGCCGCGATCGCACGCACCTCGAAATACGGATGCGCAAGCTGCTCATTGCCCAGTGCCGGGTACCAGTGGAAGAACCGGTCGATGCGGCGCGCGTAGGCATCCTGCATGCACGCATGACCCGGCTCGCAGCCGTCGCTCTCCCCCGTCGCGCGCAGATGCACGTACGGGCAGCTCATGCAGTCGATCGGCCCGCCCTGCCAATGCAGCGCAGGAATGTCGCATACGGGCGAGCGCGCCGCACCGGGCCGGCTCATCGCCTCACCTCCGCCTGCTCCCCCCAGCCGCGCGCCGGATGCGCGCGCTGCAGTTCGTCTTCGTCGGCGAGATCCGTGCTCCGCTCGTGACGCATCAGCACGTGCATCAGTAACGCGCCGCCGATCTGGTCGTCCGGATCGAGGTGCCGCAGTTCGTTCAGCTGCACGCGCGCGGCGTCCGCGTCGCCGAGCCGCAGATTCAGATACGCGAGCCCCTTCAGCACGAACAGATAGATGCGCACCGCCACGTCGTCGCGAACCGCGTCGCTGCCCGGCGGCACGTCCCCGAAACGCGGGCCGAGGGCCGAGCGCGCGACCGCGCGCGCCGCTTCGCCGACGGCGCGCCTGCGCGAGCCGATGACCGTAGAAATGAAAGCGGTACAGCGCGATCAGCGGCGCCGGATGCGTGGGCGCCGCGGCGCGTGCGCGTTCAAGCAGCGCGCGCGCGTCGTCGGGGCGATCCCGCAGCCGGCCGGCCGCCTCGATCCACGCGGCGACGTCGTTCGGCAAGCCGGCGCCCAGCGCCGAACTGCCAAAGTCGGCAAGGGCGTCGTCGAGCGCGCTGGATTCGGCGAACATGGCCGGCTCCGATCCGTCACGAAGGGCGCGACAGCTGCGGCGGCCGGCCGCGCCCGATCGCATCGATGCCGATCTTCGCGACACCGGGCGTGGCCGGCTCGGCGCTGCTGCACGCACACGGCGCGTGGTTCGGGTTGGTGAACGAGAGGCCCGACTGCGTCGGCGTGTCGATGAAATCGATCGTCACGCCGTCGAGGAGGATGCGGCTCTCCGCCGCCAGGAACAGGCGCAAGCCGTCGACCTCCAGCACCTGCTCTTCGGGCCCGGGGGCCGCCTCGGCGCTGAACTCCGCGTTGTAGCCCGAGCAGCCTCCCGCGCTGACGACAAGACGAAAGCCCGCGCCGGCGGGCAGCCCCGAGAAGCGGACGATGCGGCGCATGAACTTGTCGGCCGCGCTGGTGATGGTCACATTAGGCAGCATGATCCCGATTCCCTCCTTGTAATTGAACCGCACGCTTAGTTCGTGCGGCTGAATGCGATGCTGATCCGCGCTCAGGCCTGGACGATGCAGCCGTCGACCGGACACACGGCAACGCACTGCGGCGCGTCGAAATGCCCTTCGCATTCGGTGCACTTCTTCGGGTCGATGACGAACACGCCGCCCTTCTCGCTGATCGCGACGTTCGGACACTCCGGCTCGCACGCGGAACAGCCGGTGCAGGTCGAAGCGATAATCTTCAGGGCCATCTTGATGCTCCTTGTGGGGTTGATATCTGATCGGCGCCGCCCCGTCAGGCACGGCGCCGTCCGGCGAGGCTCACGCCGCCGCGGCGCCGCCGGTGAACGCGCCCTGACGGATTGCCGCGTCACCCCGGTCGGCATGTACGATCGCACCGGACGCGATACGGCTGCGGTAATCGCCGAACCAGGCCAGCGCCGCCTTCTCGATGAACTCGCCGGCGTACCCGTCGACCGGTTCGATGCCGGCCTGCGACAGCTCATCACGCGGGCACGCACCGATCTTCGCGACGAGCACCGCGTGGCAGTCGTTGATTGCGCGCACGACGGACGGCAACTGCTCGTCGTCGCCAAAGCCGCCCTGGCAATACAGATCGACACGGCGATGACCGACGAACAGCGCCTCGGCCGCCGACACCTCGAAGATCTGGAACTCGGTCACGTGGCCGAAGTGCTCGTTCACGCGGCCGCCACCCTTGGTCGCGACGGCAACGAGCACCTTCAGGTCGTCGGCAACGTCGAGCGCCATCGACGCGGCCAGCGCTTCCTGCTTCGCCACATGCTGCGCGTTTCGCTCCGCCTCGACGCGGTTCTGGTATTCGCGACGGCGATCGAGGTCGTAGACGACTTCCATCTGCTCGATCTTGTCGAGCGTGAACTCCTCGCTGCGGTCCTCGCCGAGCAGGCCGACCGCATCCGCGCGGCACTGCCGGCAATGGCGCATCAGGTTCGCGCCGCCCATGCACGCGTCCTGCACGGCCTTCAGTTCCTGCGCGGTCGGGCCGCGCTGGCCGTTCAGACCGAAGTAGGTACCGTGCTCGGCTTCCGAAATGAGCGGCATGATGTTGTGCAGGAACGCGCCGCGCTTTTTCACTTCGCGATTCACCTCGATCAGATGCTCGTCGTTGATGCCCGGGATCAGCACCGAATTGATCTTGGTCAGCACGCCGCGCGCGGTCAGCATCTCGAGGCCCTTCATCTGCTGCTCGTGCAGAATCTTCGCCGCTTCGTAGCCCGTCACGCGCTTGTGATTCCAGAAGATCCACGGATAAATCTGTTCGCCGACCGCCGGATCGACCATGTTGATCGTGATCGTCACGTGATCGATGTTGTACTTGCAGATTTCGTCGACGAGCTCGGGCAGCGCGAGTCCGTTCGTCGACAGGCACAGCTTGATGTCGGGCGCCTGCTCCTGCAGCATCCGGAACGTATCGAACGTCTTCTTCGGATTCGCGAGGGAGTCGCCGGGGCCGGCAACGCCGAGCACCGTCATCTGCGGAATCTCGCTCGCGACCGCGACGACCTTCTTCACCGCCTGCTCAGGCGTCAGCTTCTGAGACACGACGCCGGGGCGCGATTCGTTCGAGCAGTCGTATTTGCGATTGCAGTAGTTGCACTGGATGTTGCAGGCCGGCGCGACGGCGACGTGCATCCGCGCATAGTGGTGATGCGCTTCTTCCGAATAGCACGGATGGTTCTTGACCTTCTCCCAGACCTCGGCGGGCATGTCGTCGGGGCCGCCCGACGTGCCGCAGCTCGCCTTACCATCGCCGCCGTGCGTGCCGCAACCGCCACCCGTGGCCGGCACGTCGGTCGACGCGCCAAGTGGTTTTATTTGCCCGATGCCGATATAGGCCGTTGCCGGGGGCATGCTCACGTTCTCTTGACTTTGCATGAATCTCTCCAGATCCGACAGGGTCGCCGTTAGACCCACAAAGCCAGATCCGTGCCACGCGCGCGAACCCGCGCCGGCTCTGCCTCTCGCGGAGGTGGGTGTGCGGATTGTCGGAGACGTCGGGCCTGTGAAGCGACAACGCCCGGTGTCGGCTGTCGAGGTTGCGACAAAGCGCACAATGCGTGCGGGGCGCGGGCGACAACCGGAGAAGAGGAGGTAAAGCGAAACGCGCGCCTTGCCTGCGCGCGCGTGCGAGAGCCGCGCTATTCGTTCAGAAACGCCGCACTTCGATGCCGTACTTGTGCAGCGCGTAGCCGATCTGCCGCGGTGTGATGTTCAGGAGGCGCGCGGCCTTCGCCTGCACCCAGCCGCAGCGCTCCATCGCCCAGATCAGCCGATCGCGCTCGCCGTCCGGCTTGCCCTCGTCGGTGCCGCCGCCAAACGACTCGTACGTGTCGTGCAGGTCGCCGCCGGCATGCGCGTCCGATTCTTGATCATGCAGCGCGTTCGTGCAGCCGCCGCCCGAATGCGACGCCGGCACTTCGTAGACGGGGATATCCGAGAGCCGCGAAGGACGCACCGCGTCCTCCCGCTCGAGGTGATGCAGCACCTTCGTCAGACAGCGGTCCTCCTGGCAGAGGAATGCGAGGCGGTCGATCACGTTGTCGTGCGTCATCGTCGCGGTACGCTCCACGCAATTCTCCAGCTCCCGCACGTTGCCCGGCCAGTAACAGCTCGTCAGCACGCGCATCGCGTCGTCGCTGAAGCGCAGCGACCGGTTGTTGTCGCGGTTGAAGCGTTCGAGAAAATGCTGCGCCATCGCCGGTATGTCATCGCGCCGCTCGCGCAGCGGCGGCAACTGAATGCTGACGACGTTGATCCGGTAATAAAGATCGGCGCGAAACTCGCCGTCCTTCACCATGCGTTCAAGATTGCGATTGGTAGCGAGAATCAATCTCACGTCGACCTTCACCGGCGTGGTGCCGCCGACCCGCTCGAATTCGCGCTCCTGCAGCACGCGCAGCAGTTTCGCCTGGAACGACGGCGAGATGTCGCCTACCTCGTCGAGGAAAAGCGTGCCGCCGTGCGCCATTTCGAAGCGCCCCTTGCGCTGCCCTTGTGCACCCGTGAACGCGCCCTTCTCATGGCCGAACAGCTCGCTTTCGAGGAGCGTCTCGGTCAGCGCCGCGCAGTTCACCGAAATGAACACATCGTCCTTGCGCTGCGAGAGCCGGTGAATCGCGCGGGCGATCACCTCCTTACCGGTGCCGCTCTCGCCGCGCAACAGCACCGTCGTGCGCGCCGGCGCAACCTGCTGGACCTGCGAGAACACCTCCTGCATCGGCGCCGACACGCCGACCACCTCGTCGAGCTGCTGCACAGGCCGGATCGCCTTCTGCATCCGCCGCACCTCGTTTTGCAGCCGGTCGTGCGCGGAGCTGACGCTGCGATGAAGCAGCAGCGCCTGCCCCATCAGCGTCGCGACGATTTTCAGCACATACAGATCTCTCGCGAACACGCGCTTGCCGTCAGCATTCCTGCAGAACGCGACAAGCACGCCGAGCGTGCGCTGCTCATGCCGGATCGGCATGCCGAGCAGCGCGACCGGCCCCTCTTCCGGCGTACCGGCGCCGCCCGTCCGGTCGAGGAATAGCGGCTCGTCGCGCACTTCCGGCACGATCGCCGGCGACCCGCTCGTGAAGATGCGCCCGACGATGCCCTCGCCAGGCAGAAAACGCACGCGCTGCCGCCAGTCATCCGACAGCCCGGTACTGCACAGGCCGCCCAGACTGCCGTCCGAGCCGGTCACGACGATGAACGCGGAGCGCCAGTCGAGCGTGTAGGCGAGGTAACGCAGCGTCGTGTCGAAGGTTCGACCGACGTCCAGCGACGATATCAGCGTCTTGCCGACTTCATAGACGACGTCAAGATCACGACGACTTTCAATGGTAGGGGAATTCGGCATGGCTTTCGCTCCCGCGATGGCTCACCGCATTAGCCGGCACGATGACTCTCTATCCAAGCAATATTCACGCCGGTGTCGCCCAGGTTCTGACATGCTCGGCAGGGACGTCTCGACAAAGCCGACAAAGCTAACAAGACCGCCCCGATTCCGCTGACCGCTTCCGACAAAGACAACAACGGGCGAGACGCCGACCTCATGCTGACGTAACGCAAACACCACGTTATCAGGCGAAAAAAAACATGGCACGGAGCTTGCACCGGCTGCGCCGTCAAAATTGACGTCCAGGAGATCGCGATGCACGACGCCCTACCCCTTCGGGAGCAGCCGGTCTATCTCGACTACGCGGCCACCACGCCGGTCGATCCGCGGGTCGCGCATCGCATGCTGCCGTACCTGACGCAACTCTATGGCAACCCCGCGAGCCGCTCGCATGCATACGGCTGGGCGGCAGAGGAAGCAGTCGAGCTCGCACGCGAGCAGGTCGCGAGCCTCGTCAACGCGGATCCGCGCGAAATCATCTGGACATCCGGCGCGACGGAATCGAACAACCTCGCACTCAAGGGCGTCGCACAGTTCCATCAGGCGCGCGGGCGCCGGATCGTGACGGTCGCGACCGAGCACAAGGCGGTGCTCGACACGGTCCGCGAGCTCGAACGGCAGGGCTTCGAAGCCGTCGTGCTGCCAGTTCGGGAAAACGGCCTCGTCGATCACGCCGAATTCGAAGCCGCGCTCGTGCCCGGCACCTTGCTCGCGTCGGTCATGTACGTTAACAACGAAACGGGCGTCGTGCAGGACATCGCGGCACTCGGCGCCCTGTGCCGCGCGCGCGGCGTGCTGCTGCATGTCGATGCCGCGCAGGCGGCCGGCAAGGTGCAGATCGATCTCGACGCGCTGCCCGTCGACCTGATGTCCTTCTCCGCACACAAGGTGTACGGCCCCAAGGGAATCGGCGCACTGTACGTGCGCCGCAAGCCGCGCGTGCGGCTCGCGAGCCAGATGCACGGCGGCGGCCACGAGCGCGGGATGCGTTCGGGCACGCTGCCGACCCATCAGATCGTCGGCATGGGCCATGCGTTCTGGCTCGCACGCGAACACATGCAGCAAGACAACGCGCGCATCCAGGCGCTGCGCGAACGGCTCTGGGCCGGCCTGTCGAAAATCGAAGCGGTCGGGCTGAACACCGACCTCGCGCACAGCGCGCCGCAGTACCTGAACGTCAGTTTCCATTACGTCGAAGGCGAGTCGCTGCTGATGGGCGTGAAGGACATCGCCGTGTCGTCGGGCTCCGCGTGCACGTCGGCGAGCCTCGAGCCGAGTTACGTGCTGCGCGCGATGGGCCGCCCGGACGAACTCGCTCACAGCTCGATCCGCTTCTCGCTCGGCCGCTTCACGACCGAAGCCGAGATCGATCTGGCGATCGCACGGCTGACCGACGTCGTCGCACGTTTGCGCTCGATGAGCCCGCTCTGGGACCTGGCGCGCGAAGGCATCGATCTGGCGTCGATCCAGTGGGCCGCGCACTGAGCGCGCCCTTCCCCCACATCTCAACCATGCGGAGCAAGCAATGGCCTACAGCGACAAGGTCCTCGACCACTATGAAAACCCCAGGAACGTCGGCTCTTTCGACGCGGGCGCGGAAGGCGTCGGCACCGGCATGGTCGGCGCGCCGGCATGCGGCGACGTGATGAAGCTGCAGATCCGCGTCAACGAAGCGGGCGTGATCGAGGATGCGAAGTTCAAGACCTACGGCTGCGGCTCGGCGATCGCGTCGAGTTCGCTCGTCACCGAATGGGTGCGAGGCCGCACGCTCGACGAAGCGCTCGCGATCAAGAACACCGATATCGCGGAAGAACTCGCGCTGCCGCCCGTGAAGATTCACTGCTCGATTCTCGCCGAGGACGCGATCAAGGCGGCCGTCGCCGATTTCCGCTCGCGTCACGCACCGGCCGACGCTGCTGCCGCAGAGTCTGCTGTCGCGTTCGGCGCGAACTGAACGTTTCACTTTTTATCAAGGAGCGCGCCATGGAAACCCTGCAATCGCCCCCCGTCGACGCACCAAGCCTGCCACCGTCGTTTGTCGATTTCACGCCGAATGCCGCAGCGAAAGTCGCATCGCTGATCGAAACCGAAGGCAACCCCGCGCTGAAGCTGCGGCTGTATGTGTCCGGCGGCGGCTGCTCCGGCTTTCAGTACGGCTTCGCGTTCGACGATCAGGTCGCAGAGGACGATATGCAGATCGTCACTGACGGTGTCACGCTGCTGGTCGACTCGATGAGCCAGCAATATCTCGCGGGCGCCCGCGTCGACTACGAGGAAGGACTCGACGGATCGCGCTTCGTGATCCAGAACCCGAACGCGCAGAGCACTTGTGGCTGCGGCAGTTCCTTCTCGATGTGAGCGCGCGATGGCCATTTCACTGAGTCAGGCAGCCGCGCGCCACGTAGAGAAGGCGCTGCAAAAACGCGGCGGCGGAATCGGCCTGCGCGTCGCGGTCAAGACGAGCGGCTGCTCGGGCTTCGCCTACGCGCTCGAGTTCGTCGATACGCCGAATGCTGAAGATCATTGTTTCGACGCGCACGGCGTCACCGTCGTCGTTGACCCGCGCAGCCTGCCGATGCTCGATGGCACCGAGCTCGACTTCGTCCGCGAGGGACTGAACGAAGGCTTCAAGTTCCACAATCCGAACGCGACCGCGAACTGCGGCTGCGGCGAGAGCTTCGCCGTCTGAGCGCGATCGCGCATGACCTGCGCATGACCTGCCTTCGAACCGACCGAACGGGAAACCGACATGGCCCTTCTGCAGATCGCCGAACCCGGCCTGGCCGCCGCGCCGCATCAACACCGGCTCGCCGCCGGCATCGACCTCGGCACGACGAACTCGCTCGTCGCCACCGTGCAGAGCGCGCTCGCGCGCGTGCTGCCCGATGCGGACGGTGAAGCGCTGCTGCCTTCGATCGTGCGCTACCTGCCATCCGGCGAAACCGAAGTCGGCCGCGCCGCGCGCGCGCATCAGGTCGACGATCCGAGCAACACGATCGTCTCCGTGAAGCGCCTGATGGGCCGCCGTCTCGCGGATGTTACCGCTGCCGATGCGCTGCCTTACCGGTTCGTCGACCAGCCCGGCATGGTCGCGATCGACACGGCCGCGGGCGTTCGCTCGCCCGTCGAGGTGTCGGCGGAGATCCTGCGCACGCTGAGGATACGCGCTGAAGCCTCGATGGGCGGCGAGCTGGCGGGTGTCGTCATCACCGTGCCCGCTTATTTCGACGACGCGCAGCGGCAGGCGACGAAGGACGCCGCGCGGCTCGCGGGCCTCACCGTGCTGCGCCTGCTGAACGAGCCGACCGCCGCCGCCGTCGCGTACGGCCTCGACCGCGGCGCGCAAGGCACGTTCGTCGTCTACGACCTCGGCGGCGGCACGTTCGACGTGTCGGTGCTGAAGCTCTCGAACGGCGTGTTCGAAGTGCTCGCGACGGGCGGCGACTCCGCGCTCGGCGGCGACGATTTCGACCACGCGATCGCCGAATGGCTGTGCCATGCGCACGGCATCGCCGGGCTCGCGGCACTCGCGCCCGGCGAGCAGCGCGGGACGCTTGCCGCCGCGCGCGACGCAAAGGAAACGCTGTCGCGCGCGCCGACCGCCACGCTTGCGCTCACGCTCGCGAACGGCAGCGAACTGCGGCAGACACTGTCACGCGCGGCGTTCGCGGGCCTCGCGCAAGCGCTCGTCGCGCGCACGCTGTCGGCGACGAAGCGCGCCCTGCGCGACGCGCAACTGGCACTCGGCGACGTCGACGGCGTGATCCTCGTCGGCGGCTCGACGCGGATGCCGGTCGTGCGCGACGCCGTGCGCGATCTGTTCGGCCGCGAACCGCTCGCCAACATCGACCCGGACCAGGTCGTCGCGCTCGGCGCGGCCAAGCAGGCCGACATCCTCGCCGGCAACACCGGAGGCGACCCGTGGCTGCTGCTCGACGTGTGTCCGCTGTCGCTCGGCATCGAGACGATGGGTGGACTCGTCGAAAAGATCGTCCCGCGCAACTCGACGATTCCGGTCGCGCGCGCACAGGAATTCACGACGTTCAAGGACGGGCAAACCGCGATGTCGATTCACGTCGTGCAGGGCGAGCGCGAGTCCGTCGGCGATTGCCGTTCGCTCGCGCGGTTCGAGCTACGCGGCATCCCGCCCGCGGTGGCCGGCGCGGCACGCATTCGCGTCACGTTCCAGATCGACGCGGACGGGCTGCTCGCCGTCACCGCGCGCGAGCAGCGCACGGGCGTCGAGGCGCATGTCGAAGTGAAACCGTCTTACGGACTGAGCGACGACCAGATCGCGTCGATGCTGCGGGAATCGATCGACACGTCGGTCGACGACATGCGGTTGCGCACGCTGCGTGAAGCGCAGATCGACGCGCGCAGGACGTTCGACGCAACGGAAGCCGCGCTGTCGAAGGACGCATCGCTGCTGTCGGCCGACGAACTCGCCGCTGTCCAGCAGGCGATGTACCGCGTCGCCGATGCGCTCGGCACCAGCGCGCCGCTCGATGCGCTGCGCGATGCCGCCGAGGCGCTCTCGCGCAGCACCGAGGAATTCGCCGCACGCCGGATGGACGCGTCGATCCGGCACGCGCTCGCCGGGCGCACAGTCGACAGCCTTGCCTGACACACGCCGAGGAACGAGTATGCCGCGCGTCCAAATCCTGCCCCACCCGACCCTATGCCCCGACGGCCGCGCGTTCGACGCAAAGCGCGGCGCATCGCTGTGCGAGAGCCTGCTTGCGAACGGCATCGAGCTCGAACATGCGTGCGAGATGGTCGCCGCGTGCGCGACCTGCCACGTGCACGTGCGCGCGGGCGGCACGTCGCTCACGCCGCCCGACGATGAAGAGAACGATCAGCTCGACAACGCGTGGGGGCTCGACGCGCACTCGCGGCTCGCGTGCTGCGTGAAACTGCGCGACGACGACCTGACGATCGACATCCCCCTCCATACGCGCAACCTCGCACGCGAACGCTGAAGCCGCCATCCTTGCGCCATCGGGTGTGCGAAACAGGACATTCACGACAACGCGTCGGCATCCTGACGGCGAATACCCCTTCCCCGCAGCGCGCGAGCCGCAAGCGGCCGTGCAGGCGCAATTGGCACGGCAATTGCGATGATTCGCCGAAACGCTTCCGGGACAACACTCATGGCTCACCCGATCATCAACGACACGACGCTGCGCGATGGCGAGCAGACGGCCGGCGTCGCGTTTACGTCCGAGGAGAAATGCGCGATCGCGACAGCGCTCACGCGCGCCGGCGTACCGGAGCTCGAAATCGGCATTCCGTCGATGGGCGAAGATGAGATCGCGGATATCGAGGCCATTGCCGACCTGCACCTCGACGCCGAGCTGATGGTGTGGGGCCGACTGACGCAGGGCGACCTTGCCGCCGCGCTGCGCTGCCGCCCGGACATCGTCCATCTGTCGGTGCCTGTTTCAGACATCCATCTGCAGTACAAGCTGAGGCAGCCGCGGACGTGGGTGTTCGCGCAGATCAAGCAGGTGATCGGCGAGGCGGTCAGGAGCGGCCTCAAGATCTCGCTCGGCATGGAAGACGCCTCGCGTGCCGACCCCGCCTTTCTGGCGGAAGTCGCACGGCTCGCACAGCAGTGCGGCGTGCTGCGGATCCGCTTCGCCGACACGCTCGGCGTGCTCGATCCGTTCTCGACCTTCAAGGCAATCTCGCGCCTGCGCGATGTCGTCGACATCGAGATTGAAATCCACGCGCACGACGATCTCGGGCTCGCGACCGCGAACACACTCGCCGCGTTGCGCGCGGGCGCGACGCACGCGAATACGACCGTCAACGGCCTCGGCGAGCGCGCGGGCAACGCCCCGCTCGAAGAGATCGTGATGTGCTCGCGCCATCTGCTCGGCACGGATGCGGGCATCGACACCACCGCGCTCGTCGACATCTCGCGACTCGTCGAGCGGGCGTCGGGTCGCGCCGTGCCGGCCAACAAGAGCATCGTCGGCGGCGGCGTGTTTACGCACGAATCAGGCATTCACACCGACGGGCTCGCCAAGCATCCGGCGACCTACGAGGGCTTCGATCCCGCGGAGCTCGGCCGCGCGCGCTCGCTGGTGCTCGGCAAGCATTCCGGCTCGCAGAGCGTGCGCGATGCATACGAAACGCTCGGGCTGTCCGTCAACGACCGGCTCGTGCCCGTGCTGCTCGCGCGCATCCGCCAGCATGCGACACAACACAAGCAGGCACCGGACGCAACCGATCTGTACCGGTTCCTGGTCGAGGCACGCGAACTCTTGGAGGGGGTGTCATGAGCGCCGTTCCACGCACCGCATCCGCTTCGTCGCCGGCCGATCGTGCCGCGGCCGATCAGTCCTGGTGGACGTTGCTGCGAGGCGACGCGCGCTGCGTGCTCGAGCGCGACCCCGCCGCACGCAGCCGCATCGAGGTATGGACCATCTATCCGGGCGTGCACGCAGTCGCCGCCCATCGCCTCGCGCATGCGCTCTGGCGGCGCGGCTGGCGCTATCTACCGCGCTTCCTGTCGTTCGCGGCGCGGATGTTTACGCACATCGACATTCATCCGGGCGCGACGATCGGCGCACGCTTTTTCATCGATCACGGCGCGGGCGTCGTGATCGGCGAGACAGCGGAAATCGGCAACGACGTAACGCTGTACCACGGCGTTACGCTCGGCGGCACGAGCGGGTATCCCGGCAAGCGCCATCCGACGCTTGGCGATCATGTCGTGGTGGGCGCGGGCGCCACGATCCTCGGGCCGATCATCGTCGGCCATCGCGCGCGGATCGCGGCCAATTCGGTCGTCATCGATCCGGTGCCGGAAAACGCAACCGTCGTCGGCATTCCGGGCCGGGTTGTCGTGCCGCGTGCCCGGCGCGCCACGCACGGCGTCGATCTGAACCACCATCTGATTCCCGATCCGGTCGGCAAGGCACTCGCGTGCCTGCTCGACCGGGTTGCCCGGCTCGAACAATCGACCTACGGCGGCCCGACGCCGCCGATCGCCGACGCGAGCGACGATCCATGCTGCGCAGATGGCTGCATGGACGCCGTGCGCGCGCCGTCCACTTTTTGCCGTCCGGAGTGATTCACCATGACGCACCTTGCCGAAAGAATGAAAACACTGTCGTCCGCCGAGGATTTCCTGCAGTTCTTCGGTGTCTTGTTCGACCAGAAAGTGGTCGACGTGTGCCGCCTGCATATTCTCAAGCGCTTCTTCCAATACATCCGGCAGCAGACGGTGCTCCCGCATGACAACGAAGTTGCGCTGTTCACCGCCTATCACGATCTGCTCGTTCGGGCCTACGGCGACTTCGTCGAATCGACGCCTGCCGACGAAAAGGTCTTCAAGGTGTTTCAGGACGTCGGCGGCCGGCAGCACGTATCCGTCGACAATCTCCGCGCGTCGCTGCCGGCGCGCGACGCCGCGTGACGGAGGATCGACCATGCACATCGTCGTCTGCATCAAGCAGGTTCCGGATTCGGCGCAGATACGCGTCCATCCGGTCACCAACACAATCATGCGGCAGGGCGTACCCGCGATCCCCAATCCGTACGACCTGTTCTCGCTCGAAGAGGCGCTGCGGCTGAAGGACCAGTTCGGCGGCCGGGTCACCGCACTCTGCATGGGCCCGCCGCAAGCCGAGGACGCGCTGCGCAAATGCGTGAGCTACGGGGCAGACGACGCGATCCTCGTCACCGACCGCGCGTTCGCGGGCGCCGACACGCTCGCGACGTCGTACGCACTCGCGGCCGGCATCCGGCAGATCGCTCGCGAACAGGCGGTCGACATCGTGTTCACCGGTAAGCAGACGATCGACGGCGATACCGCGCAGGTCGGCCCCGGCATCGCGAAGCGCCTGGGGCTCCAGTTGCTGACCTACGTGTCGCGGATCGTCGAGATCGATCTCGATGCGCGCACGGCCGTCGTCGAGCGCCGCGCGGAGGGTGGCGTGCAGGTGCTGAAGACCCAACTCCCCTGCCTCATCACGATGCTCGAAAACACCAACGAGCTGCGCTTCGCTGCGCTGCCCGCGATGATCCACGCTGCGGGCTTTCCCGTCCGGAAATGGAACAAGGAGCAGGCAGGCATCGAGGATCTGACGAAGATCGGCCTGAAGGGGTCGCCGACCGTCGTCAGCAAGGTCTTCGGCCCGACGCCACGCACCGAAAAGGCGGAGATGCTCGACGTCGACACATCGACGCTGCGCGACGTATCGCTGAACCTGCTGCAGAAGATCTTCACGCGTCATCCGACGCTCGAAACCGACCTGCTGATGAAGGAATCGACATGACGACCCCCGCCGACAACAAGCCTGCCGCACCGGTGAAGAAGGCCGGCGGCCGCAATCTGGAGCTGCCCGAACACCTCAAGGCGTACAAGGGCGTCTGGGTGTTCGTCGAGCACGACCGCGGTCATGTGCACAGCGTGTCGTGGGAACTCGTCGGCGAGGCGCGCAAGCTCGCCGACAAGCTCGGCAGCGACGTGTCGGTCGCCGTGCTCGGCGGCCCCGACGAGCCGCTCGAGCGGTTCGCCGCCGAGGCGTTCACGTACGGTGCCGACAAGGCCTACGTGATTCACGACCCGGTGCTGCTCGGCTACCGCAACGAGCCGTTCACGAAGGCGCTCACCGATCTCGTCAACAAGTATCAGCCAGAAATCCTGCTGCTCGGCGCGACGTCGATGGGTCGCGATCTCGCCGGCTCGGTCGCGACAACACTGCTGACCGGCCTCACCGCGGACTGTACCGAGCTCAACATCGACCCGGCATCGCGAGCGCTCGCGGCGACGCGGCCGACGTTCGGCGGTTCGCTGCTCTGCACGATCATGACGCTCGCATACCGACCGCAGATGGCGACCGTACGACCGCGCGTGATGGCCATGCCGCGCGCCGAGGCCGGCCGCACGGGCGGGATCGTGCAGGAAACCCTCGGGATGGTAGAGACCGACATCGTCACGAAGCTGCTCGATTTCATCGCCGACGCTAACAGCAACCGGATCAACCTTCCGTATGCCGACGTGATCGTGAGCGGCGGCAAGGGCCTGAAGAACCCCGAAAACTTCCGCCTCGTGTTCGAACTCGCGCGCGTGCTCGGCGGCGAGGTCGGCGCGACGCGACCATGCGTGCAGGCGGGTTGGGTCGAGGCGGACCGGCAGGTCGGCCAGACCGGCAAGACCGTGAGGCCGAAGCTGTACATCGCGGCCGGCATCTCGGGTGCGATCCAGCACCGCGTCGGCATGGAGAGCTCGGACGTGATCGTCGCGATCAACACGGATCCCAATGCGCCGATCTTCGACTTCGCGCATTTCGGCATCGTCGGCAACGCGATGCAGGTGCTGCCCGCGCTCACCCAGGCATTCGCCGAACACTTGTCGATACGCGGCAAGCAGGTCGCATAAGGAGGAATGAAATGAAAAAACCTTCGCAATTCGACGCGATCGTCGTCGGCGCGGGGCCGTCGGGCAACGCAGCGGCATACACGATGGCCAAGGCCGGCCTGAAAGTGCTGCAGATCGAGCGCGGCGAGTACCCGGGCAGCAAGAACGTGCAAGGCGCGATCCTGTATGCAAAGGCACTCGAGGAGATCATCCCCGACTTCCGCGACGACGCACCGCTCGAGCGCCACATCATCGAGCAGCGTCTGTGGATGCTCGACGACACATCGTTCGTCGGTACGCACGTGCGCAGCGACGACTACAACAAGCCGCCGTACAACCGCTACACGATCATCCGCGCGCAGTTCGACAAGTGGTTCTCGTCGAAGGTACGCGAAGCGGGTGCGCTTCTCATCTGCGAGACGACCGTCAATCACCTGATCTTCGACGGCGACCAGGTGGTGGGAGTGCAGTGCGATCGCGAGCAGGGCGACGTCTACGCGGACGTGGTGGTTCTTGCCGACGGCGTGAATTCGACGCTCGCGCGCAAGGCGGGCTTTCACGGCGAAATCGACGCGGGCAACGTCGCGCTCGCAGTCAAGGAAATCCTGTTCATGCCCGAGGAAACCATCCGCCAGCGCTTCAACATCGGCGAGGAAGAAGGCGTCGTCATCGAAATGGTCGGCCGGATCACCGACGGGATGATGGGCACGGGCTTCCTGTACACGAACAAGGAATCGCTGACGATCGGCGTCGGCTGCATGCTGTCCGACTTCAAGCGCAATGCGAACCGCACCAGCCCGTACGTGCTGATCGAGCAGATGAAGCGGCATCCATCGATCGCGCCGCTGATCGCGGGCGGCGAGATGAAGGAATACTGCGCGCACCTGATCCCGGAAGGCGGCTTTCACGCGATACCGCAGGTATACGGCAACGGCTGGATGATCGTCGGCGACTCCGGCGGCTTCGTCAACGCAGCGCACCGCGAGGGCTCGAACCTTGCGATGACGACGGGGCGTCTCGCCGCCGAGACGGTCATCGCCGCGAAGGCGGCCAACCGCGGCTATCGGGCAGCCGAGCTGAAGGCGTACAAGTCGAAGCTCGACGAGAGCTTCGTGATGAAGGATCTGCGCAAGTATCGCGACATGCCGAACACGTTGCACCGCAATCCGCAGTTCTTCACGACCTATCCGGATCTCGTCGCGAACGCCGCGCGCACGATGATCACCGTCGACGGCGTCGACAAGAAGACCAAGCAGCGGTCGATCATGTCGAGTTTCCGCAAGAGCCGTTCGCTCGCCGGTCTCGTCGGAGACGCATACAAACTTTGGAGGGCATTCCGATGAGCACCGTGACCGTGACAGTCAACGTCGAGGAGAAGCTGTTCCAGAACCGCTACCGCGTCGACGCGGGCCGGCCTCACATCCGCATCAAGGACGCGGACGTCTGCCTGAACGAATGCGGGCTGAAGAGCTGCACGTTCGTCTGTCCGGCGTCGTGCTACAAGGCCGAAGGCAACGGGTCGGTGACGCTCATCACCGACGGCTGCCTCGAGTGCGGAAGCTGCCGCATCCTGTGCAGCGACCATCAAAACATCGAATGGGAATACCCGCGGGGCGGCCACGGGATCCTGTTCAAGTTCGGTTGATTCGGTCTATTCGGTCTATTCGGTTAAAGGAGGAATACCGCGATGCCTCGTCCTGTCCGACACGTATTCGTCTGTACGCAGAACCGGCCACCGCAGCATCCGCGCGGCTCTTGCGCGGGCGGCAAGGGTTCGACCGCGCTGCTGCAGGCATTTTGGGCCGAGCAGCAGAAACGCCAGGCGTACGACACGGTCGCAATCACCTACTCGGGCTGCCTCGGCCCGTGCGATAGCGGCGCGAACGTGGTCGTCTACCCGGAAGCCGTGCTCTACAGCGGCGTCACCCCGGCCGACGTCGAGGAGATCTTCACGAGCCATTTGGAACAAGGCGAGCCGGTCGCACGCCTCGTCGCCGGCACGGAGGTCTGGTGAACCTGATGACCGGCGTCGAATCCAGCGAACTGTTCGGTGGCGACGTGCCCGAGTCGATCCGGCACCTGATCGACTCGGTACGAGGCGCCGCGCGCGACGAGATTGGCGCGGCGCTGTGGGCGGCCGTGCTGTGCGCGCCGCGCAGCCTGCCCGCGTACTACCTGCTCTACAAGTTCCATGCCGCAGCGGGCGAGCTCGCGCAGGCGCATCAGGTCGCCACCAAGGCGCTCGCCGTGGCGGCCGAGCAGGCGTCGCTCGCCAGCGACTGGCGGATGGTGCACGCGGACGCCGCCGATTTCTCGATGCCCGGCCCCGCCCGCTTCTGGCTGTTTACGCTGAAAGCGCTCGCGTTCATCAACGTGCGGCTCGGCGAACGCGATGTCGCTCGCGCGCTGGTTGGCAAGTTGCGCGCGCTCGATCCGGCCGATCGCCTCGGGTTCGGTGTCATCGAAGCAATGCTCGCGCAGATCGGTCCGCAGCACTGAGAACCTGCGCACAGCGCCAGCCAGAAGCATTACGCCGGATCGTCGAGCTGTTCGAACACGGCATCGATATGGCGAACGACACAGCAAACGGCGTGACGAAGACGAACGCCCCCCGGGGAGAATTGAAATGTTGGTCGACTATGAGCCAGACGATCTTGCAGCGGACATGCCTGCGGCGACAGAAGATGTGTACACCGGCAGCTCACTGCATACAAAGCCGCGACGCAGCAGGCCGCCGTCGCCGCGACGTTTTTCCGCTGCCGCGCGCGAACGCTCGGAACAGCAGCAGCAGATGCAGGCGTTGATCGAGCTCGGAAAGGCGCAGGGCTTCTTGACGCATGCACAGATCAACGATTGTTTTCCGGGCAATTTCGCGCAATCGCCGGCACTGGGCATCGTGGTCGACGCGTTCAAGGACATGGGCATCGCCGTGTACGAGCAGATGCCCGATGCGGAAACATCGCTGCTCAATGACATGATGCACGGTGCGGCGTCCGACGAGCAGATCATCGAGGAGGCACAGGATACCCTGTCGACAGTCGATGCCGAATTCGGCCGCACGACAGACCCTGTCCGGATGTATATGCGCGAAATGACCTCCGCCGAGCTATTGACGCGTGAGCAAGAGGTTGAGATCGGGAGGCGCATCGAGAACGGTTACAACGAAATCGTCCGCGCAATCTCCGGCTGCCCTTCGATTGTTCGTACACTGCTCGAGGACGTCGAACTCGTCCGTGCCGGAAAGATGCGCATCGACGCATTGATCGACGGCCTGTCCGACGACGAAGGACCGCGTGAGATACCGGGCGCGCCCATTCCTGTGCAGGCGGTGCGAGGCGTCGATTCCGCCGACACCATCGACACGGAAGACGCTTTCGAGCGCGACCCGGCGAAGGCGGATGGCGACGAAGCGACGCTGCAGGCTCTGACCCATGCCTGCCTCGCGATTTTCTCGAGCGTGCGGACACTGTCGGAACGACTGGCGGCCGAACACAACGCCGGCGAGCCTGCGGCAGTCAACGCCTGCCTGGCGATCCAGACCGAACTGGCGCGCATGCGCTTCACCACGCAGGCGATCGACCGCTTGCGCGAGGAACTGGCCGGTATCGAAACGCATCCGGGCTTGCCTCTGACGCGGCTGCAAGAAATCAAAAGGATCGTTCGCGTGTCGGAGTCCGGCATACAGCGCGCCAAGCGGGAACTGACCGAGGCCAACCTCAGGCTCGTCGTCTCGATCGCAAAACGATACATCAACCGCGGGATGCCGTTCCTCGATCTGGTCCAGGAAGGCAATATCGGCTTGCTGAGAGCAGTCGACAAGTTCGAATACCGGCGTGGCTGGAAGTTTTCCACCTACGCGACCTGGTGGATACGGCAGGCGGTCACACGCGCGCTTGCCGACCATACGCGCTTGATCCGGCTCCCGGTGCATCTTGTCGATGCCATTCACAGGCTGCGCCGGATCGAGCGGGAGGTCCGGCAACAGACGGGGCGGAATCCCAGCCTGCGGGTCCTTGCCGCTCGCATGAAGCTGCCGGAATCCAAGGTTCGGACACTCCTGAAAGCCGATCGCCAGATCCTTTCGCTCGATTCGCCGGTCGGCACGCTCGACTCCGACGAATCGATGGTCGACCTGATGGAAGACCCGCATGCAGACTCCCCGCTCGACGCCGCGACCCGCGCGCGCATGCGCGTCGCGCTCAACGAGGCGCTCGACCGGTTGCCTGCTCGCGAAGCCAAGATACTGCGGATACGCTACGGCATCGATACCGGAACGGGCAGCACACTCGACGATCTCGGCAAGCTGTTCAAGATGACACGGGAACGGATCCGCCAGATCGAGAGCCGCGCGCTCGGTAGACTGCAGCTCCCCGAGGAAGCCAAAAAGCTAAAAGAATTTCTGACATCCGACTGAGTGCTGTTCGATATCGGCCTTGTTGATCCGCTTTATCGTCAGTCAGATCTGCGCGCCGCGGAAGTCACAAGACGTCTCTTGAACGGGTTGCCCGCCGCCGCATCTTCGCATCGATCATTTATCGGGCATTGCCATTCGGCTGTTACGCCTCTCACGCTCCTCAGATGATGCCGAGCCGGTCAGCGCCGTGCTCTCGTCGTCTTTCCAGCCTCCACCGAGCGCCTTGTAAAGCGCGATTACGTCGACAGCGAGTGACCTGCCCCCGGTTTTAGTACGGATGGCAGCTAGAGTCCGAGGTTAAAAATCCCGTTGTTTCGTGTGCCTTCGCGAACTGCGCCGGCGCGAGATTCGTCTAGACGTGTCGCCACGAACGCCTGCGTCTACCGTAAACATTCACGCCGACCGTACTTTCTAACCCGGCCGCACGCAGAACACCAGTGATAACTGAGATTCGGTCGGTACCGGGGGATTTAGGATACCAGCCGCGGAGCCATTCTGAATGAAAATCGATATCGCCCAGATACCAAAAACAACAAAGTTTGAGTCAACCCGAACTCGATGAGTCGTTCTTTCCACGAACTGATCTTAAACCAGTGAGTCATTTTGACGCACACCCCACATCGAAAGCAATATGTAATATATCGAAAACTGCGATCCTTTTAGATACCCCTTTCTGCAAGGCCGAGCGCTCAGACAGAGGGCATCTCGTCGAATATGCTGCAGCGCGAAGCCGGCCAGTACCGTAGATCACCTATGAGGCCTCTTTGCCGGACCGCCCAAGTAAGGTCGAACGACGAATCGGAAGGCAGCGCAAACGGTAAGGCACGCCACGACCAACGCGACGAAAAAATAGAACAGCAGTAGCAGCGTTTCGCCTTCGTCGGCCCCTTGCACGTTGAATAGACCAGCGAGGAAGAAATATACTTTCTGCCCGACGGGACTCTTGCGGAGATCGTCGACCCACTGCCAGCTATAGATCAGCTTCAGGTAAATGTACGTCAGCACCATTACGATCACTGCGCGCAGCACATATTTCATTTCACCTCCACGACACCGTAGTACCGCGACTTCGTGCCCGGGATGTAGCTGGGCGGAAGCGAAAGAAGGTAGCTTCGAAGCTGATTGAAACGCGATTTATCCGTGAGGGTAATGCAGCCCTCGCTGAGCCGCTGTCGGCCAGCAGGATGGAGACGAAAATTATCGCGACGGATACCATTCACGATGACCCAATCGGCCATCGGCTGAGCCATGGGATGTAGCGAGAACCACTCACTGCGGTGGGAGTCGCTGAACTCATCTTTGATGGGGTCCCACAACCAGCCAAGGCGCCCACCACTTTCTCGAGAGATGATGTAGTAGCGCCCCTTTGGGATAGGCCCCGCCTTTGCCAACGCTGTATCGGCCGGCTTGTTTTCATGCCCGACGTCGCCAGAGAAAGCCGGAAAGGTCAGCCCATCACAAACCAGTTTGCTAAGCGGCTGCCCGTTCAGAACGAATGTGCAGTGCGCTGCCATTGGCTATCGCCCTCGGTAGTGTTTTTATTGGTTGCCGGGGAGCATATCAGATCTCGCGGCGCTGGTATCGTGACCGCCGATGCGGGCCGCGTGACCGAGTGGACCAAGAGACAGGATTGACGTGACGCGTGACATCAACCATGCGGACGATCAGGGACATTCGTAGCGCGAGTGAGCCCTTTCACCATAGCCGAACAGGATTGGCCGAGGCGAAAGAAATGGTTGCACCTCAATGAAGCGAAGCGGTTGATGCTGAACGAGCACCGCGATGTTTCGACGGCGGTATTCGAGGTTGGATACGAGAGTCCATCGCAGTTCAGTCGGGAATACGGTCGTATGTTCGGGGCGGCCCGAAGCGGGATATCACTGCACTGCGAGAGAGCGCGCTGGCGCAAATGCGCCTTGCTGACAACAGCCGTTGCTCGATGCGACGATTAAACTTGGTGGGCCCGGTTGGTTTCGAACCAACGACCAATCGATTATGAGTCGACTGCTCTAACCCCTGAGCTACGGGCCCAAAATAGCGAATCAGACCGATCGCCGAAAGGACAAAAAAAGACCCGGTGTCTTCACGCCGGGCCTGGCACAGAATGATACTCGATTAGCTGCCTTCGAGGAACGACTTGAGCTTATCCGAGCGGCTCGGATGACGCAGCTTGCGCAGCGCCTTGGCCTCGATCTGGCGAATCCGCTCGCGCGTGACGTCGAACTGCTTGCCCACTTCTTCGAGCGTGTGATCGGTGCTCATCTCGATACCGAAGCGCATGCGCAGCACCTTCGCTTCGCGCGGCGTCAGCGAATCGAGCACGTCCTTCACCACGTCGCGCATGCTCGCGTGCAACGCGGCATCCGACGGCGCAACCGTGTTCGTATCCTCGATGAAATCGCCAAGATGCGAATCGTCGTCGTCCCCGATCGGCGTTTCCATGGAGATCGGCTCCTTCGCGATCTTCATGATCTTGCGGATCTTGTCCTCGGGCATTTCCATCTTCTCGGCGAGCGTAGCCGGATCGGGCTCGAGGCCCGTTTCCTGCAGGATCTGCCGCGAAATACGGTTCATCTTGTTGATCGTCTCGATCATGTGAACCGGAATACGGATCGTGCGCGCCTGGTCCGCGATCGAACGCGTAATGGCCTGGCGGATCCACCACGTTGCGTATGTCGAGAACTTGTAGCCGCGACGATATTCGAACTTGTCCACCGCCTTCATCAGGCCGATGTTGCCTTCCTGAATCAGGTCGAGGAACTGCAAGCCACGGTTCGTGTACTTCTTTGCGATCGAAATCACGAGACGCAGGTTCGCCTCGGTCATTTCACGCTTGGCCTGACGCGCCTTCAATTCGCCGGCCGCCATCTGACGGTTCGTTTCCTTCAGATCCTTCAGCGGCAGCACCACGCGCGCCTGCAGGTCGAGCAAACGCTGCTGCTGCTCGCGGATCGCGGGAATATTGCGGGAGAGCACCGCGCTGTACGGGTGGCTCTCGGCAACGATCTTCTCGGCCCAGTCCAGGTCCGTTTCGTTGCTCGGGAAGCGCGCGATGAACTCCGCACGCGGCATGCCGCACTTGTCGACGACGATGTGCAGAATCTGACGCTCGACCTGACGCACTTCGTCCACCTGCGCACGCAGCGTGTCGCACAGGCGCTCGACGGTGCGCGCGGTGAAGCGGATCGACATCAGTTCGTTCTGAATCGCCTCTTGCGCCTTGAGGTACGACTTCGACTTGTAGCCCTCCTTCTCGAAGGCTCGGCGCATCTTGTCGAACCACTCGCTGATGAGCGCGAACTTGTCGAGCGAGGTGCGCTTCAAGGCCTCGAGCTGCGCCGCATTGGCCGTTGCCTGCGCCGCGCCGTCGTCCTCCTCCTCTTCTTCCTCGTCCTCTTCCTCGGCTGCCTCGTTCTCGTTCTCGATCGATTCGGCTTCCTGCGCCGAGAAGCCGTCGGTGTCTTCGGCATTCGGATCGATCAGGCCGTCGACGAGTTCGTCGATGCGCAGATCGTCGTTCGCCACACGCTCGGCCATGACGAGGATGTCGGCGATCGTCGTCGGGCACGCCGAAATCGCCATCACCATGTGCTTGAGACCGTCCTCGATCCGCTTCGCGATCTCGATTTCGCCTTCACGCGTGAGCAGCTCGACGGTGCCCATTTCGCGCATGTACATCCGCACCGGGTCGGTCGTGCGGCCAAATTCGGAGTCGACCGTCGAAAGCGCGACTTCCGCCTCTTCCTCGACTTCGTCATCCGACGCCACATTCGGCGCGTTGTCGTTCAACAGCAGCGTCTCGGCATCGGGCGCCTGCTCGTACACCGCCACGCCCATGTCGTTGAACGTGCTGATGATGCCCTCGATCGCTTCCGTTTCCGTGAAGTTGTCGGGCAGGTGGTCGTTGATTTCGGCGTAGGTCAGGAAGCCCCGCTCCTTGCCCAGCTTGATCAGCGCACGCAGCTTCGAACGGCGTTCCTCGAGCTCCTCGGCGGTGCCCGGCTGAGTCGACGCGAATGCGTCCTTCAGAAGCGCCTTCTCCTTCGCGCGACGGTCGCGCGCTCTGGCCTTCTCGGCCTTGCCCGGAGGCGCCGTCTGCTGTTCGTCGGCCTGGGTTGCGTCGTCATCGACGGATACTTCGTTCAGCTTTTTCGTCATGGAGTTCGCCGTACCGGCATTAGTCTCGACTCGCGGCTGTTGGACTTCAGCCGGTTGCACCGTGGATACCTGGGCTTCGCGCACTGCCGAATCGTCCGGCCTGGCAGCCGCGCCCACTACGCTTTTCGAACCTGCCCGCTTTACTGCCCGCTCAGCGGCGGCTCCCGTCTCCGCTTTCGGTCTGGCGGTCGCTTTCGCCGCCTTCGTCACACCGGCCGCCACCGCCGAAGCTCGAGCAACCGTCTTACCTGCCGCTGCCTTACCTGGCGCGGTCTTACCTGCCGATTTCCTGGCGGCAACCGGGGCCGCAGCCTTGGCCTCGGACGCCTTGCGCACTGCCTGCGACGCCGGCTTGCCGGAACCGGAGCGCTTGCCTTTGCCCGAACCCGTCACCGCTGCCGCCTTTGCGCCTGTCGTCTTCGCCATTGCTATTCCGCCCTCGCCGTATCTGTGCGCCTCTGCCAGAAATCCTGAAAAATCAATCCGCTGGAAACCTTTTATTATAGCACACGCTGTCTACCCGGCCCGTCAGAGGCCGAGGTTGCGCTTCATCTCCGCACGCTGGCGATCCAGGTCGGCGTATTCCGCCATCTCTTCCGAAGTGAGCTTCGATTGCCGCGAGAGGCGCTCGAGCCGCTGACAGCAGGCGTCGTAACGCATTTTCCGGATGGCCGCCTGGAGTTCTTCGCCCGCGATGCGTTCGCGTTCGCGGTGCTGTTCGATGGCGGCGTCCTGTTCCGGGCTCTGGAGCAGCAAATCACGCACATTTTCATCATAGGCCAGAATTTCACGAAAGATTTCCTCGAACGTCGCCGCGTTGGCGCCCGTACGCAGCAAATCGGACAACAAGCGAAACTCGGCCGGCTCCCCCAATGCGCGGGCGTGCGTCGCCACTTCGGCAAAGAGTTCGCCGTGCGCCTGCGCGTAAAGGCTTTCCTCGTCGTGCTCGTCGAGCACCGCCACGATGCGCGGATACATGACGAGATTGCGCAGCGCGCGCTGTTCGATCCCCGTTACGCGCCGCCGGTCGTTGCGCGCCGGTGCCGGCCGGGCCGCGGCCACGATCCGGGCATCGACGTCGCACAGTGCCGCAACCTCGTCGAACGGCACGTCGAGCCGCTCCGCGAACATGTGCATGATCTGTGCGCGCAGCGCATTGGGCGGCAGCGCCTGCAGGAGCGGTTTCGCGTCGAAAAGCGCACGGGCGCGCCCTTCCGGCGTATCGAGCTCCTTGCCGGCCACCACTTCGCTCAACATGAACTGCGACAACGGCATCGCGCGGTCGATCTGCTCGGCGAACGCCTCCTTGCCAAACTCCCGGACATAACTATCGGGGTCGTGCTCAGCGGGCAGGAACAGGAACCGGATCGTCCGGTTGTCGGCCGCGTGGGGCAGGCATGCGTCGAGCGCGCGCCGCGCCGCGCGGCGCCCCGCCGCATCGCCGTCGAAGCTGAACACCACGGTATCGGTCTGCCGCAGCAGCTTCTGCACATGCACGGGGGTACAGGCCGTGCCCAGCGTCGCAACGGCGTTCGGAAACCCGAGCTGCGCGAGCGCCACCACGTCCATATACCCTTCCACGACCAACACGAAACGCGCCTCACGGATCGCGAGGCGCGCCTCGAACAGGCCATACAACTCGCTTCCCTTGCTAAATAGCGGCGTTTCCGGCGAATTCAAATACTTCGGCTCGCCCGATTCGAGCACCCGCCCGCCGAAGCCGATCACCTGCCCTTTGACGTTGCGGATTGGGAACATGATCCGTTCCCGGAAACGATCGTAGCGGCGCGCCTGCCCCTGTGCATCCGTCTTCTCGCTCACGATCACGAGCCCCGCTTCGACGAGCGAATCGTTGCGGTAATCGGGAAAAACCGCCTCGAGGTTTTGCCAGCCGTCAGGCGCATAGCCAAGGCCGAAGCGCGCCGCGATTTCGCCTGTCAGCCCGCGCTTCTTGAGGTAGCGGATGGCTTCGGGTGCGCCGCGCAGCGCCTTGCGGTAGTAGTCGCAGGCGGTCTGCATGAGATCCGACAACGCGCTGCTCGCCTTGTAGTCGTACCCCGCGGATCGCTCGCCGCCGTAGCGCTCGCCCCCCGGCCCTCCGCCCCCGGCGCGTATGGGCGACGGCTCCTGCGGCACCGTGAGGCCGACCGACTGCGCCAGCTCGTTGACGGCCTCGGGAAATGCGAGCCCGGCATGCTCCATCAGAAAGCCGATCGCCGTGCCGTGCGCGCCGCAGCCGAAGCAGTGGTAGAACTGCTTGGTCGGGCTCACGGTGAACGAGGGGCTCTTCTCGTTGTGAAACGGGCACAGCCCCATGAAATTCGCGCCGCCCTTTTTCAGCTGGACGTACTTGCCCACCACGTCGACTATATCGACGCGATTCAAGAGGTCCTGCAGGAACGAGTGCGGAATCACGTTGCGTGCGCGTTCGGGCCGGACCTGCCGCGCAACGCGCGGAGGCCGGCCGCCCCTTTACTTCGCGAGCGCCGCCTTCACGAGCCCGGAAACGGCCGTCATATCGGCGCGGCCCGCGAGTTTGCCCTTGAGCAAGCCCATCACCTTGCCCATGTCCTGCGGGCCGGCCGCGCCTGTTTGCGCCACCGCCGCCCGCACCTCGGCGGCGATCTCGGCCTCCGACATCTGCTCGGGCATATAGGCCGCCAGTACGGCCAACTCCGCGCTCTCCTGTTCGACGAGGTCCGTGCGGCCGGCCGCCTCGAACTGGCTGATCGAGTCTTTGCGCTGCTTGATCATCTTGTCGATGACGGCCGTGATGCCGGCATCGTCCAGCGTGGTCCGTTCGTCGACTTCGCGCTGCTTGATCGCCGCCAGCAGCAGGCGAACCGTGGCCAGGCGCTGCGTTTCGCGCGCGCGCATAGCCGCCTTCATGTCATCGTTGATGCGGTCCTTCAAACTCATCTTTCACCCGGATCCATAGAGAAAGGAAAATAGCGCGCCGCCTGCATGAGCGCAAAAACCCGCTTGGGACCTTTCCTCAAGCGGGTTCTCGCACGCCCGTTGCGCTGGGTAGCGACGCCGGCGATCATGATCGGACAGCGGGTGCGAGAGCGCCGCAAAGGCAGCCGTCGTACACGGGCACGCCGCCCCCCATCCGGCCAACGCAGCGGCGCTCGACCCGAAGGCCCTAAAGGTACTAAAGGTCCTAAAGGTACTAAAGGTACTAAAGGTCCCAAAGGTACCAAAGGTCCCAAAGGTACCAAAGGTCCCAAAGGTCCGAAGGCCCCCAAGGCCCAAAGCGGCAAAGCCACATCGCGGCGGCCGCCGCGCTGGAAAATACTTCGATCAGTAGAATTTCTTCGGCAGCATCTGGCTGCGCAGGCGCTTGAAATGGCGCTTCACCGCAGCGGCCTTCTTGCGCTTGCGCTCAGCCGTCGGCTTCTCGTAGAACTCGCGCGCACGAAGTTCAGTCAGCAGACCGTTCTTCTCGATCGTGCGCTTGAAGCGGCGCATCGCGACTTCAAAGGGCTCGTTTTCTTTAACGCGGATGATCGTCATGTTTCCAGAGGCGGAAATATCACAAAGGTTCGGGAGTATAGCAGACGTTCTGCATAAATTCACCCAAGTTGTCAAGCGCCGAGTGCAACTTCGGCCGCGGCCTGCCCTGCGGCCACGGCCGAGGCCCACGCCCACTGGAAGTTGTAACCACCAAGCCAACCCGTGACATCGACGGCTTCACCCACGAAGAAAAGGCCCGGCACGCGCTCGCTCATCATCGTCGCCGAAGAGAGCTCGCGCGTATCGACGCCCCCCTTCGTCACTTCGGCCTTGCGATAACCCTCCGTGCCGCTCGGCACGAGCGTCCAATGCGAGAGCGCCTCGCCTACGCGGCGCAGCGCCTTGTCGGGCAGATCCGCGAGGCGTGCGTCCGGCGCCACGTCGTGGGTTTCGAGCCAGGCATGAGCCAGGCGCGCCGGCACCCACTCCGCCAGCAGGCTGCCGATCTGACGCTTCGTCGCGGCCTTGGCGGCAAGCAGCTCGCCGCCCGGATCGCGGCCAGGCAGCAGATCGATGCGCACGGTCTCGCCCGATTGCCAGTAGCTCGAAATCTGCAGCACGCCGGGCCCGGAAATGCCCCGATGGGTGAACAACAGGTCTTCCACGAACGCGGCCGTGGGCTTCTTGCCGCCCACCGAAATCTCGACTTCGAGCGATACCCCCGAGAGCGTCGCGAAGGGCGCCCATTGATCGGACGAAAACGTGAGCGGCACGAGCGCCGGCCGCGTATCGACGAGCCTGTGGCCGAACTGTTTGGCAACGCGATAGGCAAAATCGGTCGCACCGATTTTCGGGATAGAGAGGCCGCCAGTGGCAATGACGAGCGCGCGCGCCGCTATCGCCCCCGCACTCGAATCGAGCACGAAGCCGCGCCCGTCCGTATGGCGGATCGCCTCGACGGCCACGGGGCGTCGCCATGCAATGCTCCCGGCATCGCACTCGGCCTTGAGCATGTCGATAATCGCTTCGCTCGAATGATCGCAGAACAGTTGGCCACGGTGCTTCTCGTGCCAGCTCACGCGGTGCGCCTTCAGCAAAGAGAGAAAATCGCGCGGCGTATAGCGCGCCAGCGCCGAACGGCAAAAATGCGGATTGGCCGAGAGATAGTTCGCGGGGCCCGCATGCAGATTGGTGAAATTGCAGCGGCCGCCGCCCGAGATCCGGATCTTCTCCGCAAGCCGCGGCGAATGGTCGATCAACACCACGCGCCGCCCGCGCTGGCCGGCCACCGCGGCACACATCATTCCGGCCGCACCCGCGCCGATCACCGCTATGTCGAAAGATTCCATGCCGCGCATTCTAACCGCCCGCGAGGCACCGCCGGGCGCACTGATATACTTCTACGTTTCCTCTTCATGCCCACCGCACCCGCGCCTCGCCGCGGCTGCCTTTGCATCATGCTCGTTCTCGGCATCGAAAGCTCCTGCGACGAAACAGGCCTCGCGCTCTACGATTCGCAGCGCGGCCTGCTCGCGCACGCCCTCCATTCGCAGATCGCCATGCATCGCGAATACGGCGGCGTCGTGCCGGAACTCGCCTCGCGCGACCACATCCGCCGCGCGCTGCCGCTGCTCGAGGACGTGCTGGCCCGCTCGGGTGCCCGCACCACCGATATCGACGCCATCGCCTTCACGCAGGGCCCCGGCCTCGCCGGCGCCCTGCTCGTCGGCGCGAGCATTGCCAATGCGCTCGCCATGGCGTGGGACAAACCCATCATCGGCATCCATCATCTCGAAGGGCACCTGCTCTCGCCGCTGCTGGTGGCCGAGCCGCCGCCGTTCCCGTTCGTGGCACTGCTCGTCTCGGGCGGCCATACGCAGCTCATGCGCGTCACCGATGTAGGCGAGTACGACACGCTCGGCGAAACGCTCGACGATGCAGCCGGCGAGGCATTCGACAAAACAGCCAAGCTGCTCGGCCTCGGCTACCCGGGCGGCCCCGAAGTCTCCCGGCTGGCCGAGTTCGGCATACCGGGCGCCGTCGTACTGCCCCGCCCGATGCTGCATTCGGGCGATCTGGATTTCAGCTTCAGCGGGCTCAAGACGGCCGTGCTCACGCATATGAAGAAGCTCGGCACGAACGTCTGCGAACAGGACAAAGCCGACCTCGCACGCGGCTTCGTGGATGCGGCCGTGGACGTGCTCGCGGCCAAGTCGCTCGCCGCGTTGAAGAAAACACGGCTCAAGCGCCTTGTCGTGGCGGGGGGCGTAGGCGCCAACCGGCAACTGCGAGAAGCGCTGTCCACCGCGGCGCGGCGCCGCGGCTTCGACGTTCATTACCCGGACCTTGCACTTTGCACCGATAACGGCGCCATGATCGCGCTGGCAGGCACGCTGCGCCTGCAGCGCTGGCCCGCGCAGGCCAGCACCGACTACGCATTCACCGTCAAGCCGCGCTGGGATTTGTCCTCGCTCGCTCGTTGAGCCACGGGGCGCGCCGTCGCGGCTGTCGTTCGCTCATGCTTCTCGGACGAATGCCGGCCGCGGACCGGGGCAAAAAATCAGGCGGGATGGCGCTTATCGCGCTCGATCACGGCGTAAGCGCTGTGATTGTGGATCGATTCGAAGTTCTCGGCTTCGAGCACATACGCCGCGACGCGCTCGTCGGCATCCAGGCGCCGCGCCACGTCGCGCACGAGATCCTCGACGAACTTGGGGTTCTCGTAAGCGCGCTCGGTCACGAACTTTTCGTCCGGGCGCTTGAGCAGCCCCCACAACTCGCACGACGCTTCTTCCTCGGCGATCCGGATCAGTTCTTCCGCCGGCATATCCGCCGCAAGCTCGGCCCGGATCGTCACGTGCGAACGCTGATTGTGCGCGCCGTACTGCGAAATTTCCTTCGAGCAGGGGCAGAGGCTCGTGACCGGTACGAGCACCTGCAAAAAGGCACGCAGGGCACCGTCACGCAACTCACCCGTCATCGTGACTTCGTAATCGAGCAGGCTCGACACGCCTGAAACCGGCGCCGTCTTGCTCACGAAGTACGGAAACGTCACCTCGATGCGGCCTGCCGAAGCTTCGAGTTTCTCGAGCATCGCGGCGAGCATCGCGCGCATCGTCGCCGAATCGAGCGGCGCACAGCCGTCTTCCAGCAACGCGACGAAGCGCGACATATGGGTGCCCTTCTGGTCCGCCGGAAGATGGACGTCCAAATTCCACGTGCCGACCGTCGGCTGCGCGTCCCCGCGCAGTGTGCGCACCGTCAGCGGATGCCGTACGCCCTTCACGCCGACTCGCTGAATAGCAATCTGGCGAGTATCGACCGAGCTCTGAACGTCGGGCATCACGAAGGCTGGATTCATGTGATTCATCGTTGTTCTGTCCTGAAGGACGCAGCGCCAGACGCGCCGTGCCCGGCAGGTCTGGTCAAGCCTATAACGAAACATGGGCCGCGAAGGCCCATGCATGCATGCGGAACGTGCGGCAGCCGACGCGGCGGCGCGGCACGCGATGGCTTATGCGACGCGCTGCGCGAGTTTGGCGGCAGGCTCGAGGAACCGCGCGCGAATCGATTTCTCGAGCCCCGCGCCGTCGAGACCGCATTCCGCCAACAGCTTCGCCGGATCGCCATGATCGATGAAGGTGTCGGGGAGGCCCAATTGTAGTACGGGGCGAACAACCCCGTTGGCGAGCAGGGATTCGATACAGGCAGAGCCTGCCCCGCCCATCACGCAACCCTCTTCCACCGTCACGAGCATGTCGTGCGTCTTGGCGAGCTCGAGCACGAGCTCGGCATCGATCGGCTTGACAAAGCGCATGTTGGCCACCGTGGCGTCGAGCTTCTCCGCCGCAGCCAGCGCCGGCGCGACCATCGTGCCGAATGCGAGGATTGCGATGCGGCTGCCCTTGGCCGCCGTGGACTGGCGGCGAATCTCACCGCGGCCGACGGGAATCTCCGTCATCTGCTTGACCGTGGCCACACCCGTGCCGGCGCCGCGCGGATAGCGCACGGCCGTCGGGTTCGGCTGCTGCAGCGCCGTATAGAGCATCTGGCGGCATTCGTTCTCGTCGGACGGCACCATGACCGTCATGTTCGGAATGCAGCGCAGGAACGCAAGATCGTAGGCGCCCGCATGCGTTGCACCGTCGGCACCGACGAGGCCCGCACGGTCGATCGCAAACACGACGGGCAGATTTTGCAATGCCACGTCGTGAATCAACTGGTCGTAAGCGCGCTGCAGGAAGGTCGAATAGATGGCCACCACAGGCTTCATGCCCTCGGCCGCCAGCCCGCCCGCGAACGTGACGGCATGCTGCTCCGCGATGCCGACGTCGAAGTAGCGATCGGGAAACCGCTTTTCGAACTCGACGAGCCCCGAGCCCTCGCGCATCGCGGGCGTGATGCCGACCACGCGCGAATCGAGTTCCGCCGCGTCGCAGAGCCACTCGCCGAACACCTGGGTGTAAGTCTTCTTGCTCGGCGACGACGACGGCTTGATGCCTTCGGCCGGATTGAACTTGCCGGGGCCGTGATAAAGCACCGGGTCGGCCTCGGCGAGCTTGTAGCCCTGGCCTTTCTTCGTCACGACGTGCAGGAACTGGGGGCCGCGCAGCTCGCGGATGTTCTGCAGCGTGGGGATCAGCGAATCGAGGTCGTGGCCGTCGATCGGGCCGATGTAGTTGAAGCCGAACTCCTCGAAGAGCGTGGCCGGCACGACCATGCCCTTCGCGTGCTCCTCGAGCTTGCGCGCGAGTTCGAGCACCGGCGGCGCGACGCGCAGCACACGTTCGACGCCCGCGCGGGCGGCCGCGTAGAAACGGCCCGACATCAGTCGCGCGAGATGGCGATTCAGCGCGCCGACAGGCGGCGAAATCGACATGTCGTTGTCGTTGAGAATGACGAGCAGCGGCACGTCGTCACAAACGCCGGCGTTGTTCATGGCCTCGAACGCCATGCCGGCCGTCATCGCGCCGTCGCCGATCACGGCAATCGAGAAACGGTTCTGCCCTTCGAGCTTGCTCGCGATGGCCATGCCGAGCGCGGCCGAAATCGACGTGCTCGAATGAGCCGTGCCAAACGTGTCGTACTCCGATTCCACGCGGCGCGGAAAGCCTGAAATGCCGCCGCGCTGGCGCAGCGTATGCATGCGGTCGCGGCGCCCGGTCAGGATTTTGTGCGGATAGGTCTGATGGCCGACGTCCCAGACGATGCGGTCGTGGGGCGTCTCGAATACGTAATGCAGCGCGATCGTCAACTCGACCGTGCCAAGGTTCGACGACAAGTGCCCGCCCGTTTGCGATACGCTGTCGAGCACGTACGCACGCAGCTCGTCCGCGAGGGGCTTCAGTTGACGACGGTCTAGCCGGCGCAGGTCCGCCGGGTCGTCGATGGTTTTCAGCAAGTCGTACATCGTCGTTCCATTGTAGGAAATCTCACGCGCCCGCTTCGTTGTTCGCGCACCCCGTAGCCTTCGCGCGCGCCGGCGGGCTTTCGCATTAACTCACCCGGTTGACGACCAGGTCGGCCAACTCGGCCAGGCGCTGAGCCCGAGCACCGAACGGTGCCAGCGCCTCGTGTGCGTCGCGCCGCAGCTGCGCAGCCAACGCCCGCGAGGCATCAAGCCCGATGATCGACACGTAGGTCGGCTTGCCGTCCTTCGCGTCCTTGCCCGCGGTCTTGCCGAGCGTTGCCGAATCGGTGGTGACGTCGAGAATGTCGTCGACCACCTGGAAGGCGAGCCCGACAGCGGCCGCGTAGGCGTCGAGCGCACGCATCGCCGCGGCGTCGGGCGTACTGCCCGCCAGCGCGCCCATGCGCACCGACGCGCGCAGCAGCGCCCCCGTCTTCATTCTGTGCATCGTCTCCAACTGCGGCCGCGACAGCGTGAGGCCAACGCTCGCGAGATCGATCGCCTGCCCCCCGGCCATGCCGAGCGAGCCGCTAGCGAACGCGAGCTCGCGCACGAGCGCCGCCTGCTGGCGCGCATCGAGTACCGTCTCGTCGGTCAGCGCGACGAACGCCTGGGACTGCAGCGCATCGCCGACGAGCAGCGCCGTGGGCTCGTCGTACTGCACGTGCACGGTGGGCTTGCCCCGGCGCAGCGCGTCGTCGTCCATACAGGGCATGTCGTCGTGCACGAGCGAGTACACGTGAATCATCTCGAGCGCGGCCGACGCGGCTTCCAGCGCCTTCGGCTGTGCGCTCGTCAGTTCGCCGGCCGCATGCGCGAGCAGCGGCCGTACGCGCTTGCCGCCGCCGAGCACCGCATATCGCATCGCTTCGTGCAGCCGGGCCGGCTCCGTACCGGCTGCCGGCAGGTAATGTTCGAGTGCCGATTCGACGCGCGCGAGCACCGCGCGCATCCATTCTTCAAATGTCATAGATCGTCTCCGCAGTCCGCGGCAGAGGTGCCGGCGGGCAGCGGCTTCAACGTCTCGCCGTCGAGCACGCGCACTTGCTGCTCCACCTTCTCCAGTTGTTGCTGACAGTACGCCACGAGCGCCGCGCCGCGCCGATAAGCGGCAAGCGACTCCTCGAGGCTCAACGCGCCACCTTCCATCCGCGCGACCAACTGCTCCAGTTCCGCGACGGCCGTTTCGTAGCTGTCAGGCAGCGGGAGCTCGCCGCCATTGCCGCCATTGCCGTTTTGGCCGCCTGCGGCAGGCGCAGCAGGATCCCGGGACACGGTTTTCGCCATCGAAGATAGGGGTGAATTCGAAAACAAGTCGGACATTCTACGGCAAAAGCGCCCAACAGGCCCCATCCGCCCGCGTCGCGTCGGTGAAACACGCACACCGCCCGCGTGCCGCGGGGCCGGCGCGCGCAGCGCCGCAACCGTGCGCGGGCACTCGCTTGCGCACCTGCTTATGCCCCCGCTCCGCACGGCGGACCCGGGCTCCGCATGGCCCGGATTCGGGCAGGCGTCGGCGGTTTTTTACACAAATCATAGACTTATCTGTCCCAAGGGGAAGGGAAAGGGTATAATCGCCGGCTTCCCAAATCGAATCTTCGATGGTTGGGTTGTTCACTGCTTTCACGTCTTCACCGGGAGTGGGAATGTCCAATCTGAGCAATGCGTTGCAGCTCAAGGCCATTTCGAGCCAGCTGCCTGTCACGGCTTACTTTGACGAAGCGCTTCTCGCGCGCGAACTGGAAGTACTCTTCAAGAAGGGTCCCCGCTACGTCGGGCACGAACTGATGGTGCCCGAGGCCGGGCATTACTTCGCCTTGCCGAGCGAAAACGAGGGCCGCGTCCTCGTTCGCAACGAGCGCTCGGAAATCGAACTGCTTTCGAACGTATGCCGTCATCGGCAGGCGATCATGCTCAACGGCCGCGGGCAGGCGGGTAACATCGTGTGCCCGCTGCACCGCTGGACCTACAACCTCGATGGCGAACTGCTCGGCGCCCCGCATTTTGCCGACAACCCCTGCCTCAACCTCGGCGCATCGCCGCTGCAGAACTGGCAGGGCCTGCTGTTCGAAACCCAGGGCCGCGACGTCGCGAAAGACCTCGCGGACCTCGGCACGCGCCATCACTTCGACTTTTCGGACTACATGTTCGATCACGTCGAAGTACACGAGTGCAACTACAACTGGAAGACGTTCATCGAGGTCTACCTCGAGGACTACCACGTCGTGCCGTTCCATCCCGGTCTCGGCAGTTTCGTCAATTGCGACGACCTCCAATGGGAGTTCGGCAAGTGGTACAGCGTGCAGACGGTGGGCGTGCATGCGGAACTGGCGAAGGCGGGTAGCCCCGTGTACCGCAAGTGGCAAGACGAAGTGCTGCGCATGCGCAACGGCAAGGCGCCCGAATACGGCGCGATCTGGATGGTGTACTACCCCAATCTGATGATCGAGTGGTACCCGCACGTGCTCGTCGTTTCCTGGCTGATCCCGCGCGGCACGGGCAAGACCACGAACATCGTCGAGTTTTATTATCCAGAGGAAATCGCACTCTTCGAACGCGAATTCGTCGAAGCCGAGCGGGCGGCCTACATGGAAACGGCGCGCGAGGACGACGAAATCGCCGAGCGCATGGATGCGGGCCGGCTCGCACTCATGCAGCGCGGCGAGTCACAGGTCGGGCCGTATCAGAGCCCCATGGAAGACGGCATGCAGCATTTTCACGAATTCCTGCGCCGCGAGCTCGGCCATATCTGAGCCGCGCTGCGGCAAAACGCTAAAGACGGGCAAGGCGGCGCGAGCGCCCCTTGCCCGTCTTTTTGTCTAGACTGGAACAAACAGCGCCGATGGGGCGCTCGCCCCCAACGAGGACCATGATGCCGCACACCCATTACACCACCTTGATCCTGCCCGGCAATCTGGCCGAGCGCCTCGCGGGTGCTCCCGACAGCGTGCTCGTTTTCGATTGCAGCTTCGATCTGGCCAACCCCGGCGCGGGGGAGCAAGCCTACGCGGCGGGACACATTCCGGGCGCGCATTACCTGCATCTCGAGCGCGACCTGTCAGGCCGGCCAACGGGCAAGAACGGGCGCCACCCGCTGCCCGATCGGTCGGCGATCGTCGATACACTCGCCGCCCATGGCCTCATGCAGCACCAACAGGTGGTCGCCTACGACGCGCAAGGCGGCGCCTTTGCCGCTCGCCTCTGGTGGCTGCTGCGATGGCTCGGCCACGATTCCGTGGCACTGCTCGACGGAGGGCTGCAGGCGTGGCAGGCGGGCGGCTATGCGCTCGAAACCTCGACGCCCGCGCGCAAGCGCGGCGACTTCAAGGCCGGTGCACCGCTTGCCGTCACCGTCGACGCGCATGCGGTCGAGCAGAACCTGACAACGCACGACAGGCTCGTCGTCGATGCCCGTTCGCCGGATCGCTACCGCGGCGAGAACGAGACGATCGACCCCGTCGCCGGGCACATTCCCGGCGCGGCGAACCGTTTCTTCAAAGACAACCTCACGGCCGACGGGCGCTTCAAGCCGGCGCATACGCTGCGCGACGAGTTCAAGGCCGTCATGGGTTCGACGCAGCCCGAACACGTCGTGCTGCAGTGCGGCTCTGGCGTCACGGCCTGCCATAACGCACTGGCGATGGAAGTAGCCGGCCTGCATGGCGCAGCGCTTTATCCGGGGTCTTGGAGCGAATGGTGCGCCGAGCCGGGGCGCGCGGTGGCAACGGGCCCGACCCCCTGATCGGCCGCTCGGCCTGTTCGCGTGCTTCGCGCCTTCGGCGAGGGGCATGCGCGCGTGCCTTCGGCCTGCGCCTTTTCGCTTCGCTCGGCGCGTAGCGATCTAGACGCAGGAGCAAGACGCGGGAGCGGGGCTCAGGCCACACCGTGATCCTTGAACCAGGCGAGCGTGCGGCGCCAGGCATCTTCCGCATCGGCCTTGCGATAGCTCGGGCGGTAATCGGCAAAGAACGCGTGGCCGGCATCGGGATAGACCACGAACTCGGAGCCTCGCGCCGCCTGTGGCCCGCGCGCGATCTGCGCCTTCATCTGCTCCAGCGTATCCTGCGGGATACTCGCATCCTGTAGACCGTAAAGCCCCAGAACCGGGGCATGAAGATCGGCCGCGCGGTCGATCGGGTTCGACGGCGTGTTCCCGCTGCGGGTACCGGCCACGCGGCCATAGAACGCCACCACCGCTTTCGGCCGCGTGCTGTGCTCGGCAAAGAGCCATGCCTGCCGCCCGCCCCAGCAGAAACCGACCACGCCGAGCCTGTCCGCATCGCCGCCGTTTTGCGCCGCCCATTGCACGGCGGCGTCCAGGTCGGCCATCACCGAAGCGTCGGGCACCTTGCTGACAAGTTTATCGTTGAGCTCCTGAATCGACGGATACTTCGATGCATCGCCCTGCCGCGAATAAAGATCGGGCGCGACGGCGAGGTAGCCTAGCTTGGCGAAACGCCGGCATACGTCGGCGATATGTTCGTGCACGCCGAATATCTCATGAATGACGACGACGATCGGCAAGTGGCGCTTGCCGATCGGCTGAGCGCGATAGGCCGGCACGGAGGCGCCTTGGGATTCGAACGACACGGGGCCGGCCTCGAGGCCCGTGCTGTCGGTATGCACCGTTTGCGCCGACACGGGAAGGACGGCTGCAGCGAACCCGCTGCCGATCGCCGCTTTCAAAAAAGTGCGACGGTCGAAAGGTACCTGCGGAATAAGGCTATCGACATCGGGGCTCAGCATCGTTCGCTCCTTCTCGGGATCAAAAGGGGGCCCGCACCAGCACGAGGTCCACGGCGCAACAAGCGGAAACAAGCGGAAACAGGCTGCAACAGGCCGACACGAAACCACGGCTTGCGCGCATCGTACCCGATCTGCTCGATCCGTTCAGAGCAAGTCAGCAAGGAGAAGCGGCGCTATCGACAGATCCGCCGGGTATTCGTCATGCGGCGGGAGCGTCCTTGAAGAATTTGGCCGGTGCAATCGAATTCTTTTCGATAGTCGACTGCGAGCCGAATACGCCGCTTTTCAACCCATTACCGGGGTCGCTCAGGTTGATGATTTCGATAGTCGAGCCCATCGGTACGGCGTAGAGCCATTTGCCAAGCGGCGTCACGGTGATCGCGTCGTTGGCGAACGCGGCCGTTTTCCCGTAGTAAAGCACCGTACGAACACCAAAATGCGTGGAAAGCGATGTGTTGACTCTTACGATGTCCATCGCGGAGCGTTGACGCAAACGCCGCGGCAATCGCATCGACGTGGACGTCTCGCCGTCGAGCACATGAAGATATTCAGGGGTGCCGGGCAGTTTCAGCCATTTGACGATCACGTTCGTTCCGGCCAGCGCCCACCTGCTCCAGGCTTTTCCAATAGGGGTGAGCGTAATGGTGAGATTTGGGTTCTGAGCGCTGCTGGAACAATAGCCCAGCGCATTGTTGTCCGGCTCCCAGTCGGGAAAGGAGACCATGTGAGTTGCTTCGGGGGGGTGCACCGTCGTCATCGGATTCGTGAACGCGGCGCCGTGCAGTGACGGCGCCGCATGACCTCTCGATTTGCCAAAACCGGCAATCTACCCGGCCGAAAGCCACTGAGTTCAGCGTTCCCGAAAATTCAGACGATAGCTCAGCCGCGCGCCCAGCAGTCGAACTGCTAATGCAATTTCACGCGCGGCAACGTCGTGCGACGCAGCCAATGCGCGACGGTATCGAGCATCATGCGTGGATAGCCATGCAGCGCAGCGATATGGAGCCGGTAGAGCGACATATACATGAACCGCGCGAAGAGCCCCTCCACGAGCATGTTGCCGCCGATCAGCCCACCCATGAGGTTGCCGACCGCACTGAAGTGCCCGAGCGACACGAGCGAGCCGAAGTCGCGATAAGTGAACTCGGGCAACGGCCGCCCTTCCAGGCGGTTGCCGAGTGCCCTAAGAAGAAAGCTTGCCTGCTGATGCGCGGCCTGGGCACGCGGCGGGACATTGCGTTCGTTACCGGGCCAGGGGCACGCGGCGCAATCGCCGAGGGCGAAGACGTTGTCATCGATCTCGGTCTGCAGGGTTCGGCGCACGGACAACTGTCCGAGCCGCGTCACCGGCAGCCCATCGAGCCTGCCGAGCACGGCCGGCGCCTTGATTCCCGCGGCCCAGACGGTCAGATCGGCGCGCACCGTCTTGCCGCTCGCCGTGCGCACCACACCGGGCGCGACCTCTGCCACCGTCTCGCCGATCATCAGCTTGACCCCGAGTTTGCGCAGCAGTTCGGCCGTCGCGCTCGAAACGCGCTCGGCCAGCGCCGGCAAAATGCGCGGCCCCGCCTCGATCAGGACGATGCCGATGTCGTGGCGCGGGTCGAGCTTGTGCAGGCCGTAGGCCGACAGCACCTGGGCAGTATTGCGCAGTTCCGCCGAGAGTTCGACGCCCGTCGCGCCGCCGCCGACGATCGCCACCTGAATGCGCGGCTCGGTCTCGGGCGATGTGCCGGGGCCGCTTTCCACGGCCTCGTGCTGCCGGTGTTCGGCGCGCATGCAAGCGGCGATGAGCCGCTTGCGGAAGCGCTCGGCCTGCCCCACCGTATCGAGCGCGATCGAATGCTCCTCCGCGCCTTTCACGCCGAAGAAATGCGTCGTGCTGCCGATGGCGATCACGAGCGTGTCGTACTCGAGTTCGCGCGAGGGCAGGAGTTCGGCGCCATCGTCGTCGAGCACGGGCCCGAGCGTGATGCGCCTGGCAGTACGGTCCAAACTGACGAGTTCGCCCTGCTGAAACTCGAAGCCGTGCCAGCGGGCCTGAGCCGCATACTCGAGTTCCTGCGTGAAGGGGTCCATGCTGCCGGCCGCCACCTCATGCAGCAGCGGCTTCCAGATGTGTGTCGGATAGCGATCGACGAGCGTGACGAGCGCGCGCGGCTCGGCTCGCCCCCTGCTCGTGCCATATCGATCGCCGAGCCGCGTCGCGAGCTCGAGCCCCCCGGCACCTCCCCCAACCACGATGAAACGATGCATGCTGATTCTCCGTATCTGCCGTTGCTGATTCTTCTGGTCGCGGGCGCCGGTCGAGCGGCGCCGCGGCGGGACGACGAAACGACGAGGCAGGCTCAGCGCATCAATGCGCTTCCTCCCAGTTCGTACCGACGCCGACTTCGGCGACGAGCGGCACCTTGAGCTCGGCTACGTCGCACATGAGCTGCGGCAGTTTCTCGCGCACCGTGGGAAGTTCGCTATCGGGGACTTCGAGTACCAGTTCGTCATGCACTTGCATGATCATCAGGCTCGCGGCCCGCTCGCGTTCGAGCCAGTCCTGCACCGCGATCATCGACATCTTGATGAGATCGGCCGCCGTGCCCTGCATCGGCGCATTGATCGCGGCCCGTTCCGCGGCCTGACGGCGCGGCCCGTTACCGCCGTTGATTTCAGGCAGCCAGAGCCGGCGGCCGAATACGGTTTCCACATAGCCCTTTTGCCTGGCGCTCGCGCGCGTGTCGTCCATATAGCGTGCGACGCCGGGATAACGGGCGAAGTAACGGTCGATATAGAGCTTCGCCGCGTCGCGCGTAATGCCGAGATTCGAAGCGAGGCCAAACGAGCTCATGCCGTAGATGAGGCCGAAATTGATGACCTTGGCGATGCGGCGCTGGTCGCTCGTGACTTCGAGCGGCGTGACGCCGAACACTTCGGCGGCCGTCGCGCGATGAATGTCCTCGCCCTGCGAGAACGCGCGCAGCAGCGACTCGTCACCGGAAATGTGGGCCATGATCCGCAGTTCGATCTGCGAGTAGTCGGCCGAGACGATCTTGCTGCCCGGCGGCGCGATAAACGCTTCGCGAATGCGCCGCCCTTCGGCCGTGCGCACAGGGATGTTTTGCAGATTCGGATCGTTCGACGCAAGGCGCCCGGTGACGGCAACGGCCTGAGCATAGTTCGTATGCACCCGCCCCGTGTCCGGATTGACCATGCGCGGGAGCTTGTCCGTATAGGTGGACTTCAGCTTCGAGAGGCCACGATGCTCGAGCAGCAGCTTCGGCAGCGGGTAGTCTTCGGCGAGCTTTTGCAGCACTTCTTCGTCGGTGGAAGGCGCGCCGCTCGGCGTTTTCTTGACGACGGGCAGTTGCAGGCGTTCGAAAAAGATCTGGCCGATCTGCTTCGGCGAACCGAGGTTGAATTCGCCGCCCGCGAGCGTATACGCCTCGGCCTCCAGCTGAATGAGCCGAGACGCAATTTCATTGCTCTGCTGGCGCAGCCGTTCGCTGTCGATCAGCACACCGTTGCGCTCCATCTTGCGCAGCACGCGCGAGGTCGGAATTTCGATGTCGCGATAGACGTGCAAGAGCCCCGGCTCGGCTTCCACTTGCGGATAGAGCGCCGTGTGCAGCTGGAACGTGATGTCGGCATCCTCGGCCGCATATTCGGCGGCGGTCTCGAGCGGCACTTCGTCGAAACCGATCTGCTGCGCGCCCTTGCCCGCCACCTCCTCGTACTTGATCGTCTTCACGCCCAGGTGACGCATGGCGAGGCTGTCCATGTCGTGCGTGCGGTGCGACTCGAGCACATACGACTCGAGCAGGGTATCGTGCTCGATGCCGTTCAGCGCGATACCGTAGTTCGCCAGCACCTGCTCGTCGTACTTGAGATGCTGCCCGAGCTTCTTCTTGTCGTGGCTTTCGAGCCACGGCTTGAGCTTGGCGAGCACTTCGTCGCGCGGCAACTGCCGAGGCGCGTCGGGGCCCCGGTGCGCGAGGGGAACATAGGCCGCGCAACCGGCACCCACGGAGAGGGACAGCCCGACGATCTGGGCCCGCATCGGGTCGAGCGAGGTCGTTTCCGTATCGAAGGAGGTGATCGGGGCGGCGTCGATCCTGGCGAGCCACGTATCGAAGTGCTCCCACGTCTGCACGGTTTCGTAGCAGCGCGGCGCGTCGATGGTCGGCGCCGGCTCGGCCGCCAACACCGCGGCGGAACCGGTCAACCCCGGCTCGAGTGCCTGCGCGTCTTCCGCGCTCGCGATCAGCGCGTCGACTTCGCGCAGCCACGTCTTGAAGCCGTGGCGCATGAAGATCTCGCGCAGCTCGAGCGGCGATTCGGGCCGCGTGACGAGCGACGCCTCGATCGATTCGACATGGTCCTTCAGATCGCAGGCGCGCTCGACCGTTACGAGCTTGCGGCCCAGCGGCAGAAAATCGAGCGCACGCCGCAGGTTCTCGCCGACAGCGCCCTTGATGTCGCCCGCATTCGCGACGATATCGTCGAGCGTGCCGTACTGCATGAGCCATTTGACGGCCGTCTTCGGGCCGCACTTCTCCACGCCGGGCACATTGTCGACCGTATCGCCGATGAGCGAGAGGTAGTCGACGATCCGTTCGGGCGGCACGCCGAACTTTGCGATCACGGCTTCACGATCGAGCTTCTCGTTCGTCATCGTATTGACGAGCGTGACGCGATCGCTCACGAGTTGGGCCAGATCCTTGTCGCCCGTCGAGACGAGCACGTTCATGCCTTGCCGCTCGGCCTCGGCCGCCAGCGTGCCGATGACGTCGTCGGCTTCGACGCCGTCCACCATGAGCAGCGGCCAGCCCAACGCACGCACGGCGAAATGAATCGGCTCGATCTGCTTCCCGAGATCGTCGGGCATCGGCGGGCGATGGGCTTTGTACTGGGGGTACCAATCGTCGCGGAACGTCTTGCCCTTGGCGTCGAACACGCACGCGCTATACTCTGCGGTGACTTCCTTGCGCATGCGTCGCAGCATGTTGACGATTCCGTAGAGCGCACCCGTCGGTTCGCCGTCCGGACCGCGCAAGTCAGGCATCGCGTGGTAAGCCCTATAGAGATAGCTCGAGCCGTCGACGAGCACGAGAGTCTTACCTTCCAGGTTCCGTTCTGCAGGCATTATGAACAAGAGAAGAAAAGTGATTCCGAGTCTGCGATCGCTCGCAGATCAAGAGCGCGCAACAGCCAAGAAGGCGCGCGCGTCGTGGCAGATGTTCACGATTATGGCAGAGTTCATCGAGGCAACCGAGTACCTCTCGGAGATCCGCCCCGCCGTCAGCATCTACGGTTCGGCGCGTCTCAAGCCGAATTCGCCCTACTACAAGCTCGCGACGCAAATCGCGCGCAAGCTCTCCGATGCCGGCTTCGCCGTCATCTCCGGCGGCGGCCCCGGCATCATGGCTGCCGCGAACAAGGGCGCGCACGCGGGCAAGGCGCCGTCCGTCGGGCTCAACATCGAGCTGCCGCACGAGCAATCGGGCAACCAGTGGCAGGACATCTCGCTGCGCTTTCGGCACTTCTTCACGCGCAAGGTCACGTTCGTCAAGAACTCGGATGCGGTGATCGTCATGCCTGGCGGCTTCGGCACGCTCGACGAGCTCGCCGAGGTGCTCACGCTGATTCAGACGAAGAAGTCGCGCCACGTGCCGATCATTCTCGTGGGGGCCGAGTTCTGGAAGGGGTTGCTGCACTGGTTCGAAACGGCATTGCTGCCGATGGGCCTCATCAATCCCGAGGACATGAACCTCATGCAAGTGATCGACGATCCGGACAAGGTGCTCGAGGCCGTGCTCGCGTTCTACGAAGACCGCGAAGGCACGCAGCCAGCCACCGAGGCCAAGTCCGAAGAAGATCGGATGTTCTATCTCTGAGCCGAACGCCGGCCGCCCGCGCAAAGGGCGGCCGGCCGTGGCGAGAGGTCTTCGCTTCGCTCGCGCTTCATTGCTGAATTACTGAAACGCCACCTCGGCGAAGCTGCGCAGCTTGCGGCTGTGCAGGCGGTCGAGGCCGTTCATGCGCAGCAGCTCCATCGCCTTCACGCCGATCTGCAAGTGCTGATCCACTTGCGCGCGATAGAACTGGTCGGCCATGCCCGGCAGCTTCAGCTCGCCGTGCAGCGGCTTGTCCGATACGCACAGCAGCGTGCCGTAGGGCACGCGGAAACGGAAGCCGTTCGCCGCGATCGTGGCGCTTTCCATGTCGAGCGCGATGGCCCGGCTTTGCGAGAGCCGCTGCACCGGTTCGCGATGATCGCGCAGCTCCCAGTTGCGGTTGTCGACGCTCGCCACCGTGCCCGTGCGCATGACGCGCTTGAGTTCCACGCCCTCCAGCCGCGTCACCTGCGCGACGGCGCGCTCGAGCGCCACCTGCACCTCGGCGAGCGCCGGGATCGGCACCCAGAGCGGCAGGTCCGCATCCAGCACGTGGTCCTCGCGCACGTACCCGTGAGCGAGGACGTAGTCGCCGAGCCGCTGCGTGTTGCGCAGTCCTGCACAGTGGCCGAGCATGATCCACGCATGCGGACGCAGCACGGCAACGTGATCCGTGATCGTCTTCGCATTCGACGGGCCGACGCCGATGTTGATCATCGTGATGCCGCTGCCGTCCGCGCGCTTCAAATGATAGGCCGGCATCTGCGGCAGCCGGGCGGGCGGCGTGCCTTCGTCCGGCTGCTCGCCCAGATTCGCGTTGTAGGTGACGACGTCTCCCGGCTCGACGAACGAGGTGTACTCGCTGCGATAGGCGCGCAGTGCCTCGTCGTCGGTATGCGACATCAGCGCATGCCCGAGCTTCGTGAATTCGTCGATATAGAACTGGTAGTTCGTATACAGCACGTAATTCTGGAAGTGGGTAGGCGACGTAGCCGTGTAGTGCTTGAGCCGATGCAGCGAGAAGTCGACCCGCGGCGCCGTGAAGAGCGCGAGCGGATAGGGCTCGCCGGGCGCCGGCTCGTACGTTCCGTTCACGATCCGATCGTCGAGCTGGGCGAGATCGGGCGTATCGAACACGTCGCGCATCGCCATCAGCCGTTCGCGGCCCAGATCGCCCTCCAGATGAATGCCCTCGGCAAAGGCGAAGTGAATCGGAATCGGATGCTGCGACACGCCGACTTCGATCGACACATGATGGTTCTTCGCCAGCAGCCGCAGTTGCTCGCGGTAGTAGTTGCCGAAAAGATCGGGGCGCGTCACCGTCGTTTCATAGACACCGGGGCCCGCCACGAAGCCATAGGAACGGCGCGAATCCACGCGCGTATTGACTTCCGTCTGCAGCCGCACGAACGGATAGCAGGCGCGCACATGCTCGCCGAACGGCTCGTTGCGCCGATACCGCGCAAACGCATCGCGTAAAAATGCCGTATTCGCCTCGTAGATCGCCGAAAGCCGCGCAACCGCATCGGCCGGATCGCCGTAGGCCTCGGTGGGAAAATCGCTCGGGCGCAAGGCCCCCGTGTGCTGTGTCGTCATATCGTTTTTCATTTCGGCTTGCCTCGGTTCACGTGACGACATTACCACGAACGGCTCCGCCGCGACCCCGCCCGCGCGGCGCCGACGGGTGCGGCGGCACTCGCAAAAGATGCGGGCCGCCGCCGTCATACCGGTGGCATTTGCTAGAATCGGGAGATTCCCTCGGAGAACAATCATGAAGCCGCATCTTCCCGCCGCCGCTGCTGTCGCCGCTGCTGTCGCCGCGATACTCGCCGTGAGCAACGCAGCCATGGCGGCGCAGCCTGCCGACGACGCGCAGCAGCGTGCCCAGCGCCACGCCGCGAACGAGGCCGCGGGCCTGCCTGACCTCGAAGCCATCAATCGTCCGGCAGCGGAAGTCTCGTCGAAAGTGGACATCAACGTGCCGCGCACGCCGAGCTATTACGAAAAGAGCCGGACCGGCACGGTCATCACCGAGTACCGCGACAAGGGCAAGCCCGTGGAAATCGACGTTCGCTCGAACTTCGGCACCCACTATCAGATGAGCGCATCGCCCGATACCGCGCCGAAAGTGCGCGACAACGGTCAGGCCAGCACGCGGCTGCCGTCGATCAACCTGCGTTACTGACCCGCGCAAGGGCGCCGCCAGTCAGGCAGCGCGTTTCTCCAGGCCGGGGCCGCCGCGAGCAAGGCATCGTGCGTCGCGCCGGCTCTCGCCTTCATCATCCGACTCCAAGCTTCTCGCATGGCCGTATTTACCGTCGTCACCGAAACCGACCTCGCACAGTGGATGGATCACTACGCCCTTGGCGAGGTCATCGATTTTCGCGGCATCAGCTCCGGCATCGAAAACAGCAATTTCTTTCTGACGACCACGCGCGGCGAATACGTTCTCACGGTTTTCGAAAAGCTGACGGCCGCGCAACTGCCGTTCTACCTCGATCTGATGCGGCACCTCGCCTCGCACAGCGTGCCGGTGCCGGACCCCGTGCCGCGCGACGACGGCGCGCTCTTCGGCATCCTGCACGGCAAGCCGGCAACGATCGTCACCAAGCTCGAGGGTGCGGCGGAACTTACCCCTGGTGTCGAGCACTGCGCGGAAGTCGGCCAGATGCTGGCACGGATGCACTTGGCAGGCCGCGACTTCGCTCCCTACCAGCCTAACCTGCGCAGCCTTGCGTGGTGGCAGGAGACGGTGCCCGCCATCGTTCCGTTCGTCTCGGAGCCGCAGCGCGAACTCCTCCTCGCAGAACTGGCCCATCAGAGCGCATTTTTCGAATCGACCGATTACGCCGAACTGCCGGGCGGACCTTGCCACTGCGATCTGTTCCGCGACAACGTGCTGTTCGCGCCGGCACTGCCCGGCGCCGACCATCGCGTAAGGCTCGGCGGCTTTTTCGATTTCTATTTCGCAGGCTGCGACAAGTGGCTCTTCGATCTGGCCGTGACGGTCAACGACTGGTGCGTCGATCTTCCCACGGGCAAGCTCGACGCGCCGCGCGCGCAAGCGCTGCTGCGCGCTTACCAGACCGTTCGCCCGCTCACGCCTGCCGAAGACCGGCACTGGGGCGACATGCTCCGCGCCGGAGCTTACCGCTTCTGGGTCTCGCGGCTTTATGACTTCCACCTGCCACGCGCGGCGGCGATGCTGCAGCCGCACGATCCGTCCCATTTCGAGCGCATTTTGCGCGAGCGCCTCGCCGGCGCCGCGCAACCCGGCGCCCACTCGTTCACGATATGCAACTCATAGAAGTTCGGGCCAAGACAGGCTACGTCTGGTTCAGACAAGGCATCTGGCTTTTTCGCCGAAGCCCCGTCGCGTTCCTGACGCTTTTTGTCACCTACCTGTTTTTGATGTGGCTCATTGCGCACGTCCCGCTCATAGGCGGAGTGCTGCCGCCGATCCTGATTCCGGGGGTAACGGTTGGCTTCATGGCTGCCTGCCGCGACGCAGTGGCCGGCAAGCCGGTCTTTCCGATCGTACTGCTGGATGGTTTCCGGTCTTACGGCGCGGTGACCGCACGCCGCCTGATCGAACTCGGGGCGATCTACGCCGTGGCGATGGCGCTCGTGCTGGCTGCCTCGGCGCTCGTGGATGGTGGGACGTTCTTCGGATTGATGATGGGAACCGCGAGCCCCTCGGCGGCCAAGCTCGACGATGAAACGGTGCCGCTGGCGATGCTCGTCTCGCTCGCGGCGTACGTGCCGGTGGCGATGCTGTTCTGGTTCGCCCCGGTGCTGACGGCATGGCACGACGTGCCGCCCGTGAAGGCGCTGTTCTTCAGCGTGGTCAGTTGCTGGCGCAACCGCGGCGCATTCATCGTCTATGCCGCACTCTGGCTGGCAACGCTCGTCGCCACGTCCACGGCCATCCTGATGCTGATGAGCGCGCTCGGTGCCGCCGCCTATGCGGTGGCCGCCATGTTTCCGGCCACGATCACGTTGACTACGATGCTCTACTGCTCGATCTATGCCACTTATCGCGGCTGCTTCGGCCAGCAAGGGCCCAACGACTCACCGGCGAACGATACTGCCGATACCGCGCCGCGCTGACCAGCCAGCACTCAGCGGCTGCTGAGCCAGGCGTTCGAAGCGAGGGCCGCGTCGCGGTCCAGCTTGCGCATACGGAATTCAAGATCGTAAAGATCGGTGGCTTCAGCCAGATAAGCGTCGTCGCTTTCTTGCTTGCGCTCGTCGGCGGATTTCGTCAGGAACAGGAACAAACGGCTGAGCAGAAACATGATGAACCTCTCTTGCTAGGGTTAACCCCTAAGGACATACCCGATTATAGGGAAAACCCTACGGCACTGCCAGCGTTTTTGTCGGGTGTGGCGTTTACGCGTCATTCCTCAATCCAACCAGGAGCGGTTTTCACCTGCCCGCCACCGCCCGGGCAGCGGCCGTAGCGTCGCGCCGGCGACGATGTGTCCGGAAAAAGTCCCAAATGAGCGCGCTCGCGTCGGGCCCTTTGCGCGAGTGGAACGGAATCGCTTCATCGCCGCCCGCCCATGCATGCCCGAGGTCCGCCACGCGCGCCACTCGCACCAGCCGGCGGGCATTCAGCCCGTAATCTCGAATAACCGCGCCCGACTGGCGCGTCTCGCTCACCGTGCCGGCGATCGGTTCGCCCTCGGCATCGAGCAGACCGTTCAGGCGGCGGTACTGCGCGGCCAGTTGATCGGCATTCTGCGCGGAGACGACCCGGTCGGCGTCGCCGTGGACAATGATCGCGGGCATACCGGGGTAGCCCGCGACGTTCACGGCGGCATCGACGAGCGACACCGGATCGCGTCGCGCGCCGCGGCGCATCGTGTCCATGGCCGTCATGCCCGAATGCGCGTCGCCAAGCGCCGGCCCCGAGTGCAGCGCAACCGCCGCGAACCGATCCGGCCAATGCAACGCCAGCAGCGAGGCCAGCCCCGCGCCGGCGGAAAGGCCGGCTACGTACACGCGTTGCGCGTCGAAACCGTACTCCTCGACAAGCGCGTCGACGAGCGAGACGACCGCCCGCGCCTCGCCGCGCCCCGCCGTGTCGCGGTCGTCGTACCAGTGCCAGCAACGGTGCGCATGGGCATGACGCGATTGCTCCGGATAGACGACCGCGAAACCTTGCGCGTCGGCGAGCAGATTCATCCGCGTGCCGGCCGCAAATTCGTCGATGGTCTGCTTGCAGCCGTGCAACATGACGACGAGCGGCATATGCAGCGTCGCCTTTGCCGGCGGAATGTACAGCGCGTAAGAGAGGTGATTGACGAGCCGCCCCGGCAAGGGCGGCGCCGAATGGTAGGAGCGGATCCAACGCCCCTTCGCCCACGCAGCCGGCCGGGGGCGCACGCGGGAGTCCGCCGCATCGCGGCGGGCGCGGCGCGCGGCACCCGCCGCGCTTTCACGGCGGCGCCGCCGCTCGTTCTTCGCTGCGGTGCGCAAATATTCTTCTTGCATGGCCGGCACCGCCGACATCAGCCGCTTGAAACCACGAAGCCAGATTTTAGTGAGACTTTTGGTCATCAGTGCTCCCGGAGTGGCAGGGGGCGCGCGTCGCCGATACAGGATCATGACGCACTGCACCATAGTACCGCCCATAGTACCGCTTTTCGCCCAGGGTTCTGTTCGTAACAGGCTCGACCGGCCCGCTCTGGCTATACTGTGGGTTCGCGCACGTATTTTTTGTCTTCCGGACGGAAGGCTGGCGCGTTCTAACGGTAACATCGAGCCGCGCTCGTTCCCGCATTGCCGCCATTCATGTACGACCTGCCACTTCACCTCTGGTATTCGATCACGCGCCTGGGCGGCGCGGGCCTCACGCTGCCGCTCGCCGTAACGATCGCACTGTGGCTCGCGCTCGGCTATACGTGGCGGCTCGCCTTGGCATGGCTCGGCATCCTCGCAGGAGCGGTCGGCATTGTCGCGCTCACGAAAATCGCGTTCCTGGGCTGGGGCGTCGGCGTGCGCGCCTGGGATTTCACGGGCGTGAGCGGGCACGCGATGCTGTCCACAGCGGTCTATCCGGTCGGCTTCTTTCTGACTCTGCTGTCCGTCCGCCCACCGCTGCGCATTGCGGGCGTAGTGGTCGGCCTCGCGGCAGGCATGGCGGTCGGGCTCTCGCGCGTCGTACTCGATGCGCACTCGCCGTCCGAAGCCGTCGCCGGGTGCGCCGTGGGCGCGCTTGCCGCCATTTTCTTTATCTGGATTGCCTGGGGCGCCCGTCCGGGCAAGCTCTCGGTCGTGCCGGTGGCCGTGAGCCTGCTCATGCTGGCGGTCGCGCTGCACGATGTGCGCGTGCCGACCCAGCGCTGGATCACCCACGTGGCCCTGCATCTATCCGGGCGCGACCGCCCGTTCATCCGCGCCCGCTGGAAAGCCGGCATCCAGCCGCCGCGGCGCCCGCCCGCAGCGGCAACCCCGCACGACGCCTCGCTTCCCTCGCGCCTCGCCTGAACGCTCGCCGCCGAAGGGCGGCGGCATTTCGTCCGCGAGCGCGCGAAGCGTTATAACCTGATGTATATTACGGGCACGTTTAATCCTCCGACCCCATCCATCATGTCCATTTTCTGTCGCCCCCCCAGGGGCCTGCTTCGCCGGGCATTCGCTGTCGCAGCCGTGTCCCTCCTGGCCGTCACCTCGGCGCGGGCCGACGAGCTCGTGGTCTCGGCCGCGGCAAGCCTGACCAACGCGTTCAAGGATGTCGCAGCCGGCTTCGAGCGGCAGCACCCGGGCACGAAAGTCGTGCTGAACTTCGGCGCGTCCGATGTGCTCATGCAGCAGATCGTCAACGGCGCGCCGGCCGACGTCTTCGCATCGGCCGACGAAACGGCCATGGACAAGGCAGCTCAGGCCGGTGTCGTCGATCCGTCCACGCGCAAGGACTTCGCTGCGAATTCGCTCGTCATGATCGTGCCGGCGGACAGCCGGCTCTCGTTGGGCAGCCCGCGCGATTTGATCGCAACGCCGGAAGTCAAGCGCATCGCGCTTGCCGATCCCGCCTCGGTGCCGGCCGGCCGCTACGCGCAACAGGCGCTCGAAGCCAACGGCAAGGACGTTTGGGACGCCGTGAAGGCGAAGTCCGTGCTGGCCACCAACGTCCGGCAATGCCTCGATTACGTGTCGCGCGGCGAAGTGGAAGCCGGCTTCGTGTTCGGCACCGATGCCGCCATCGCCAAGGGCCGCGTCAAGGTAGCGGCCACGCTGCCGACGCGTACGCCAGTCACCTACCCGATCGCACTCGTCAAATCCGGTACCCGTGAGGCACAGGCGCGAGCATTCGAGGATTACGTGCTGTCGCCGGAAGGTCAGGCCATGCTCGCGAAGTACGGTTTCAAATCGCCCAGCCCGAAATGAGGCCGCGCATGGACGCGCTCTGTACGCGTCGCGGATTGCATCGATGATGGAACAAGCCTGGACTCCGCTTCTGCTGTCGCTCAAGGTTGCCGGATGGGCAACCGCGCTCGACATCGTGCTCGGCGTGGCAGCCGGGCTTGCGCTCGCCCGCTGGCGCAGCGCGGCACGCGACATCGTCGATTCACTGCTGACGCTCCCGCTCGTGATGCCGCCAACCGTGCTCGGCTACTATCTGCTCGTGCTGCTCGGGCGGCGCGGCGTGTTCGGAAGCTGGCTGGAGTCGCTCGGCATCCGGCTCGTGTTCACCTGGCAAGGAGCGGTGCTCGCCGCGATGATCGTCGCCTTTCCGCTCGTTCTGAAATCGGCACGCGCGGCGTTCGAAGCCGTGGAGCCACAGTTCGAGCAAGCAGCCCGCACGCTCGGCATGGGCGAAACAGCACTTTTCTTTCGGATCACGCTGCCACTGGCAGCGCGCGGCATCCTCGCGGGCGGGCTGCTCGCTTTTGCGCGCGCGCTCGGCGAGTTCGGCGCCACATTGATGATCGCCGGCAATCTGCCGGGCCAGACTCAAACGCTCTCGGTCGCCGTCTACTCGGCCGTGCAGGCCGGCGACGACACCACTGCGAACGTGCTCGTACTCGTGACATCGGTGGTTTGCATCGTCGTGTTGCTCGTCGCGGGCCGGCTCGTTCCTCAGCATTCGCTTCTGACCTCGCGCTGATATGACGCTCGCAGTCGACATCCGCAAGACGCTCGTCACGCGCGAGCGACGCTTCACGCTCGACGTCTCCTTTTCGACGACATGCCGCCGCGTCGTGCTGTTCGGCCCATCGGGTGCCGGCAAGACGCTGACGTTGCAGGCCATCGCGGGGCTGCTGCCGCCCGACGACGGCACCATTTCATTGGCCGGCGAAGTACTGTTCGACGCGGCGCGCAGCATCGACGTGCCCGCGCGCGCGCGCGGCGCCGCCTATCTTTTCCAGGACTATGCGCTGTTTCCGCATCTGAATGTCCGGCAGAACATCGGGTTCGCGCTGCGCCGGGGCTGGTTCAACCCCCGCTCGAAAGAACAGCATGCGGAAGTCGACTACTGGATCGACGCATTCGAACTCGCCGAGGTGGCCGGCAATTACCCGGCGCAGCTGTCGGGCGGCCAACGGCAACGCGTCGCGCTTGCGCGCGCGCTCGTGGCCAAGCCGAAGATGCTGCTGCTCGACGAGCCGTTCGCCGCGCTCGATGCGGGCATGCGCGAGCGCATGCGGCACGAACTCTCCGCGCTGCAAACGCGGCTCGATATCCCGATGGTGCTGATTACGCACGACGCCGCCGACGTGGCCGCGTTCGGCGATCAGGTGGTGCGCATCATCGACGGGCGCGTGGAAGCCACCGCGGCGCCGGTGCCCACGCTTGCTCGGCGGCATGCCTGAGGCCGCGCCCACCCGCCTCGGCGCCTGCCCGCCTCGGCACGCCGCTCAGGCATCGCGAAGGCGTGGCGCTCGGGGATCTGCGCTCGAGGCTCGAGCTGCGGGGCTCACGCCGTCGTCCCCAGAATCACGCTCGATGCCTTGAATGCCGCGATGGCGGGCTTGCCGCGCGCCAACCCGAGCGTCTCGACGCTTCCGTTCGTCACGATCGCCGTCAACACCGTCTTGCCCGACGTGCCGGCCGCTCCATCGAGCTCGATGGACACCTCGGCATTGACCGCGCCCGGCGTCACTTCCGTCACTTTGCCCGACAACTGATTGCGCGCGGAAAGGCGCAGTCCGGGCTTGTCGTCGTGATCGTCTTCGACGGCCAGCACGATCCACGACGCCTTGACGAGCGCCACAACGTCGCCGCCGACGGCAAGTCCCAGCGTTTGCGTGCTTTCGTGGGTGACGATGGCAATCAGTTGCTGGCCGCCGGGCAGCGTCAGGACGATTTCGTCATTGACCGCGCCGGTTCGTATTTCGGCGATCTTCCCGTAGAGTTGATTACGTGCACTCGTTTTCATTCCAATTCTCCCGATCAGGGCCCAGTCGCCCGAAAATCCCTCGATCGCACCACTGGCGCGCTCGATGAATTGCCTATGCTCGCGCTCAATCGCACGGAAGGTGTCGATCAGGCGAAGTGCGCGCGCCGTCAGTGTGGTGCCGCCGCCGCCCTTTCCGCCCGTCGCACGGACGACGAGCGCCTCGCCCGCGAGATTGTTCATCGCATCGACGGCATCCCAGGCCGCCTTGTAGCTGAGGCCAACGGCCTTCGCCGCGCCCGTGATCGATCCGGTTTCGTGGATCGCCGCCAATAGTGCGATGCGTGCCGCGCCCGCCAGCGTCTCGCCGCCCGAGCGCAGCCACAGGGCTCCGCCGAGCGCGAGCGTGTCGCCGCCCGGTGACGCGCTCGCCTCGGTTGCAGGGCGCGCCACGGCATGGTGCGGGGGTAAGGATCGGTCAGTCATGGCAAGGCGGGCAAGAATCACGGGCCGGTCATTATAGGCAGCGCGCGTTGTCGCACGCAGCGAGGGAGGCCAGCCCGGACCAGCTCATCGGTCGCGCAACACCGGACGACGCAGCTTGCCGAGCAGGCGCTCGGCAACGCGCGCCGTGCCACGATTGACGGCTTCGCACCATCCTCTTGCGAAGCCCTGCTGATACGGCGTCACATCGAGCGCTTCGATGAAACGCAACGCGGTTGCGGCATCACTGCCCTCGCCCAGCGTCTCCTGGATCAGGCTGAGCCGCTGCGTGACCTTTCCCCGCGTGCGCGATGCCGTAAGAGCCTGAAAGAATTCGAGCGCATAGCGCAGCCGTTTCGCCGCGATCCGTCGGCGGTGCCGCCCAGCCGCGTCGAGCGACGTCAGCGCGGGGGGCGCTGTGAGCCGCGTGTAATAGCGCTTCACGCGCTTTCCCGCGTATGACGCGAGCGACCGCCGCGCGTGCTTCGGCGGCCCGTCGGAGAACCGCTGCGCCATCAGCCATTCGAGCCACGCGAGCGAAAGCTCCGCGTGCCGGCGCGAGCGCAGTGCCTCTTGAAGCTGCGCGTGCGCCTCCTGCCGCCGGGCATCGGCCTTCGCCTGCACCGGAGCCCAGCGAGAGGCGTCGCCGTCCGCGGCGGCCAGCGCCGGCAGTGTGGAATCGACGAATACATCCAGGTCCCGCGCCGCGCCAAGCAGGCCGCCAAGCCATTTGATGCCGGGTTCGACACGCGTATGCCAGGCTTCGTCCCGCCAGCGCGGAAAAAGCCGCACGAGCGTCCTGGCCCGCCTCAACGCCACACGCATCTGATGCACGGACTCGGGCGCCGTCTGCTCGCGGGCGCCACGTTCGTTGCCGAACCAATGGGACGCAACGTTGCAACCGATCGCCACGAGCGCATCGTGCGGCGTGCGCGCACCGGCGAGATCCACACGCGTCGCGCGCACCGGCTCGCTGCCTACAGCCGCACCGAGTGCACGTGCGTAGGCATCACCGGTTGCGACGAATGCCGGCAGCCGTGCCACGATCGAGTCCGCCACGGCCAACACGGCCGCACCCGCCGCCTGCACGGACGCACCGATGGGCGACTCTTTCGCGCCTTCGCCGCACTCCGCCAACAGATGAAGTTCGCAAAACGCCTGCGAGGCCCGCCGCCGGCTTTCCGTCGCCCCTGAGCCGGGCGCACGCGGCGGCGTCACGCGAATGGACGGCGCCGAGAGCAAGACGACTTCCACCGGCGGCCCGCTCGCCGGAATGCGGCAGCGAAACGCGGTGCGATTGGCGAGCAACGGCGCCGCTCGGGCGGCGGCGCAGTCAAGCCCAGCCACTTCACGAAACGCTTCGGGCAGGGTACCGGCATCGTCGATGGCCGCCCGGGGCTCGATCAGCTCGGTGCGAATCGTGTCGCGCAATGTCAGGCCCGGCACGATCGACATGGCGCGCGATAACGACAGGCGCCGCGCGTCCGTCGTCTCGTCGAGCAGGAGCCGGATATCCGCTTGCGCACCGGTGCCGCCAACGACGCGCATCGTCACGTCCTCGCGCGCGGCAACCTTCGCCATACCGGGCATACGGCCCAGCACTGCCGCAACCGCCTCACCAATCGGTTCGCTCCCCGGGCGATGCTTCGCGCCGCGCGCGCGTTCGCTACGCGCGCGAAGCCATTCCGAGCAGGATTTCGGCTCGATTTCCAGAACAAGCTCGACGGTGCGCAAGGTCGTGGCCGCTAAAGATTGCGATGAAGGGGCAGGGCACCATCGATCTTATACGTTCGGGCGCTGTACAGCCGGCGACCCGTGGTCGCTCGGTGCATTGCGCCACTTATTGCTCCCCCTGTTCCGTATGAATCCGGCCATTTATCGCACGGCGCGGCGCGGCTCGACGTATTGCGCCTCTCCATTACCGAACGACCAGTTCTCCGGCAGCACTTCGACCAGGTTGATGAAGACGTCCTCCATGCGCAGACCGCAACGCTCGTGCAGCAGTTCAGCGATGCGCCTGAAGAGCGCCTGTTTTTGCGCAGTCGAGCGCGTATTGCTCACGGTCAGTTGGATGACGACGAAATCGTCGCCACGTTCGATTCCCAGGTAGCGCCGGTTATACAAGATCGTGTCCGGCTCGTGCTCCGACAGCAACACGAACTGATCATCCTCTGGAACGTTGAAGGTTTCGACGAGCGCCTGCTGGACGCTGCCGACGATGGCGAGCCGATAGTCGAACGATTTTCCGGCGCGCAGGGCAATACGGGTAAGCGGCATGGCGAGTTCCTGGTCTTCATCCTGGATGGGTGAAGACAGCTTACGGCGCGCGAGTGATAATGAAAACTCATCAACGACGATATCAGTCATTTCCAACCAAAATGGAATTACTCGACCTCGACGCCGTGCGCGCTTTTGTCCAGGTGGCCGACCTCAGCAGCTTCACGCGAGCCGCCCAAACGCTCGGGACTACCCAGTCGGCCGTCAGCCTCAAGCTCAGGCGGCTCGAAGCGCAGCTCGGCCAATCGCTGCTCGAGCGCACGCCGCGTTCCGTTCGGCTCTCGCAGGCCGGCGCGGCGTTCCTCGAATCGGCGCGCGAGTTGCTCGATGCCCACACGCGAGCCGTCACGTCGATAGGCATCGAGCGGCGCCGGCTCAAGATCGGTCTGAGCGAGCATGTCGCCGGCGCCGATCTGCACCGGATCGTGGCTGCGCTGCATCGCCACGATCCGCGGCTCGTCGTCGAAATGCACCTCGGGTTGTCAGCGGCATTGCTCGCGCAGTATGAAGACCGGCAGTTCGACGCCTGCATCGTACGTTACGAACTCGACGAAGCATCGCGCTGGTCGGCGCGCAGCGACGCCGAACTTCTTTTCGCCGAGCCGCTCGCCTGGCTCGCCGCCCCTACGTTCCGGCTCATCCCCGGCGAAGCGGTGCCGCTCGCAACGATGGCCGGGACTTGCGCCGTGCGGGCCGTGGCTATCAGGGCGCTCGAACGGGCGGGCTTCTCCTGGCGTGAGGCGTTCGTTGGAGGCGGGATCGCGGCCGTCGGCGCGGCCGTGGCGGCCGGGCTCGCCATCTGCGCGCTGGCGAAACGCATTGCGCCTCCCGGCGTCGTCGAGCTCGATGCGCAGGCCGGCCTGCCGGCACTGCCCGACGCGCAAATCGTCCTGCATTCGCGCGTTCGAGAGCCGCATGCGCGCTCGGCCCTGCGAATGCTCACGGAGACACTCGCTCGTCGCTGAACGGGTGGTTCGAGCCGGAGCCCCAGCCCTGGCACCCGCCCATCCGCTCCGTGCGCTGCGGATAGCACAGAGAACGCCCGGCAACGCTTGCATTAATCCATAAATAGACTACGATTCAACCGTAGACCACTTAGAGACTCAATCATCATGGCCGCCGCCACCCATCGCGCCGCTTCCGCCGCGCACCTCCCGAGACCGTCCGGCGCGACGCCGTCGGTCGCCGATATGTCGGCAGCAGGCCTGCGCGCATTCTTCAACATCGCACGCGATTGGGAGTTGTCCGCCGACGAGCAGATCGTGCTGCTCGGTTCGCCCGGCCGCTCGACGTTCTTCAAATGGAAAACCGCACCTGAATCCGCACGGCTCTCGCGCGACACGCTCGAGCGGCTTTCGCTGCTGCTCGGCATCTACAAGGCGCTGCAGATCCTGCTGCCCACCCCGGCCACCGCGGATACCTGGATCAAGCGGCGCAACAGTGCCCCGCCGTTCGGCGGCGCCCGCGCTCTCGACCGCATGCTGGCCGGCAACGTCAGCGATCTCGTCGCGGTGCGGCAGTATCTCGACGCAATGCGGGGCGGGTGGGCGTGATCGCTGAAAACCGGCTACTGCGCTGGCGCACCACGGCGCTCGATTGGTCCCCCGCCTATCGCGTCATCCCGACACGCTTTCCGGCCGTCAACCTGTTCGATCGCGTGGCGTCCCCCGAAGACTTCGAGGCGCTGTACGCACTGGAAGCCATGACCAACGACCGCCTGCGCACCGAGGTGGGCGAACTCGATCTCGTGCCTGCGGAGGAGCGGCGCTTCGGCCCGGGCTACGGGCCCATCATGGCGGCCTTCACCCACCTCAATCCGCTCGGCAGCCGCTTTTCGGACGGCAGCTACGGCGTGTTCTACTGCGCCCGCGAAGCGCGAACGGCCATCGCGGAAACACGCTATCACGCGGCAAACTTTCTCGCGGCAACGCAAGAGCCCCCCATGCGCCAGCAGATGCGCCTGTACTCGGTTATCGCGCGCGGGCAGGTGGTCGATCTGCGCGGCGAGCCGTCCCTCGATCCGGCCGTGCTGTCGCCGAGCGACTATACGGCCGGACGCGCTCTCGGCCGCGAGGTACGCGACGCGGGCGCATCCGGCATCGCCTACCCATCGGTGCGCGACGCGGGCGGCGAATGTCTCGCCGCGCTGAAAACGACCATTTTGCGCGACTGCCATCATGCGGCGTATCTGGAATACAACTGGAACGGCAACGCGATCGACAGCGTCTTCGAGCTGAATCAGGTGGGCTGAGCCGCTAGCGCACGGCCACGCGTTCTCCGAGTACGACCGAGAGCGGGCGCCAGCCACCGTCGAGATGCATCGGAAAAAGCCTTGCCGCCACGACGAACGGCGCCAGCCGCACTACGGCAACGACATTTGCGCCGCACCCTCCGCAAGCGCGGTATGAACGGATACCGACCACGTCTTCGGCGTCAGCGCTTCCGTGATGGTGAGCTTGCCGGTGGCGGCAAATGCGCCGGTGTCGATGAAGATCTGAGAGCCGATGCGCCCCATGTCGCGCATCGGCGTGTGGCCGCAATAGGTGACCGAAAGCCCCGTTTGCCGAGCCGGGTCGGCACTGCCAAGCGCCAACTCGCGCCCCCAGAGCAGTTGCTGACGCACGCGCTCGTTGAACGCGCCCGCGTCCAGTTCGGCGTCACTGCCGAAAAACTCCGCATGCAGTACGTTGAAACGGCGCATGCCGGTGCCCACCACGCGCACGAGCGGCAGCGTTCGGAGTCGCCGCGCATATTCGCGCAGTACGTCGTCGGGCACGCCCTCGGCCCACTCGCCGCCGATTCCATACCACCAATTGCGCCTCATGCCGCCTTCGACGACAAGGCACAGCGCCTCTTCGTGATTGCCCAGCACCGGATAGAACCAGGGCTTGTCGAGCAGCGTCAGCGCCTCCTCCGACTGGCTGCCGCGATCGACGAGGTCTCCGACCGAGAAAAGCCGGTCGAGCTCGCCGTCGAATTCGATTTCGCGCAGCAGGTAGCGCAGCGCATCCACACAGCCGTGCAGATCGCCGACGACGAAGTCGCGCCCGGCAACGTTCGGTTCATGCCGGCAAACGACGGGGAAATATCCAGGCCTGGTTTCCATACCGCGATCATAGTCCCGTGTCCGCCCACGGGACGAACGTCATTGGAGGGCGGCCTTACTGCGGCCGCGTTCGGAGTTTGGCAATATCGGCCGCCGTCAGAGTCGCGTGCGGATTGCCGAAACGCTGCGTAACATAGTTGACGATCGCGGCGATCTGCTCGTCGTCCAGTTCGTTGCCGAAAGCCGGCATCATCACGTCGGCGTCCTTCGTTCGTCTCGCGACGCCATGCAGTACGACCATCGCGAGATTGCCCGCGTCGGGCGCGCCCACCGCGCTATTGCGAATCAGCGACGGATAGGCGAGCGGCGCGGTGCCACCCGCGCCCTGTCCGGTCCAGCCATGGCAACTCGCGCAGTTCGCCACGAAAAGCTGCGCGCCGTCGATACCTTTTACCGTCGCGCCGCGCAGGCGCAGCACGTCGTCGGCCGGCTTGCCCCAGGCATCGCGCGGGTGCGTCTGCCCACCCGAAACCGGGGGCAGCGAGCGCAGATACACATTGATCGAACGCAGGTCCTCAGCGTTGAGGAACTGCGTACTGTTCGCAACGACATCTGCCATCGGCCCCGCGGCGTTCGCCCGGCCCGCCGCGACGCCCGTGGCCAGATAGTGCACCAGATCGTCGTCGCTCCATCCGCCGATTCCGCCTGCCTTGTCGGGCGTGATATTGAACGCGCGCCAGCCCGCCTGCTCGCCGCCCGAAAATTGGCTCGTCGTCTTCAGGCCCTGCATGAGGTTGCGCGGCGTATGGCATTCGCCGCAATGCGCGAGCCCCTGCACGAGATAAGCGCCGCGATTCCATTGCGGACTGCGCTTCGGGTCCGGCACGAAGCGCCCCTCCTCGAAGTTGAATAGCTTCCAGAAAAACAGCAGCCAACGCTGATTGAACGGAAACCTGAGTTCGTTGCGCGGTGGCGTGTAATGGATCGGAGCGAGCGTATTCAGATACGCGCGTACGGCAAGCAAGTCCCGTTCCGCTACACGGGTGTACTCCGTATAAGGAAACGCCGGGTAGAGATGCTCGCCGCCCTTGCCCACGCCTTCGTGCATCGCGCGGATAAAGTCCGCGTCCGTCCAGCGGCCGATGCCCGTGTCGGGATCCGGTGTGATGTTCGGCGTGTAGATAATGCCAAACGGCGTCCCGATCGGTAGCCCGCCCGCGAAAGGCTGGCTTTTGTCGGCGGTATGGCACGCGATGCAATCTCCCGCGCGCGCCAGATACGCGCCGCGCTTCACGAGATCGGTGCTGTTCGCCTCGCTTTGCACGAGCATCGTGCCTGCCGCCGCCTCGCCCGGCTCGTCCGGACCGGCCGACGGCGCCGGCACCTCCGCTGCCGAAGCCGCCGCCGAACCGAAAGTGGCGCTGGAAGCGGAAGGCGATGCCGGCACCGGGAGCTCGCCCGACGCTGCCGCAGGCGTCGATATGCCTGCACCCGAGCCAGCGAGCGCGCCACTGGATATGGGCGCCCCCGTCTGATCGGACGCAGGGTGCGGCGCGGGCTGGCCGACGCGCCTCACGGCACCCGAGACGGCCGAGGCCGGCGCGAAAGCGCCTTTCGACGCCTGTGCCTGGGCGCTCGCGAGCGGCACCTCGTCGGCCATCGCCGTATCCTGCGTCGCGGCATGCCATGCGAGATACAACGCGAACAGCGAAAACGCGGCGGCCACGCTCGCCATGCGCACCGGCCGGCGGCGCGAGGAAGGCTCGGCGCGGCCGCGCCTGGGTGACCGTGCGGTTCGAGCCTGCGGATCGCTCATCGGCATTCTTCTCATCGAATCGAATCCACGTCAAAGCTCGCGCTTGAGCTTGTCCGCAAGCCGCAAGGCCAGCGCTGCAATCGTCAGCGTGCAATTTACGGAAGCCGCCGACGGCATCACGCCGCTCGTCGCGAGAAAGAGGTTCGGGTGATCGTGCGTGCGGCAGTCCGCATCGACGACCGAATCGGCCGGCTCGTTGCCCATGATCGTCGTGCCCATGATGTGGTTGTTCGGCGCGAAGCGGTCGTCGAACGTAACTTCCGTGCCGCTGAAAAGCGCCGCGATCTGCGAATACATCTCGTGCGTGTGCGCCGCGCTGCGTTGCACGTAATCGTCGATCGAGTAATAGATCTCAGGTTGAGGGATGCCGAGCGCATCCCTGCGATCGGCCGACGGCACGATGCGGTTTTTCGGCTGCGGCAGGATCTCGTGAAAACTGTTGATCGTCAGCGTGCGCGAGGCGCGGTCGCGGATCTGCCGGTCGAGCTCCGCGCCCGTCAAACCCTTCTTGAGCAGCGCGGCCGTGACCGCCATCGTCGGCACGCCATTCGACAAATGCAGTTTCTTCGCTGCGTAATCGGCGCGAAACGCGCCGTCGCGGAAATTGACGACCGAGGTCATTTCCATCGGCCCGCGCCCCGGCCACAGCGCCTCGTTCGCCACGAAGCTCACGCCCGTGCCCGGGTGATCCATGAGGTTGCGGCCGACCTGATCCGACCCGTTGCCGATGCCGCGCGGAAACTTCTCCGAGGCCGACATCAGCATCAGCTTCGGCGTTTCGATGCCGTTGGCCGCCAGCACGAAGAACTTCCCCGTCACACGCGTGGTGCCGCCGGACGGGTCCTTGTAGTGCACGGCCGAAATGAGCCCCTTGTCGTCCGCCTCTATCCGATAGACGATGGCCTGCGGCACGATTTGAGCACCGGCGCGCTCAGCTTTTTCGGCATGCACGATACCGTTGTACATGGCCGCGATCGGGCAGATCGGCATGCAGTTGTTGTTGCCGCAACAGGTCGGGCGCGCATCGTAGGGCTGGCTGTTGCGGGCCACGGGCTCGGGAACCACCGTGAAGCCGTTGCCGTTGAGGACCTCGCTGAAACGCGCGTCGAGATAGGACAACGGCAGTTGCGGCATCGGATAGGGCTTCGTGCGCGGCGAGCCGAGATCGACCGTAAGGGCCGGGCCGGAGACGCCGAGCTGGACCTCGGCCGCGTAATACCAAGGCTCCAGTGTTTCGTAAGGAAACGGCCAGTCGCGGCCGACGCCGTACTGCGTCTTCAGCTTGAAGTCCGACGGCAGCAGGCGCCAGGCCGCCGCCGCCCAGTGCCAGGTGGTCCCGCCAACGAGCCGCAGATACTGCGACTCGTAAGGGTAGTCGCCCTTCTGAACCAGATAGTCGTTCGGCGGCGAGTATTGCGGATGCGGCGCGTACGGCATCGACGGATAAGGCGTTGCGAAATCCGCCTTGGCCGGCGAATTCCGAAAGTTTTCGACGATCTGCCAGCGCGCGAGGCGCGGGCCGGCCTCCAGCACGATCACCGAGGCGCCCGCCAGCGCGAGCTGATGCGCGACGAGACTGCCCGCCACGCCGGAGCCGACTATGACGACGTCGGCAGAAGGGTTGTTAGCCATGTGAAAAAAAGTGCTGCGCCAGATCCATCGTTCGCGGGTTGTCTCGGGGCCGCATGCCGGCGGGATATCGTCTCGCCGACGCGCCACGGGATACGTCGTTGGCGTCGCCTGAGCCGGCGGTCATGCCGTTATCCGCTCAACGGCTTGCGCGCCCAGTAAAACGGCACATCGCGGCAATACGACGGAATCGTCAGCACGTCCTTCACCGGATCGAACATCAGCGCATGCTCGTACGCGAGCACCTTGACGGTCGGCGCTTCGCCCACAAGGCCCAGGTACCAAGCACGCATGATCTGGCCGACCGCCCTCGAGAGACGCGCGTCTTCTGCCTCGAGCGCGGCAGTGACCGTATCGCTCGGCACGCCGCCGTGCGCCTTGAGCCATGTGTTGAGCGCGGCCACGTTATCGGCGAAGGAGCTGTCGGCCTTCACGAGCGCGTCATATATGCGCCGGCCGAGCACGGGCTCGACGCTCGGACGCCCGGTGAGGTGTTGCGACAACGCGACGAACGCGTCGAATCCGCCGCCGGCTGGCGGCATGTAGCCCGCGGCGGCGGCAAAGCTGCCAAGCGGCAGGCCAAGCGAGGCGGCAATGGAGGCCGCCATCGTCGACGCGCATGCGCCGAGCATGAATCGTCTGCGGGCGAAAGCCGGCCCAGCGTGGTCGCGCCGGCTTTCTCGAGCATCTGTCATGTGGGCTCCAAGGTCATGTTCTTGACCCTGCCGGCCTGCGCCGGCATTTGAGGTCGCCCCCGAATGCGGTCTTGACGCCGCCCTCCAGCCGGCGGTCTTTCATTATGCGAGATGCGCGGGCGGCGCCCACTGCGACGAAATATAGCTGCGTCGGCGCGGTTCGACAATCGCCTGCGGAGCGCGTTCCCGCGCATGCATGACCAGTCGCACTCCACCGTAAGCCTTCTGCAAAGCTCGACGCGCGGGCCTGCCTGCTTCGCGCGGCAGCAACGAGAACGAGCCGGTGCACACGGCCAAATCGACACGACGATGTAAAAACGCGTGGTCGAAGGCCGTCATATCTACAGCTCGGGTCGCCCGGGCCGGCGACGCCGCACAAATGGCTCACGCTGCGCGTACCGGGCGCGCATACTTGTTCTCGCCGACGATGCCGCGCCCGCGCGCCCGCCCCCGCCTGCTCCGTTCACGCGCCGCGGCACACAACGTGCTTCTTCTGCACTCGCGCTCGCGAAGCCGCCCGCGGCTCTGGACCGACACCCGCCGATCCGCGCCTCGACGCTTTCAAGCGCCGCTCTCTTTGGCGGGGCGATCGCGTGCGAGCCGCGCGCATCCCCACCGCCGGACGACCAGGGAATCGACCGATGGAACGACGTCAAACGTATGCGCCGCGGATCTACTTCATTCACCCCCTCCTGACCGGGCCGCTCCACGCGTGGCCCGCGCATTTCGAACGGGCAGCCGCGCTCGGGTTCGATCACGTTCTGATCGGCTCGCCGTTCGCACCGGGGGACGCCGGCCACATTCAACTCGTTGCCGATCATGCGCGGCTGCATCCCGCCCTGCAGGCCGAGGGCACAGCCGACGACGCCTTGCGCCGGCTCGCGGATGAAGCCCGCACACAGGGGCTCGCCGTGCTGGTCGACATCGTGCTCGACCGCGTTGCGGCCGATAGCGCGCTCTTTCAGGAGCATCGCGAGTGGTTCCGGCCATTCGAGCCCGACGAGGCACAGCTCGATCCGCGCCACGCGCGGCGCGAGGACCATTGCGCCTACGCGGACTTCTCCAACCCCGGCGCCGCCGCGGGGCTCGGCGCCTGGTGGTGCGAGCGTCTCGTTGCGCTCGCCGATGCCGGCGTGGCCGGGTTCCGCTTCGACTCGCCGCATCACGTTCCGATCGACGTCTGGCGCGAGCTCGGCGCTGCCGTTCGCAAGCGCCAACGCGACGCGCGCTTTCTGGCCGCAACGCCGGGCATCGCCCGCGGCGAACTCGTACGGCTCGCCGGGGCGCAGTTCGACAGCGTTTTTTCGTCTGTACGCTGGTGGGACTTCCGCGAAGACTGGCTCGTGGACGAGCACGCGGCGCTCGTGCAGGTGGGCGCTCCGATCGCCTTCCCAGAGTCGCCGTACGGGCCGCGCCTCGCCTCGGACTACACGGCCGCGAGCGATGCGGCAATCGTCGAGCGCGCCTATCGCCGCGCGCTCGACGCGGCCGTAGCGCTCGGCACCGGATGGCTCATGCCCATGGGCTTCGAGTACGGTATCGGCGAGCCGCTTTCGTACCGGTCCGGCAACGCCGAGCAGTATCGGCGAGCGTGCGAAAACCGGCGTTTCGACCTGTCCGCCACGGTCGCCGCAGCGAATGCGCTGCATCGGCAAACGCCGCTGCTCGCGACTACCGGCGAGTTGCGCGCGCTCTCCGCGCCGGGTGCGCATGTGGCCGTCATGCTGCGCGGCGAGCGTCCCGACCTGCGCGATTCGAGCGAAGCCTTGCTGCTGCTCGCCAATGCGGACCTGAACACGCCCGCATTCGTCGATCCCGCGCATTTCCTCGATGGCGTGCCCGGCAGCTTCACGGCCTTCAAGCCACTGACCGAAGCCTGCACGACCACGCCCGAGCCGCTCGAACCCTTCACGCTCGCGCCCGGCGAAGCACGCGCGTTGCGCGCGCGCGCCTGCCCCGGCGTGACGATGCGGCACGGCTCCAAGCGCGCCGCCACGACTGCCGTCACGGAGGCACTCGCCGCACCGCGTATCGCGATCGAAAGCGTATCGCCGTGCGTCGATGCGGGCCGCTTCGCCGTCAAGCGCGTCGTGGGCGAGGAGGTCGAGATCAGTGCGGCGATCTTCGGCGAAGGCCACGACAAGATTGCGGCCGCCGTGATCTGGCGCGCGGCCGATGAAGTCGCGTGGCGCGAAACGCCGATGACACCGGCCGAGCCGGCCGGGATGGATCTCTGGCGCGCACGCATCGCACTCACGCGTGTGGGCCGTCACGAATTCACCGTCATCGCCTGGCGCGACGATTTCGCCTCGCTCGTCGATCACATCCGCAAGAAGCTCAACGCCGGGCAATCCGTCGATCTCGAACTGGAAGAAGCGCGCCATCTGCTCGCGCGCGTGCTGGCCGAAGCCGAGACGGCCGACGCCACGGGGACGCAACAGCCGCTTCAGCACGAGCACCGGGCGCACGAAACGCAGCGCGCCGCCGTGAACGAACTCAAGGACATCGCGCAGCGGTTCTCGCGCGCGAGCCGCGACGCGCGCCAGGAACTCGTGCTCGCGCGCGAGACCGAATCGATCGTCGCGCTCGCACGGCACAGGCCGTTCCTCTCGCGCGACCCGATCACTTATCGAATCGACGCGGAGCGCCTCGCTGCGCGATTCTCGAGCTGGTACGAGATCTTTCCGCGCTCGATGAGCGGCGACGAATCGCGTCACGGCACATTCGACGACGTGATCGCGCAATTGCCGCGCATCCGCGACATGGGCTTCGACGTGCTTTATTTCCCGCCGATCCATCCGATCGGCAAGGCGAACCGCAAAGGCCGCAACAACACGCTCAACGCGCAGCCCGGCGATGTGGGCAGCCCCTACGCGATCGGCGGCCAAGCAGGCGGCCATACCGCTGTCCACCCGGAACTTGGCACGCTCGAGGATTTCAAGCGCATGCTCGCGGCCGCGCACGCGCACGGCCTCGAGATCGCGCTCGATTTCGCGATTCAATGCTCGCCCGATCACCCGTGGCTCACCGAGCACGCCGCCTGGTTCGCATGGCGGCCCGACGGCACGCTACGCTATGCGGAGAATCCGCCGAAGAAGTATCAGGACATCGTCAACCCCGAGTTCTACGCGCACGATGCGAAGCCCTCGCTGTGGCTCGCGCTGCGCGATGTCATACGTTTCTGGATCGATGCCGGCGTGCGCATCTTCCGTGTCGACAACCCGCACACGAAACCGCTGCCGTTCTGGGAATGGATGATCGCAGACATTCGCGCGGAGCGGCCCGACGTCATCTTTCTGTCGGAGGCGTTTACGCGGCCCAGGCTCATGTATCGGCTCGCGAAGATCGGCTTCTCGCAGTCCTACACCTACTTCACGTGGCGCGAGACGAAGCGCGATTTCACCGAGTACCTGTCCGAGCTCACGCAGACGAACGTGCGCGACTTCTTCCGCCCGCACTTCTTCGTCAATACGCCCGACATCAATCCGCGCCATCTGCAGGCGTCGGGGCGCGCCGGGTTCATGATCCGCGCTGCGCTCGCGGCGACACTCTCGGGCCTGTGGGGCGTCTATAGCGGCTTCGAGCTCTGCGAGGCCAAGGCACTGCCCAACAGCGAGGAGTACCTCGATTCCGAGAAGTACCAGCTCCGCGCATGGGACTGGCACCGGCCCGGCAACATCGTGGGCATCGTGACGGCACTCAATCGGATTCGACGCGCGAATCGCGCACTGCAGACGCATCTCGGGCTCACGTTCCTGCCCGCGCACAACGACCGGATTCTCTTTTTCGAAAAGGCAACGCCCGCGCGCGACAACGTCGTGCTCGTCGCGATCAGTCTCGATCCGTTTTCGCCGCAAGCGGCCGATATCGAACTGCCGTGGCATACGTTCGCGCATTGGCACATGAACGACTGGGACGCGCTCGCGGTGACCGACCTCATGAACGGCGCGCGCTTCGAATGGCGAGGGCGACGGCAGCACGTACATATCGACCCGGACACGCAACCGTTCGCGATCTGGCGCATTGCGCCGGCCGCCGGGCTGCCGCGCGACATGCGCGCACAGCTCGCGCCGCATGGGCACGCAGCCTCGGAGACGCATCATGAAGCGTGAAGATCAACATATCGACCCGGTCGCCCACGGCGCCAACACCGGCGACACCGAGCGGATGCACGCGCGCACCGGGCGGCGGGCCAAACGCTCGCCGCTCGCGGACGACCCGCTCTGGTACAAGGACGCCATCATCTATCAGGTACACGTCAAGTCGTTCTTCGATGCGAACAACGACGGCGTCGGCGACTTTCCCGGCCTCATTGCGAAGCTCGACTACATTGCGGAACTCGGCGTCGACACGATCTGGCTGCTGCCGTTCTATCCGTCGCCGCGCCGCGACGACGGCTACGACATCGCCGACTATCGCGGCGTGCACCCCGACTACGGCACGCTCGCCGACGTGCGCCGCTTCATCCAGGGTGCGCACGCACGCGGCATGCGCGTGGTGACCGAGCTCGTCATCAATCACACGTCCGATCAGCATCCCTGGTTTCAGCGCGCGCGCCGCGCAAAGCCGGGCTCGAATCATCGCAATTACTACGTGTGGTCCGATACCGACAAGAAGTACGAGGGCACGCGCATCATTTTCATCGATACCGAACCGTCGAACTGGACTCACGACCCGGTTGCGGGCGCGTACTACTGGCACCGCTTCTATTCGCATCAGCCCGATCTGAACTTCGACAACCCCTCGGTCACGCGCGAGGTGCTGCAGGTGATGCGTTTCTGGCTCGACATGGGCATCGACGGGCTGCGGCTCGACGCCGTGCCCTACCTCGTCGAGCGCGAAGGCACGAACAACGAGAACCTGCCCGAAACGCACGCGGTCCTCAAGCGCATCCGCGCCACCATCGACGCCGAGTATCCGAACCGGATGCTGCTGGCCGAGGCGAACCAGTGGCCCGAAGACGTGCAGGAATATTTCGGCAACGAAGACGAATGCCACATGGCGTTCCACTTCCCCCTGATGCCGCGCATCTATATGGCGATCGCAAGTGAGGACCGCTTTCCGATCACCGACATCATGCGCCAGACGCCGGAACTGCCACCGAGCTGCCAGTGGGCCATTTTCCTGCGCAATCATGATGAGCTCACGCTCGAGATGGTGACCGACTCCGAGCGCGATTATCTCTGGAACACCTATGCAAGCGACCGCCGGGCGCGGCTGAATCTCGGTATCCGGCGGCGCCTCGCGCCGCTGATGGAGCGCGACCGGCGGCGCATCGAACTCATCAACTCGCTGCTGCTTTCGATGCCGGGCACGCCCGTCATCTACTACGGCGATGAACTCGGCATGGGCGACAACATCCACCTCGGTGACCGCGACGGCGTGCGCACGCCGATGCAGTGGTCCTCGGACCGCAACGGCGGCTTCTCGCGTGCCGACCCGGAGCAGCTCGTCTTGCCGCCCGTCATGGGATCGCTCTACGGCTTCGATGCCGTCAACGTGGAAGCGCAGACGCGCGACCCGCACTCGCTGCTCAACTGGACGCGACGCATGCTCGCCACGCGCCGTTCGACGCATACGTTCGGCCGCGGCAGCATTCGCTTCCTCAAGCCGTCCAACCGCAAGATACTTGCGTATCTGCGAGAACTCGAAGGTCACCCGCCGATTCTCTGCGTGGCCAATCTCTCGCGCGCGCCGCAGGCGGTCGAACTCGATCTCTCCGAGTTTGCCGGGCGAGTACCCGTGGAGATGACGGCCGATTCGATTTTCCCCGCGATCGGCCAGCTCACCTACCTGCTCACGTTTCCGCCTTATGGCTTCCTGTGGTTCCTGCTTTGCAAGAGCGAGGATCGCCCATCGTGGAGCCAGCCCGGGTCGCAGCAGTTGCCCGAGTTCGTCACGCTCGTGATCCGCTCCGAGCAAACGGGTCCGACGCCGGAGAACGTGCGGGTGCTCGAATCGGAGGTCCTGCCTTCGTATCTGAGCCGGCGTCGCTGGTTCGCATCGAAGGATCAGAAGCTCAAAGCCGTGCGCCTCGCCGCGCTGACGACGATCCCCGATGCGGGCTTCGCGTTCACGGAAATCGAAGCCGACGTGGGCGCGCATACCGAGCGCTACGTGCTGCCGCTCGCGATTACCTGGGGAACCGACACCACCGTGCCGCTTTTCATGCAGCTGGCGCTCGCACGCGTGAGGCGCGGCCGCAACGTGGGACATCTGACCGACGCTTTCTCGCTGCCGCAGTTCGCCCACGGCGTGCTTCGCAAGATGCGCGAGCATGCCAGCGTGCCGACCGTGCAAAAGAGCGAAATCCGCTTCGTGCCAACGGCCCGGTTCAACGAACTCGACGAGATCGGGGACACGCCGGAGATTCGCTGGATCGCGGCCGAGCAAAGCAACAGCTCGCTCGTGATGGGCGACCGTGCCGTGCTCAAGCTCGTGCGGCGCGTGGTCGGCGGCATTCATCCCGAAGCCGAGATGAGCCGGTATCTGACCGATGTCGGCTACGCGAACACAGCGCCGCTCTACGGCGAGGTCGTGCGCGTGGATCCAGCCGGCGTGCCGCATACGCTTGCGCTGCTGCAAGGCTTCATCGAGAACCAGGGCGACGCATGGAACTGGGCGCTCGACTACCTGCGCCGCGTGATCGACGAACTCGCGCTGGCCGCCGAAACCGAGGAGCCCGATCAGGAGAAGATCGAGGGCTATTGCGGCCTTGCGTCCATCATCGGCAGGCGCCTTGGCGAATTGCACGCGGCCCTGGCCGCGCCGACCGACGACCCCGCTTTCGCCCCCGAGCCCGCCACCCCCGACGACGTGCGCGGCTGGATCGATGGCGTGCAGTCCATGCTCGCCGGCGCGCTCCACGTGCTGGACGGCGAACTGGCCAAGGCCGGCGAGCATTTGAGCCCCGACACGCGTGCGCTTACGCAGCGGCTCGTCGCGCAGCGCGAACGGCTCGCCGCCGCGATCGATGCTCAGGTACCGCACGAACTCGACGCACTGCGTATTCGCGTGCATGGCGACTTCCATCTGGGCCAGGTACTGATCGCGCAAAACGATGTCTTCCTGATCGACTTCGAAGGCGAGCCTGCTCGCCCGCTCGACGAGCGGCGGCTGAAAAGGAGCCCGCTCGTGGATGTGGCCGGCCTGCTGCGCTCGCTTTCCTATGCGAGCGCCGCCGCACAGCCCGTTCTCGAGAACGCCCCGGCGCAGACGGCAGACCGCAAGCGTCAACTATTCGAGCTTTTCCGCACGCGCGGGGAGGAAGCGTTCCTGGGGGGATACCGCGAGGCCGTGAGCAAAGCCGTGAAGCCGCTCGTATCGCCGGAAGCCGAAGCTGCGCTGCTCGATCTCTTCCTCATCGAAAAAGCCGCCTACGAGGTCCGTTACGAGGCCGCCAACCGGCCTTCGTGGCTCGGGCTGCCCGTGCGCGGACTCGCGCTGCTCGCGAGCCGGCTGCTTGGCGAACCGTTCGAGCTGCCGGAAAACGGCACCTCAGGCGACAACAACGGCGACGAGGGCGGCGAGCAGGGCACGCCCGCGTCGCCATGAGGTAGCGGCCAATGAACGACCAAGCCACTCCGATTCATTCCATCGCCGAGCGCGACGCCGCGGTCGGGCTCGACCTCGTCGATATCGAAGCGCTTGTCGATGCGCGCCATCCGGACCCGTTCTCGCGGCTCGGCATGCATCGCACGAGCGCGGGCATTGTGGTGCGCGCCTTTCTGCCGGGCGCGGCCGGCGTGACCGTGATAGAACGCACGGGCAGCGCCTGTCTCGGCCGGCTCGTGCGAATTCACCCAAGCGGCCTCTTCGCCGGTTTCGCTGAGCGGGCCGAGCCGTACAGGCTGCGCATCGACTGGCACGGCGTCGAGCAGGAGATCGAGGACACCTACTCGTTCGGCCCCGTGCTCGACGAGGAAGCACTCGGGCGCCTTGCGCGATCCGACCCATACGCCGTGCTGCAATGCCTCGGCGCGCGGCCCTGCTCGCTCGACGGCGTGCCCGGCGTGCGCTTCGCGGTATGGGCGCCGAATGCAAGGCGGGTTTCGGTCGTGGGCGACTTCAACACCTGGGACGGACGCCGCCACCCGATGCGCCTGCGCCACGTGGCCGGCGTCTGGGAACTCTTCGTGCCGCGGCTCGCGGCCGGCACGCGGTACAAGTACGAGATCGTGACGCGCGATGGCCACACGCTGCCGCTCAAGGCGGACCCTTGCGCGATGTGCACGGAGCGCACCCCGGCCACGGCTTCCGTCGTGGCCGACGTAGCCGGCATCGAGCAGTTCGGTTGGACCGACGGCGCCTGGATGGCGCAGCGCGCGGCCCTGCACACGCCGCGCGCGCCGATCGCGATCTACGAAGTCCATGCCGAATCGTGGCTGCGCATCGACGAAGAAGGCCACCGCGGGCTGAACTGGTCCGAGCTTGCCGACCGCCTGATTCCGTACGCCCTCGGCATGGGCTTCACACACGTCGAATTCCTGCCGATCGCCGAACACCCGTTCGGCGGCTCGTGGGGCTACCAGCCGCTTTCGCCGTTCGCACCGTCTGCCCGCTTCGGCCCGCCGGAGGGCTTCGCCGAGTTCGTCAACCGGGCTCACGAGGCAGGGCTGGGCGTAATCCTCGATTGGGTCAGCGCGCATTTTCCGAACGACGCGCACGGGCTCGTCGCGTTCGACGGCACCCCGCTCTACGAGCATGCCGATCCGCGCGAGGGGTACCACCAGGACTGGAACACGATGATCTACAACCTCGGCCGCAACGAGGTTGCCGCGTTCCTGATCGCCTCCGCACTCGCGTGGCTGCTGCGCTACCACGTCGACGGTCTGCGCGTGGACGCCGTCGCATCGATGCTCTATCGCGACTATTCGCGTGCCGAAGGGCAATGGGTACCCAATATCTACGGGGGGCGGGAGAACCTGGAGGCCATCGCCTTCCTGAAGCGCGTCAACCACGAAGTGGCGCACGCGCCCGGCGTGCCCGGCGCCGTCACGATCGCGGAGGAATCGACGGCCTGGCCCGGCGTGACGGCGCGCGTGGAAGACGGCGGCCTCGGCTTCGGCTTCAAGTGGAACATGGGATGGATGCACGACACGCTCCACTACATGCAGGAAGACCCGGTCTATCGGCGCTACCACCATCACAACATGACGTTCGGAATGGTTTACGCCTATTCCGAGCGCTTCGTCCTGCCGCTTTCGCACGACGAAGTCGTGCACGGCAAAGGCTCTTTGCTCGGCAAGATGCCGGGCGACCGCTGGCAGCGCTTTGCCAATCTGCGCGCCTACTTCGGCTTCATGTGGACGCATCCCGGCAAGAAACTGCTCTTCATGGGCGGCGAGTTCGGGCAGGACACCGAGTTCGACCACGACGGCTCGCCGCGCTGGCACTTGCTCGACGATGGGATGCATCACGGGGTGCAGTTGCTCGTGCGCGACCTCAATTGCCTTTATGCGCAGGAGCCTGCACTGCATGCGCTCGACTCGGAACCGGGCGGCTTCGAATGGCTCGTGGGCGACGACAGCGGCAACAGCGTGTTCGCCTATCGGCGCAGCGACGGCACGGGACGCGAGGTGGCCGTGGTCTGCAATTTCACGCCGGTGCCGCGCCACGGCTATCGCCTCGGCATGCAGCGCGCGGGGCAGTGGAAAGAAGTGCTCAACACCGATGCGAGCGTCTATGGCGGATCGAACGTGGGCAACGGCGGGCTCGTCGCGACCGACAACATCGCGAGCCATGGCAAGCCGCAATCGGTCGTCCTCACCTTGCCGCCGCTCGCGACGATCGTGCTGCGTGCGGCGTAACCATACGCCGCGCGCACGCCGCGGCGATTCGAATCGACAAGGAAACGAGGGGGCATGGCGAATTCTCTACCCGATCGGCTCGAGGCCGGCTCAGCCTACCCGCTGGGCTCGACATGGGACGGCCTCGGCGTCAATTTCGCCGTGTTCTCGGCGAACGCCCAGCAAGTCGAGCTCTGCGTCTTCGATCCGACCGGCCACAAGGAACTCGCGCGCTATCCGCTGCCCGAATGCACGGACGAAGTCTGGCATGGCTACCTGCCCGGCGCGCACCCCGGCACCGTGTACGGATTTCGCGCGCATGGCGCCTATCTGCCGCAGCAAGGGCACCGCTTCAACGCGCACAAGCTGCTGCTCGATCCGTACGCGAAGAAGCTCACGGGGGCATTTCGATGGTCCGACGCGCTCTTCGGGTATCGCGTGCATTCGAGCCGTCACGACTTGTCGCTCGACCGGCGCGACTCGGCGCCGGCCGTGCCGAAGTGCGTCGTCATCGACGAAGCGTTCGACTGGTCGCGCGACGTGCGACCCGACGTGCCATGGTCCGAGACGATCATCTACGAAGCGCATGTGAAGGGTGCCTCGATATTGAGCGACGAAGTGCGCCAGCACGAACGGGGCAGCTTCGCGGCGCTTGCCACGCCGCATTTCATCGAACATCTGCACCGGCTCGGCGTGACCGCCATCGAGCTGCTGCCCGTTCACGCGTTTCTCGACGAGCGGTTTCTGCTCGAACGGCAGCTCACGAACTACTGGGGCTACAACACCGCCGCGTTTTTCGCCCCGCACCCGGCCTATCTGTCGACCCGACGGCTCAACGAAATGCGCATCGCCGTGCGGCAGTTCCACGCAGCCGGAATCGAGGTGATTCTCGACGTGGTCTATAACCACACCTGCGAAGGCAACGAGCTTGGGCCGACCGTATCCTGGCGCGGCCTCGACAACGCCAGCTACTATCGTCTGATCCCGGGCGACGAGCGGCACTACATCAACGATACGGGCTGCGGCAACACGCTGAACCTGTCGCACCCGCGCGTGCTGCAAATGGTGATGGATTCGCTGCGCTACTGGGCGAGTGCCTATCACATCGACGGCTTTCGCTTCGACCTCGGCGTGACGCTGGGGCGCGAGGGCACGGGCTTCGATCCCGGCTCGGGCTTTTTCGACGTAATCCGGCAAGACCCGGTGCTGTCGCAACGCAAGCTGATCTCCGAGCCGTGGGACGTTGGCCCGGGCGGCTACCAGGTCGGCCACCATCCGCCCGGCTTCGCGGAATGGAACGACAAGTTTCGCGACTGCGTGCGGCGGTTCTGGCGCGGCGACGCGAGCATGCGCGCCGAACTCTCGGCACGCATCGCGGGCTCGGCCGAGCTGTTCCACCACCGCTATCGACGGCCGTGGGCCTCGGTAAACTACCTCGCCTCGCACGACGGCTTCACGCTTGCCGACGTCGTTTCATACGAGCAAAAGCACAACGAGGCCAACGGCGAGAACAATGCCGACGGGCACAACGAGAACTGCAGCGCGAACTGGGGAGCCGAGGGCCCGACCGCGGACGAAGAGGTTCTGGACACGCGCCGCCGTGTGATGCGCTCGATGCTCGCGTGCCTCTTCACGTCGCTCGGCACGCCGATGCTTGCGGCCGGAGACGAGTTCGCGCGCAGCCAGGGCGGCAACAACAACGCCTATTGTCAGGATAACGAAATATCCTGGCTCGACTGGCGGCAAGCCGCTTCGGACGAAGGACGCGCGATGACGTCGTTCGTTTCGCGCATGATCGCCCTGCGCCGCGCGCATCCGCTGCTGCGCGATACCCATTTTCTGCGCGGCGACGGCGACGTGCTGCCGCAGATCAAGGACGCCGAATGGTTCGACGAACGCGGCGAGCCGTTGACGGCCGAGACGTGGCAAGACCCGGAGGGGCGCGCGCTCGTGATGCGCCGTGCCGGGCCGGGCCTCGACGGGCAGACGGAAGTGCTGCTGCTGATGTTCAACGGCTCCGATCGCCCGTTGCCGTTCGTGCCGCCTGCGCCGCGCCTGGAATGGAACGTGCTGGCCGATACGGGACGCCCCTGGCGCGAGCCGCACCGGCTCGAAGACGAGGCACTCGAGCTTTACGCGCACGGCTTTGCCCTGCTGTGCGCACGGCCCCAGCCGGCCGATGGGCCGAGCCCGTGGAGCGATCGCTCGATCGGCCCGCATCCGACCGGCGAAGCAAGGAACCCCCATGCCTGAACATCTGTTCGATCGCCAGGCCCGCTACGCGCACTGCCTGCCGTTCGGTGCCCATCTTCTCGACTGTGCCCCGGGTGCCTCGCCGCGCACGCGCTTCCGCTTCTGGGCGCCGGCGTGCCATTCTGTGCAGGTCGAAATCGAAGACGCGTCGACGACGACGCTCGTCGACATGGCGGCCACCGGTAACGGATGGTTCGAAGCGCAAGCCGATTGCGGTGCCGGCACGCGCTACCGTTACCGGCTGGATGGCGCCGCAAACGGCGCCGTGGCGGATCCGGCCTCGCGCTTCCAGCCGGAGGACGTAGGCGGCCCGAGCGAAGTGGTCGATCCGCGCGCCTATGTCTGGCAGCAAACGCATTGGATGGGCCGCCCGTGGGAAGAGATGGTCATCTACGAGCTACATGTCGGCGCACTCGGCGGGTACGCGAGCGTCGCCCGGCGCCTGCCGCGCCTCGCCGAACTCGGCGTCACGGCGATCGAACTGATGCCGCTCAACGACTTTCCGGGCCATCGCAACTGGGGCTATGACGGCGTACTTCCGTTTGCGCCCGATTCGTCCTACGGCAGGCCCGACGACCTCAAGGCGTTGATCGATTGCGCGCATGGGCTCGGGCTCGCCGTACTGCTCGACGTCGTTTACAACCATTTCGGACCGGAGGGTAATCATCTGCCGCGCTACGCCCCCCACTTCTTTCGCCAGGACAAAACCACGCCCTGGGGGGCCGCAATCGACTTTCGCCGCCAGGAAGTGCGCGAGTTCTTCTGCCAGAACGCACGCTATTGGCTCGACGAGTATCGATTCGACGGCCTGCGTCTCGATGCCGTCCATGCCATCGACGACGATGACTGGCTGCGCGAGCTGGCCGAGCGTGTGCGGCGCTCGACCGAACCGGGCCGCCACATCCATCTCGTGCTCGAAAACGAGCGCAACACGGCGAGCCTGCTGCGCGGGCCATTCGACGCGCAATGGAACGACGATGCGCACAATACGCTGCACGTGCTGCTGACGGGCGAGCACGAAGGCTATTACCGGGCCTACGCCGACCGACCGATCGAGAAGCTCGCGCGCGTGCTTGCCGAAGGGTTCGCCTACCAGGGAGAGCCGTCTCCGATCCATGACGGCGCACCGCGCGGCGAGCCGAGCGCGCATCTGCCACCGAGCGCGTTCGTCATGTTCCTGCAGAATCACGATCAGATCGGCAATCGCGCATTCGGCGAACGTCTGCGCACGCTGTGCGCGCCACAGGCGCTTCTGGCCGCGACGGCGCTCATGCTGCTCTCGCCGCAGATCCCGCTGCTCTTCATGGGCGAAGAAGCGGGCTCGACTCAGCCTTTCCTCTACTTCACCGACTATGCGGGCGATCTGGCCGACGCGGTGCGCGAAGGACGCCGCCGCGAGTTCGCCCGGTTCTCGGCATTCAGCGACGAAGAGCGGCGCGCGCGCATTCCCGATCCGAACGCCGTTCAGACGTTCGCGCTCTCCTCTCTGGCCGACGACGCCAACTGCGAGCCCGGCAGCGAACCGCGGGAGCGCACAGTCGGCGAAAGCGATGCTTGGCTGCACTTCTATCGCTCGGCGCTCGCCGTGCGCGCCAAGCTGATCGCGCCGCGCATTGCCCATGCGCGTGCACTCGGCGCCATCGTGCTGCCGATGGCGAGCGGCCGTGACGCCAACGCCCTGCTCGCCCGCTGGCAACTCTCCGACGGACAAACGCTATCGATCGCGTTGAACCTGACACCCGATGCACTGCCGTTCCCGGCACGCCCCGACGGCATGGTCATCTTCGAAACACCGCCGCGCACGCGCGACAGCGTCGATGCGGGCGAGTTGCCGGCCTATGCGTGCATCGCATGGCTCACGGGTGACGTCAACGCCTATGCGCTGCGGCACGACGCCCGCATCATCGAGCCTCGGGAGGACGATCTGTGAGTACGCGTACGCCTTCGGCCGCGCGGCAGCGCGCGAGCCGCGATGCGCTGGAGCGGCTCGCGACGCGCGCCGGTTTCTCGGTACGCTGGGAGGATGCGCATGGCCGCGAGCAGCACGTGCCGCAGGATACGCTCGCGGCCCTGCTCACGGCGCTCGGCTTGCCATGCGGTACGCGCGACGAAGCGGCGCAAAGTCAAGCGGCGCTCGATGCGGAACTCGCCGCGAGCGTATTGCCGCCGCTCGTCACGGCCGAATGTCATCGCGCCATATCGCTGCCGCGGCCCGCGGCGAAACCGAACAGCCGTTATCGCATCGAACTCGAAGGCGGCGGCGCGATCGAGGGCCACGTGAGCGCGCCCGGCGGCGAACCGGCAATCATCGCGCCGGTGGCCGAGCCCGGCTATCACACGCTGCTTGTGGACGGCGCGCAGGTCCGTCTGGCGGTCGCGCCGCGACGCTGTCATACCGTCGACGATGCGCGCCGCGCCGGCGCCGAGAAAGCAACGGCGGCGACGGCGACGGACAGGGCCCGGCAAACCGCGCTCTGGGGCATTGGCGCCCAGCTCTACAGCCTGCGGCGGGACGGGGACGGCGGGCTCGGCGACTACACGGCGCTTGCCACCTTCGCGGAGGAAAGCGCGCGCCGGGGCGCCGCTGCGCTCGCGGTGAGTCCGACGCATGCGATGTTCAGCGCCGATCCCTCGAAATTCAGCCCCTACTCGCCGTCATCGCGGCTCTTTCTCAACGTGGCGCACATCGATCCGGCCGCCGTGCTGGGTGCGCAGGCGGCCGGACGTGCACTCGAAGCCGCCGGCGTGCGCGACGCGTGGGCGGCACTCGAAAGCGCGCCTCTCATCGATTGGCCACGTGCGCTCTCGCTGCGGCTCGCGGTGCTGCGCTCGCTCTTCGAATCGTTTTGCGCGCACGAGCACGCCAGCGGATCCGCTCTCGCCGCGGACTTCTCGGCATTTTGCGCACGCGGCGGGCGAGCGCTCGAGGATCACGCCCGTTTCGAGGCGCTCGACGCTTACGAACGCGAGCACAACGGCCGCATGCACTGGCGCGAATGGGCCGCCGGCCTGACCGATCCGCGCGGCAAGGAAGTGCGGGCGTTCGCCGAGGCCCACCGACGCGAGGTGGAATTTCATCTTTTCATGCAGTGGCTCGCGGCCAAGGGCCTCGATCGGGCCCAACAGTCCGCACGCGAAGCGGGCATGGCGATCGGGCTCGTGGCCGATCTCGCGGTAGGCTGCGACGGCGCGGGCAGTCACGCGTGGTCCTATTGCGACGACATGCTGCAGAAGGTGTCGGTCGGCGCGCCGCCCGATCTGTTCAATCAGGCCGGGCAGGCATGGGGGCTCACGACGTTCTCGCCGCGCGCGATGCGCAACCAGGGCTTCACGGCGTTCATCGATATGCTGCGCGCCTCGTTCGCCCATGCGGGCGGCTTGCGCATCGATCACGTGCTGGGCCTGCAGCGCCTCTGGCTCGTGCCCGAGGGCGCGCAAGCGAAGGACGGCGCTTACCTCAACTACCCGTTCGCCGATCTGCTGCGCCTCATCGCGCTCGAGTCGTCACGCCATCGGGCAGTGGTCATCGGCGAGGATCTCGGCACGGTACCGCCCGGCTTCCGGGAGCGGCTTGCACAGCATGGGCTGCTCGGCATGCGCGTGCTCTGGTTCGAACGCGAGCCGGACGGCCATGGTTTTCTACCGCCGCAACAATGGGGCGATCACTCGCTCGCCACCACGACGACCCACGATCTGCCCACCGTGGCAGGCTGGTGGCAAGGCCACGATATCGATTGGCGCCACCGCATAGGCCAAACCGTGCCGCGGCGCGACGGGCGCGACCCCGTGGCGGCGGCCAGGGACGAACGAGCCGCCGATCGCGACGCGCTATGGGAAGCGTTTCAGCGTGCCGGCCTCGCGCCTGACGACACGAGCGCACCACCGCCCGATCAGCCGCCCGTGGACGAAGCGCTCGCCTATGTTTCGTCGACGCCCACGCCACTGGCCGTGTATCCGCTCGAGGATCTGCTGGGCACGATCGAGCAGCCGAATCTGCCGGGTTCCATCGACGAACATCCGAACTGGCGGCGGCGCCTCACGGCCCCGCTCGACATGCTGTTCGCCGATGCCGGCTTCAACGATCGTCTGCTGGCGCTCGCGCGGCTGCGCGACGACATGGCGCAACGCGTGCCGAAACCGGATGAACGGAGCGCACCATGACGCTCCCCCGCTCGACCCTGCGCCTGCAATTGCATCGCGGCTTTACGTTCGACGATGCAGCTGCCCATGTCGATTACTTCGCGGCGCTGGGCATCAGCCATCTTTACCTGTCTCCGCTCACCACGGCGGTACCGGGATCGACGCACGGCTACGATACGGTCGACTACGGCACGGTCAGCCCGGAGCTCGGCGGCGAGCCGGCGCTTCGACGCCTCTCGCAGGCGCTGCGCGCGCGGCAAATGGGCATCATCGCCGACATCGTGCCGAATCACATGGGCATCGCATGCGGATACAACGCATGGTGGTTCGACATCCTCGAATGGGGGCGGCACAGTGCCTATGCGCGCTATTTCGACGTGGATTGGCATTCGCCCGACCCCGCGTTACGCGGCAAGGTGCTCGCGCCGTGCCTCGGCGCACAGTACGGCGAGGAGCTCGCGGCCGGCCGCATCGCACTGGCCTTCGACGAAACGCTCGGCCGCATCGTCGCGCGCTACGCCGAGCATGTGTTCCCGATCTGCCCCGTCGACTATCCCGTCTTGCTGCGCACGCAGGCGCCCGGCGACGAGCGCTCGGCAAGCGAGCGGGCCGCACTGGCGGAGCACTTCGACGGGCTGACGCCGCAGCCCGAAGACAGGCCGCGCGCGCAGGCCGCGCTGGACGCACTGCGAACGTTCGCGGCGGAGCAAGGCCAGCCCGCGATAGAAGCAGCACTGGCCGCATACTCGCCCGCCACGCCCGCCTCGCGCGATCGGCTGCACCGCCTGCTCGAGCGGCAGTTCTATCGATTGGCGTGGTGGCGCACCGCTTCCGACGAGGTGAACTGGCGGCGCTTTTTCGACATCTCCACGCTGGCCGCCATCCGCACCGAGCGCGTGGAAGTGTTCGACGCCGCCCACGGGCTGATCCTGCAGCTCTTTGCGCAAGGCATTGTCGATGGGGTACGCATCGATCATATCGACGGCCTGCTGGACCCGCGCGACTATTGTCACCGTCTTCGCGAGCGTCTCGCCGAACGCGAAGCCCAGCGGCCGCCGCAGATCGACGGCACACGCGCCTATCTCGTCGTCGAAAAGATCCTCGCGCCGGGCGAAACGTTGCCCGCCGATTGGAACACGGACGGCACGACCGGCTACGACTTCATGAACGAGGTGGGGGCGTTGCTGCACGATGCGCGGGGCGAAGCGCCGTTGACCGCTGCCTGGAACGACCTCGCAGGCAGCAACGCCTCGTACGAGGACGAAGCGCGCGCCGCACGCCGCCTGCTGCTTGCCGAGAATTTTTCGGCGGAACTCGATCGCGCCGCGCGCGCGCTGCACCGGATGGCGCGCGAGCATCCGGCCACGCGCGATTTCGCTTTCGCGGCGATCCGCCGTGCGCTGACCGAACTCGCGGTGCATTTCCCCGTCTATCGCCTCTACCCGAACAGCGGCGTACGGACAAGCGCCGACGAGCCCTACTTCCGCCACGCTTACGATCAGGCACGAGCCGCACTGCCCGCCGCCGATCATGCGGTGCTCGAGCAGGTCGATCGGTGGCTCGGCGCCAGCGCCGATGGCGCCGAGCCACCGAGTTCCGTGCAAGGCGCGGGCGGCCCGCACGGTGCCGCACCGAATCGCGAACGCAGAACGGCAAGCGCCGTGTTCGCACAGCTGACCGCGCCGCTCGCGGCAAAGGCGCTCGAAGACACGGCGTTTTATCGCTACGGCCGCCTGCTGTCGCGTAACGAGGTGGGCTCGGCACCCAATGTCTTCTCGCTGTCGGTCGAACAATTCCACGCGGCGAACGCCGAGCGTGCCAAGCGTTTCGCGCACGGCCTTCTCACCACGGCCACGCACGATCACAAGCGCGGCGAGGACGTACGGGCACGCCTCGCGGTGCTGAGCGAATTGGCCGACGAATGGTGCGCGACGCTGCGCGCGTGGTCGACGTTGAATGCGCCTCAGCGGCGAGCACTCACGGGCGGTTCGTTATCGAGTGCGCCGCTGCCGGGCTCGGTCACATCGCGCGACTGGGCGCCGGGCCCGACAGCGGAGGCGATGCTGTACCAAACGCTCATCGGCTGCTGGCCCTACGAACTCGATCCGTCCGATGCCGACGGTGTCGAAGCGTTCGCGCAGCGTATCGCCGCGTGGCAGCTCAAAGCCTTGCGCGAAGCGAAGCTGCGCACGAGCTGGCACGCGCCCGACGAGACTTACGAATCGGCCTCGCGCGAATTCCTTTTCGACATCCTTTCCCCACAGCGCCGCGACGGCTTCCTGCACGAGCTCACGCGCTTCGTCGCCCGCGTAGCCCGCGCGGGCGCGGTGAACAGCCTCCTGCAAACGGTGCTGCGCATCACCTCGCCCGGTGTGCCCGACCTCTATCAGGGCACCGAGCTGTGGGACTTCAGTCTTGTCGACCCTGACAATCGGCGGCCAGTCGATTTCGCCAGGCGCAAGGCAGCGTTGACCGATGCGCCCCCGAGCGACCATCTCGCGAGTTGGCGCGACGCACGCGTGAAGCTCGGCATCGTGCAGCGCGCGCTGACGCTTAGAGCCCATTCTCCCGCGCTTTTCCTCGAAGGCGACTACGAGCCTTTGCCGGTGACCGGCAACTGCGCCGAACACGCCATTGCCTTCGCTCGCAGGCACGGCGACGCCTACGCGATCGTCATCGGCACCCGGCTCGCTGCTTCGCTGCTCTCGCCGCAAAGCGACGTCCCGCTCGTCGATCCGGCCTTGTGGGAAGACACGTCGATCACGCTGCCGCCCACCTTGGCCAGCCGCACGCTGTTCGATTGGTTCAGCCCGGCGGCACCGAAGGCCGACGCGAACGGACGGCTGCTGCTGTCCGAGGCATTGAGCGCGCTGCCGGTCGCCCTGCTCGTGGAAGAGGGCGTGCGCTGACACAGCCGCACACGGCGTGGCCTGCGTATGCCAAGTCGCCGTCAGGCCGCTGCCAGCGGCAGGCGCAGCGAAACCGTCGAGGGCTGCCCATCGACGGTCGGACCTTGCTCGAACGTCCCGCCGTGCGCCGTTGCAACGCGATGCGGCAGAGCGAGCACCCAGGCGATACGCCCGGCTTCGCGCGGCAGCGTGGCCTGCTTGCGCGCAAACGGCTCGAGTGCATGCGGCAACTCCGCATCCTCGAGCGCGGCGAAGCGCATCGAGCACGCGACATCGGTGTGCCAGAAGCCAGCGTCGATTCGGCTCTCGACCTTTACCGCGGCACCGGGCGCGCTGCATTCGACAGCGAAGACGAGCATGACCCAGACAGCCTGAGCGGCGCGCTCCCGATCGCCGTCGCACATTTCGTCCGCGAGCGGCATATCGACCGTGATGGAGACACCGCGAGCATCGGCGAGCGCGCGCTGCACGTCGCCCACCACCGTGTCGACCACCGCGCGTATTGCGAACGGCGCACGCTGCAAGGCGAGCGTTCTCGTTGCCGAACGCGTGCTGTCCACCGCATCCTCGAGCAGTTTCACCTGTTGATCGATACCGGAGCGAATACCTGCCAGCGCCCGTTGCGCCGCTGCGTCCGCGACGTCGATCTTGCGCTCCAGCACATAGGCCCAGCTATGGATTGCATTGAGTGGGCTGCGAAGATCGTGCGAAACGAGCGACAACACGTGATCGCGCATGAACAGCGCCGTTTCGGCGCGCAGGCGAGCGAAACGTTCGTCGGATGCGGCAACGGCTGCGGCATTGAAAGACGTCGACACGATCGACCCCCGTATCTGATTCGCTCCGGGGCGGATCGGCGCCTCGAAATCCGCGAGGCGCCGGGCCTGGAGACGCGTTGGCAAGGCTCCATTATAGGCACCCCGGCTGACGGGGAACGCCTACAATGGCGGTTTTCCCTGTTACCGAAGGAGTTTTTCATGTCGACCGTGACCACCGAATCGGGGCTCAAGTACGAAGACTTGACGGAAGGCAGCGGCGCCGAAGCAACAGCGGGCCGCACCGTCAGCGTGCATTACACGGGCTGGCTCACCGACGGCCAGAAGTTCGATTCGAGCAAGGACCGCAACGAGCCGTTCGCGTTCGTGCTCGGCGGCGGCATGGTCATCAAGGGTTGGGACGAAGGCGTGCAGGGCATGAAGGTAGGCGGCGTGCGCCGGCTCACGATTCCGCCCCAGCTCGGCTACGGCGTACGCGGCGCGGGTGGGGTCATTCCGCCGAACGCCACGCTCGTGTTCGAAGTCGAGTTGCTCGACGTTTGACGCGCTCACGCCGGGGTGCCGGCCCGAGCGGCCTTCCCCCACCCCGAACGAGCTGAACGGCCGAACGCGGGCCGTCCAGCTCGCTGTTTCCTCCCACAGCCCGCGCTTATCTCAACCGTCGAGGCCGCGCGCAAGATCGCTACGGATATCGCCGGCATCCTCGAGGCCCACCGCCACGCGCAGCAACGCCTCGGTAATGCCCGCAGCCGCCCGCGCCTCGGGCGTGATACGGCTGTGCGTCGTCGTGGCCGGGTGCGTGATGGTCGTGCGCGTATCGCCGAGGTTGGCCGTGATCGAGCAAAGGCGAGTGCCGTCGATCACACGCCACGCATTCGTGCGCTGCTCTTCGGGCGTCTCGCCCACCACTTCGAATGCGAGTACCGAGCCGCCTGACTTCTGCTGGCGCAGAGCCAACGCGTACTGCGGATGCGATTCGAGCCCCGGATAGTACACGCGCTTGACGCGCGGATGTGCCTCGAGCCAGCGGGCGACAGCGAGCGCATTGGCCGAATGACGCTCGGCCCGCAGGGCAAGCGTCTCCAAACCCTTGAGCAGGATCCACGCGTTGAAGGCCGAAATCGTGGGGCCGGCCGTACGCACGAACGGGAACACTTTTTCCATGATGAACTGGCGCGTGCCCACGAGCGCGCCGCCCAGTACACGCCCCTGCCCGTCGATGAGCTTCGTTGCCGAATGCATGACGACATCGGCGCCGAGCTTCAACGGTTGCTGCACGGCCGGGCTGCAAAACGAATTGTCGACGACGAAGAGTGCGCCGGCCGCCTTGGCGATCTTGCCGATCGCCTCGATGTCGCACAGCTCGGTGAGCGGGTTCGACGGCGTTTCGACAAAGAACAGCTTCGTTTCCGGCCGTACGGCCTCTTTCCAGGCACTGAGGTCGTTGGCGTCCACGTAGGTCGTGCTCACGCCGAAGCGGCCGAAAATCTGCGTGAACAAGCCGATCGTCGAGCCGAAAAGCGCCCGTGAACTGACGATATGGTCACCCGCCTGCAGCGCGGCCATGACGACCGAGAGAATCGCGCTCATGCCCGACGCTGTCGCGATGCAGGCCTCGCCGCCTTCCAACGCGGCAAGGCGATCCTGGAACATCGTCACGGTCGGGTTCGTGAAGCGCGAATAGGTGTAGTACTCCTCGGAATGCTTGAAGCGCTCGGCGGCTTCGGCTGCGCTCGTGAAGCAAAAGCTCGAAGTCAGGAAGAGCGCCTCGGAATGCTCGTTGTAGTCGGTTCGCACCGTACCGGAGCGAACGGCGAGCGTGTCGAAATTGAAGAAGTCGTCCATAGCCGTCATGTCTTATGCACTCGAAACCGGATCGAAGAGGAGCAGCCGCGAAATGCGTTCACACGGCGCCCGGCCACAAAAAAGCCCGCTTCGCGTCGGCAAAAGCGGGCTTCGTGTACGGGGTGCTACGAGAAAACGGCTTGGCGTCGGACGGCCTTTCGGCCCCGTTCGCTTTAGCTGTTTCGGGGGGCGCCCCGCGTCCGCAAGCTGAACTCAAATCGACGCTGAGCCTGCATCGTAACACGCCGGGGCGGCATCACTCCACCGACAGTTGCAGGTGCAATTGCGAGCGCGTGACCGTACTGTCGGTCACGTCGCCGGCCGAATCGCGATCGGCTTGCGACGCGGGCGCGTTGCGCGCGCGCTCGATCACGTCCAGATATTCGCTCGTGACGTCGCCCGTGATGTAATCGCCATCGAAACACGACGCCTCGAAGCGCAGGAGCGACGGATTGATGTCGCGCACAGCCTGCTTGAGCGCCTCGACGTCCTGGTACACGAGGTAGTCGGCGCCGATGATCTTCGCCACTTCCTCGTCGCTGCGCCCATGGGCGACGAGCTCGCCGCGCGTGGGCATGTCGATGCCATAAACGTTCGGATACTTCACCGGCGGCGCGGCGGACGCGAAGATCACCTTGTTCGCGCCCGCGTCGCGCGCCATCTGCACGATCTCGTGCGATGTCGTGCCGCGCACGATGGAATCGTCGACGATGAGCACGTTCTTGCCCTTGAACTCGACGGCCATGGCATTGAGCTTCTGGCGCACCGATTTCTTGCGCACGGCCTGGCCGGGCATGATGAACGTGCGGCCGACATAACGATTCTTGAAGAAGCCTTCCCGATACTCCACGCCGAGCTTCGCGGCAACCTGCATGGCAGCGGGCCGCGACGAGTCGGGAATCGGCATGACCACGTCGATCTTCACATCGCCGAGCTCGCGCTTGATCTTTTCGGCCAGATAATCGCCCATGCGCAGGCGTACGTTGTAGACGGGCACGCCGTCGAGCACCGAATCGGGCCGGGCAAGATAGACGTATTCGAAGATGCAGGGGTTCAGGCTCGGCTTCGTGGCGCACTGCTGGCTGTGCAGCTTGCCGTCGTTGTCGATGAAGATCGCCTCGCCGGGCGCGACGTCACGCACGAATTCGAAGCCGATGCCCTCGACGGCCACCGATTCCGACGCGATGATCCACTCCACGCCCTGCTCGGTCTCGAGCTTGCCGATGCAAAGGGGGCGGATGCCGAACGGGTCGCGGAAAGCGAGCAGCCCGTGGCCGGAGATCAACGAGACGATCGCATACGAGCCGCGCACGCGGCGATGCACCCCGGCCACCGCCGTGAAGATCGTCGCCGGATCGAGCTCGAGGCCCGTGGTGGCAAGCTGCAATTCGTGCGCGAGCACGTTGAGCAGCACCTCTGTATCGGAGCTCGTGTTCACGTGCCGGCGGTCGATGCGGAACATTTCGTCCTTCAACTGCCGCCAGTTCGTGAGATTGCCGTTATGCGCGAGGATGATCCCGAACGGCGCGTTCACGTAGAACGGCTGCGCCTCTTCCTCGCTCGTGGCCGAGCCGGCCGTGGGGTAGCGCACCTGGCCGATGCCCGAGGTGCCGGGCAGGCTGCGCATGTTGCGCGTACGGAATACGTCGCGCACCATGCCGTTGGCCTTGTACATGTGGAACGTGCTGCCGTTCGCCGTTGCGATGCCGGCTGCGTCCTGACCGCGGTGTTGCAACAGCAGAAGACTGTCGTAGACCAGCTGGTTGACCGGGGAATGGGAGACTACGCCTACGATGCCGCACATGGCAGGTCCTTCAAAGATACGAAAAATCGTCGACCGCAGCCGGCGCCCGCGCACCGCTTTGCGATCCCATGCTGCCGCCGCCCGACGAAAGCGCCGTCAGATCCGGACGTACTCCGCGAGCTGTGGCGGAAGCAGCGGTTTCAGCTTGTGCACGCCCTGCTCGGCATAAGGCCGCAGCAGCGCATTGCGCCAGAATTCCTGTTTCGGCAGCTCGGTAAGCCCGGCCAGCGCAACCAGCACCAGTACAAGGATCACGCCGCGCGCGAGGCCAAACAAGAGGCCGAGCGAACGGTCCACGCCATTGAGCCCGCTCGCCGCCACAATGCGCGAAATCAGCGCGCTCGCGACGCCCGCCACGAGCACCACGCCCACCATGATCGCCGCAAACGCGAGCAGCCATTGCGTCAGCGCGCCGCCGGGCCAGTCAGCTGGAATATAGGGCACCAGGCGCCCAACGAAGCGGGTTGCGACAAAAAAAGCCGCGACCCAGCCGATCAAGCCGAAAATCTCTGCCAACAGGCCCCGCCATGCGCCGCGCAACGCGGACAGGGTGATCACCGCCAATGCGGCGTAGTCGAATGCGGTCAGCATAGACGCGTCTTATTGCCCCGCATTCGCCGTCAAACCGGCCTCGCGTACCTTGGCGATCGCGGCCGAAGCCGCGGCGCGGTCGGGGAACGGGCCCGCGCGCAACAGTGCGCGCGTCGAACCGTCCGCCTGCTTGCGATGCTCGATATATGCGGGCACACCCGCAGCCTTCAACTTCGTTTCCCAACGGCGCGCGTTCGACTCGTCGGCGAACGCACCCAATTGCACGGCAAATCGCGCGCCCGAAGGCGCCGAGGGGGAACCGGGGTCGGATGCGGAGGCGTTGGCCGCGGCAGGCTTCGCGCTCTGGCTGCGCGAGGGCGCGGCGGCCGGGGGTTTCGAGATCGGGGAGGAAGAGGCCTGAGCCGATGGCGCGTCTGCCTTTTGCCGAGCAGACGATTGGGCCGCTCTACCGGATTTGTCGGATTTGTCGGATTTGCCGTGCGTGTCGCGCGTGTCGCCATTCGCGGCGCTGCCAGCGAGTGCCGGTGCCGGGCTCACGCCTTGCGCGGCATCCGGCGCATCGTCCCCCGCACCCCGTTCGGGGGGCACTGCCGGTGTCTCGGCCGGGCGGTCGTCGCTTGCGCGCGACGGCACCGTGGCCGGTCGGTTCGGGATATCGATGGCGATGTCGTCCGTGACGGGCTTAGGATGCGAATCGAGCACCATCGGCAAAATCACGACGGCAGCAACGACAAGCGCAATGGCGCCGACGAGCCGGCGCCTCGCGCGCTGCTTTTCGGGCAGCGTCGGGTCGAGCAGCATCGCATCGGCGTCACCTGCCGTACGCTCGGTACGGCGGGTACGCCGCTCGACCCGCTCGGAGCGGGCATTGCCGCCACGCCGGCGCGGCGCGTCGTCTTTCTTGCCGAACGAAAAAAGTCCCATGAATCGCTGAATGACGGGCTGGCGCGCGTCGGTATCGGTCAATGTTGCCGCGACTTGCGGTAGGCCACTACGCCGCCCACGGTGAAGAAACTGCCGAAAACCAGAATTCTATCATCGTCCGTCGCGCGATTAAGCGCATCCTGGAACGCCTCGGCCGGCGCAGCGAAACGCCGGACGCTGCTATCGGGCCCGTCGACGACGCCCGCGTTGCGCAGCGCCGCTTCGAGTACTTCGGCCGAGGCCGCGCGCGGCGTCGGCAGATCGGTCACGCACCAGTGATCGACCTCGCCTTTCAGATGCGCGATCACGCCCGGGATGTCCTTGTCGCGCATGGCGCCGAACACCGCGTAGGTATAGCGGTAGAACCCCATCCCACCGAGGTTCTGAGCCAGGGCGGCCGCCGCATGCGGATTGTGCGCGACATCGAGCACGACGGCGGGCCGGCCCGGGAGCACCTGAAAGCGGCCCGGCAGCTCGACGTTCGCGAGCCCGAGCCGGATGTCCTGCGCCGAGACGGGCAACCGGTCGCGCAGGGCCTCCAGGGCGGCCAGCGCCGCGGACGTATTGATCAGTTGATTGGCCCCGCGCAGCGCCGGATAGGCGAGCGCGGAGCGCCGCAGCGTGCGGCCGACATAGCTCCATTGCTGGCGCTCGCTGCCGGCCTGCCCCTCGTAGCGAAAATCGCGTCCGAAGAGCCAGAGATCCGCGCCGATCGCGTTGGCATGCTCGACGAGCGACTGCGGAGGGGCCGGGTCGGCACAGATCGCGGGCCGGCCCGGCCGGAAGATACCAGCCTTCTCGAGCGCGATTTTTTCGCGCGTATCGCCGAGGTATTCGACGTGATCGAGGTCGATGCTCGTAACGACCGCACAATCCGTATCGATGATGTTGACGGCATCGAGCCGCCCGCCGAGCCCCACTTCGAGAATGACGGCGTCAAGCCCGCTCGTGGCGAACAAGTGCAGGATCGCCAGCGTCGTGAACTCGAAGTAAGTCAGGGAGACCGGCTCGGGCAGGCTCGTGCGCGCCGCTTCCACGGCTTCGAAGTGCGGCAGCAGCTCGGCATCGGTGGCGTTGCGGCCGTCGATGCGCGCGCGCTCGTTGAATTCGAGCAGGTGCGGCGAGGTGTGGCAGCCCACGTGATAGCCGGCTTTGAGCAGGATCGATTCGAGAATCGCGCAGGTCGAGCCCTTGCCGTTCGTTCCGCCCACGGTGAATACCGGACATGGCAGCGACAGCCGCATGGCAGCCTTGACCTTGCCGATGCGGCCCAGACCCATGTCGATACCGACCGGATGCGCCGACTCGAGGTGGGCCAGCCAGGCGCCGAGGGTGGGAAACGTACTCATCTGGAAAATCGTCTCAATCTGGAGTGGCGCGGGAGTCAAGATGCCTGGGCCCCCGCTTGCCGCCGCGCCGCTCGTCGTCCGACGGCGCAAAAAGCGACGCGCGCCGCCCGAAACGTGTTCGGGCGGCGCGCCGAATGGTCGCCCGCGGCCCGGCGCGGGCTGCGAGCGGCTGCGGGTCAGGCCACGGCGTCCGCCGGCTGGCGCGTGAGCAACGCAATCAGCTGTGCCAGCTCCTCGCGCAGCTTGCGGCGATCGACGATCATGTCGATCGCGCCCTTTTGCAGCAGGAATTCGGCGCGCTGAAAGCCTTCGGGCAACTTCTCGCGCACGGTCTGCTCGATTACGCGCGGGCCCGCGAAACCGATCAGCGCCTTCGGCTCCGCGATCACGACGTCGCCGAGGAACGCGAAGCTCGCCGATACGCCACCCATCGTCGGGTCGGTCAGAATCGAGATGAACGGCAGTCTGGCATCCGAAAGCTTCGTCAGCATCGCCGTCGTCTTCGCCATCTGCATCAGCGAGAGCAGGCTTTCCTGCATCCGCGCGCCGCCCGAGGCCGTCACGCAGATGAACGGCACCTGTTGCTCGAGTGCATTTTGCGCGCCGCGCACGAAGCGCTCGCCCACCACCGAGCCCATCGAGCCGCCCATGAACGAGAACTCGAAGCAAGCCGTGACGACGGGCAGCGTATGGATCGCACCGCCCATCACGACGAGCGCATCCGTTTCCCCCGTATCGTCCATCGCATCCTTGATGCGGTCGGGGTACTTGCGGCTGTCCTTGAACTTGAGCGCGTCGACCGGCACGATTTCCTGGCCGATCTCGTAGCGTCCCTCGGCGTCGAGCAATGCGTCGAGCCGCGCCCGCGCGCCGATGCGCATGTGATGGCTGCACTTCGGGCATACATGCAGGTTCGCCTCGACGTCGTTGCGATAAAGCACCGCCTCGCACGACGGGCATTTCACCCAGAGCCCCTCGGGAATGCCCTTGCGGCTTTTGGGGTCGGTCTGTTTGATCTTCGGCGGCAGCAGTTTGTCGAGCCAGCTCATCGTCGTTCCTTTCTATGGTCTCTCGGTCCGCGGCAGGCCATCCCGCTTCGAACCTCGCCCCGCGCCGCGAGGCGCCAGGGCGGTGGGGCATCGCAATGTGGCCCCTTTAATGATGTCGCTCGTGCTCACTGCCCGTCGATGGCACGCCGCACTTCGGCGACGAACGCCGTCAGCGTGGATACGGCGGCTTCCGGCGGTGTTTCCTCGAGCAATTGCACGATACGGCTGCCGATCACCACGGCATCCGCCACTTCGGCCACCGCGCGGGCCGTGCGTGCGTCCCGGATCCCGAAACCGACGCCGATCGGCAGCGGCACTTGCGATTGGATGGCCGGGATTTTACTCGCGATGCTGGAAACGTCCAGATTTGCCGCGCCGGTCACCCCCTTGAGCGAGACGTAATAGACGTAGCCGCTCGCCACTTTGCCGACAGCGGCGATGCGCTCGTCGGTCGACGTGGGCGCCAGCAGAAAGATCGGATCGATGCCGGCCGCGCGCATCCGGTTCGCGAAATCGGTCGACTCCTCCGGCGGATAGTCGACGACGAGCACGCCGTCGACGCCCGCTTCCGACGCCGCTTGCGCGAACGCGTCGGCTCCCATGCGCTCGATCGGATTGGCATAGCCCATCAGTACGACCGGCGTCTTGTCGTCGCGCTCGCGAAAGCGCTTTACATCGGCGAGCACCTGCCGCAGCGAAACGCCGCGTGCAAGCGCGCGCTCCGACGAGCGCTGGATCACCGGGCCATCGGCCATCGGATCGGAAAACGGCACGCCAAGCTCGATCACGTCGGCACCGCCGGCCACGAGCGCATGCATGAAGTCCACCGTGCGCGCGGGATCGGGATCGCCCGCCGTCATGAACGGGATGAGCCCTTTGCGGCGTTGTGCGGCCAGTGCCGCGAAAGTCTTTTCGATACGGGACATGTTGGTTTCTCTGGAAACGTATGCGGCAGTGCCCACTCAGGGCGCCAGCGCGCCGGCGTCGAGGGGCCGGTTCGCGGCGTTCGTGGCGCTCACGCGCTCGCGCGCTATCGCGCAGTAGCTTTCGTTGATTTCATAGCCGACAAAGCCGCGCCCATGGCGTGCGCAGGCAACCGCCGTCGTGCCGCTGCCCATGAAGGGATCGAGCACGCGGCCGCCGGGCGGACAACTCGACAACACCATGCGCTCGACGATCTCGAGCGGCTTTTGCGTCGGATGATCGACGCGCTCGGCATGCTGCCGGTGCAAACGCGAAACCGACCAGACGTCCTTCGGGTTGTAGCCGATTTCGAGCCACTTGCTGCCCTCGAAAAGCTTGCGCGAGCGCGCCTTTTTCGTTGCCGCGTCGTACGGAATGCGCACCGGGTCCAGGTCGAAGTAGTAATCCTTCGAGACGGCGAAGAACCCGATGTTGTCGTGCACCGACGTGAAACGCCGCGTCGTGCCGCCCATGCTCGGCACACGCCGGTCCCAGATGATCTCGTTGACCATCGTGAGGCGGCCCTTGAGGAACGAAAATATCTCGGGCGCGTACTGCCACGTGCAGAAGATATAAAGCGCCCCGCTGCGCTTGAGCTTCGGAATCGCGAGTTCGAGCCAGCCGCGCGTCCAGGTGAGAAACGCCTCGCCCGTCAGCATGTCCGAGTCGTTGCCGTAGTCCTTGCCGAGCCCGTAGGGCGGATCGGCAACGATCAGGTCGATCGAGCCGTCGGGCACGTTGGCCGCATCGGCGAGGAAGTCGCGGTGGCGCAGATCGATCGACGCGGGCAGCGCGCCGGGAGCGAACGCGGGCCCGGCAGCGCTGCCCGCTGCCGGCTGCGGCTCGTCGAAATCGTCGATGACGTCGCGCATCGGGGCCCGGCTCAGAAACGGATTCCGGAGCGGTCGGCGACGGTATGCATATCCTTGTCGCCGCGGCCCGAGAGGTTCACGAGCAGGTGCCGATCGCGTCCGAGCGTGGGCGCGAGCTTCGTCGCGTACGCCAGCGCGTGGCTCGACTCGAGCGCCGGAATGATGCCTTCGATGCGGCAACAGTCATGGAACGCCTTGAGCGCTTCTTCGTCGGTGATGCCAACGTACTGCGCCCGGCCGCTGTCCTTGAGCCAGGCGTGCTCGGGCCCGACGCCCGGGTAATCGAGGCCCGCCGAAATCGAGTGCGTCTCGATGATCTGCCCGTTCTCGTCCTGCAGCAGATAGGTGCGGTTGCCGTGCAGCACGCCGGGACTGCCACCGATCAGCGAGGCCGCGTGACGGCCCGTCTCGAGCCCGTCGCCCGCCGCTTCCACGCCGATCAGCTTGACCGACGCATCGTCGATATACGGATAGAAGATGCCCATGGCATTCGAGCCGCCGCCGACGCAGGCGATGACCGCATCGGGCTGGCGCCCCGTGAGTTCGGGCATCTGCACGCGGCATTCGTCGCCGATCACGCGCTGGAAGTCGCGCACCATCATCGGGTATGGATGCGGGCCCGCCACCGTGCCGATGATGTAGAAGGTGCTTTCGACGTTCGTCACCCAGTCGCGCATCGCCTCGTTGAGCGCGTCTTTCAGCGTGCGCGAGCCCGATTCGACGGGCACCACGGTCGCACCGAGCAGCTTCATGCGATAAACGTTGGCCGCCTGACGGCGCACGTCTTCCGCGCCCATGTAGACGACGCACTCCATACCGAAGCGCGCGGCGATGGTCGCGGTGGCCACGCCATGCTGGCCCGCCCCCGTTTCTGCGATCACGCGCGGCTTGCCCATGCGCTTGGCGAGCAGAGCCTGCCCGATCACGTTGTTGATCTTATGGGCGCCGGTGTGGTTCAGATCCTCGCGTTTGAGAAAGATCTGCGCGCCGCCGAGCAGCTGACTCCAGCGCTCGGCATGGTAGATCGGCGAAGGGCGGCCGACGAAGTACTTCAGCTCGCGCTGGTATTCGTCGACGAACTCGGGGTCGTTACGAAACTTCTCGTATGCGGCGCGCAGTTCGTCGATCGCCTGCACGAGGGTTTCGGCCACGAACGTGCCGCCATATGGGCCGAAATGGCCATGAGCATCTGGGAGGTTGTACATGATTCGTCACTCTCGAGAGCGCGGCGCGCCGGACAGGGCCGGTTTCGTGCGCCGCTTCGATTCATCGGGCATCCGCCTCGCGCACCGCGCGAACGAATGCCGCCATGCGGGCGGGATCCTTCACGCCCTTGGCGCCCGGCACTTCGATGCCGCTCGAGACATCGACCGCGTACGGGCGCACGCGACGAATCGCGTCACCGACGTTTTGCGCGTTCAACCCACCACTCAAAACGGCCCGACGCGCGAGCTCTGCTGGGATAAGTGACCAATCGAAAGTCTTCCCGCCGCCGCCATATCCTTCGACATGCGTATCGAAGAGCAGGCCGCCGGCTGCTGAATAGTTACGGGCAGATTCTACCAAATCGGCGTGCCGCGTATCAGCCGCGACGCGCAGCGCGCGAAGCCATGGCAACCCGGCCACGTTGGCGAGGCGCTCGCAGTCGTCAGGCGATTCGTCGCCATGGAATTGCAGCATGTCGAGCGGCACGTTGCTGGTCACCTCGCCGAGCCAGTCCGGCGTGGCGTTCACGAAAAGCCCCACCGCCGAGACGAACGGCGGCAGCCCTTCCACGAGGTCGACAGCCTCGCCCACGCTCACGGCGCGCGGGCTCGGGGGATAGAAGACGAGGCCGATCGCATCGGCGCCGAGCTCGACGGCGAGCGTGACGTCGGACCGGCGCGACAGCCCGCACAGCTTGATGCGCGCGCGGCGCGGAATATCGTGGCCCGTCCCGTCGCGGCCCGACATATCGTCGAGCGGCTCCGGGTGCGACTCAGCGGTGGTGTCCATGTTCTTTTACTCGCTCCAAATGCCGCTCCAGGGCACGCTGCCGAGGTGCGCCGGCGGCACGGCGAACGCCTCGGGATAACCGACGTGGGCGAGATACAGCCCTTCCGGCATGAATGTGGGCGCCGCGCGGTTGCGGTCCCGGCTGGCCAGCACCTCCGCCAGCCAGCCGGCGGGGTAGCGGCCACGCCCCACCGCAACGAGGCTGCCCATCAGGTTGCGCACCATATGATGCAGGAAAGCGTTCGCGCGGAAGCGGAAATGAATCAGGTCGCCGGCCGGCCGGATGTCGATCTGATACAGGTGCTTCACCGGCGTCTTCGCCTGGCATTCCGATGAACGGAACGCTGAAAAATCATGCTCGCCGATCAGGCATGCGGCTGCGGTGCGCATCGCATCGAGGTCGAGCGGTGTGTGTATCCAGCCGGCCCGCCCGCTCAGCATCGGCGCGCGCACGGGGTGCACATGGAGCAGGTAGTAATAGGTCCGCTCGAACGCCGAAAACCGCGCATGGAACGCCTCGGGCATCGCCTTCGCCCATTGCACGGCCACCGTGGACGGCAGGAAAGCATTCGTGCCGCGCACCCACGAAAACTCGGTACGCTCGAGTTCCGTATCGAAATGCACCACCTGGCCGAGACCATGCACGCCCGTATCAGTGCGGCCGGCCACAACCGTTTGCACCCGTGTGCGCGCGAACTCGGCGAGCGCGCGCTCGAGAACGTCCTGCACCGTCTTGCCGTGCGGCTGCGACTGCCAGCCGCAAAACGCCGTCCCATCGTACTGAATGCCGAGAGCAATGCGCATCGGAGCCCGGCCTGCCGTCAGGAAAGCGGCGCGAGCGTGGCCAGCAATGCCTTGGCCTCGTCGTGCGTGGCGGGATCGTTCGACTCGATCACCTCGTGAATCAACGTGCGCGCACCGCCCAGATCGCCGAGCGCGATGTACTCCGACGCGAGCTCCAGCTTGTTGCGCGCGATCCTGGCCATCTGCTCGGGCGTGAACATGGGCTGAGCCGGCGCCGGGCTCGCTCGACGCTCGCCCCCGTCCTCGCCCGCGCCCGGCAAATCGAGGTCGAACGCAAGATCGAGCGCGCCGAACGGCGCGGCGCCCAGGCCAGCTACCGCTGGCTGCGCAGGCGGAACCGGGGCGGCCGGCTCGACCGGCTCGGCTGGTCCAGCCTGTTCGGCCGGCGCGGCCTCCACTGCCGGCTCCTGCGGCGCGAGGCGACGCTCACGCTCGGCGAAGTCGTCCGTCTGCTCGAGCTCCTCCGGCTCGCCGGCCGGATGTGCCGCTTCCGGGGCCGCCTGCCCCGGAGCCGGGCTCTCGCTGCGCGGCGGCAAGCCGAGATCCAGGGCGTTCAACGCCGCAATAGCCTCCGGCGGAAACGGCATGGCCGGCTGCGTGGGCCGCTCGTGCGGCGCCTCTTCCGCCAGCGCTTCTTCCGCTCGTGCGCTCGCAGGCGGCACCGGCGCCGGCTCTATCGGCTCTTCCCGAGCGGAAGCGGCAGGCTCCGGTTCGGCCTCGCTCGCCTCGATATGCGCGGCTTGCGCTTCGCCCGGCTCGACGGATTCGGGCTGAATGAGAGGCTCGGACTCAACCGCAGACGCTTCCGGCTGCTCCGGCGCGCCATGCTCCGGCTGGACCGATGCGGGTTCAACCGGCGTCTCGGGCGCGGCCGCCACAGGCGGTTCGGCCTCGGCAGGCCGTCGTTCGACCACCGGCTCGGCTGGCTGTGCCGCTGCCTGCTGCTGGGCCGCCGTTGAATGAGCCGGCAATACGTCGTCGTCATCGGGCTCGAGGCCGACGAACGTATCAGCCGCGTCGGTGCCCGATACGGCATAGAGCGCATTGTCGGGATCGAGTTGCCGACCGAGCGCGGCGATATGGATCCAGTTGGGGCCGCGCCCGCCAGACAAGCGCCAGATGCGCTGCGCGATCTCGTCGAAGCCCCTCGCGTTGCGCCGCTCGGCATAGTGGGCGGCGAGGCCCATGAGGGCGCGCTTGCTCGTCGGCGTCCGCGCAAGGGTCGCGAGGAACTCCGCTTCCACGGGATCGTCGGTGACGGGCGGCGGCGCGCTGGCACGCCCCGGCTGCGCCTCGTCACGGACAGGCGGCGAAGACGCATTCGCCTGCAGCGCTTCATCGGCCGCAGCCGCGCGTGCGGCGCGACGTTTGCGGCGCCCGACAGCAAGGCCCGCGACCACCACGAGCAATGCCGCGACGGCGGCGGCAGCTATGGCCGCGACGGTCGCCACCGCATCGCGCGCAAGCGTAACGCCATACCCGCCGATGCCGATAAAGCGTTCGTTCGCGCCTGCCGCCCTCGCGGCTAAACCATGCGCCGTTGCACTGCCTTGCGCCGAGCCCGGCGCCTGCGCAACGGCACCGGATGCGGCTCCGCTTGCACCGACCGGCTTGCCCGCAGTTTCGCGCCCGCCCGGCGAACCGAAGCCGTGACGCTGAAGATCCATCAGTACGCGGTTCTTCAAGGCCAAGAGCTGCTGCAGGCTCGAGAACGTGTGCGGCCGCGCGGCGGATGCGGCCGATGCGGGTGCCGCAGCCGCCGCCGTGGCCGGCGATGCCGGCGCGGCCACGGCCGGAGCCGCCTGTGCAGCGACGGCAGGTGATTCGCCAACCGAGGCGGAGGCGCCACTAGCCGATGGCGGGGTTTCCGCAGGCGCGCTGGCAGCCGGCTGGATCGACCCGGTCCAGGCGTGCCCGCTGCTGCCGCTCGCGGGCGCCGGGGCACTTGCCGCGGACGCGGGAGCAGGCGCATTGACAGCCGCACGCGGGGCAGCGCCGGGTGCCGCGCTTGCCGGCGCTGCTGGCGTGGCCGGTGCCGATGCATGTTGCACGGCGCTCGCGGGCGCGAGAGCCGGCGCAGGCGCCGATGCATGTTGCGGGGCGCTCGCGGGCGCGGCGGATGCGGACGCAGGCGCGACGGCCGACGCAACGGCATGCGCCGCGGCGCTGGCAGCCGCCGGCGCGGATGCGGAAGCAGGCACGGAAGCAGGCGCCTGCGCCACGCTGCCCGTGGCATCGAGCGGCGGCACTTTCAGCACCGCGCCCACTTTCATGAGGCTCGGATCGCCGCGCATGAAGGCGGACGGATTGGCATCGAAAATCGCCCTGGCCGCACGCGCGAGCACGGCTTTTTCGTGCGATTGCGTAATGGCGATCGCGACGTCGTTCAGAGACTGCCCGGGCTTTACGGTGTACTGCGTTGCCGCCGGCGAGCTGGCCGCTGCCTGGGCCGGCGCCGAAGCACCCGCGGGCTGGGCGTGAAGCGGCGAGCCCGCGAGCGCGCCTACGAGCGCTGCCGCGGCAGCGAGCGTTGCAACGCGTGCACGCAGGGGCAGCGCGCGTGGGCGCTGCCCCTGCGCGCGAAGCGTGGAACGAACGGTCATGAGGTTTTCCCGCGCATCGGAGCGCGGCCCTGGGTGACGTTTGGGAAAAGACAAGGTCTGGAACAACAGCTTTGCATGGGATCGGCGTAAGCGCTATCAAGGGGCCGGTGCCGGAGCACTCGTGCATTGCACAGGACCGGAGCAAGAAGAAAGCCTTCGCTCGGACCGACATCCGGCCGACAACCCAAAGCACGAACTGCGATCGACAAAAGAAAAAGGCGCCGCGCAACATCGCGACGCCTCCGTGGTTTCATGCGTCGTAAACGCGTAGTTTACGTGAGGAAACCAGGCAAAGCCACAGTGCGGCGGGCCGCGCCGCCCCGGCGTGGCCTTCGAATCACTTCTCGAGCAGGATACGCAGCATGCGGCGCAGCGGCTCTGCCGCGCCCCAGAGCAGTTGGTCGCCCACGGTGAAGGCCGACAGATACTCCCCGCCCATCGCAAGCTTGCGCAACCGGCCGACCGGCACGGCCAGCGTACCTGTCACGACCGCCGGAGAGAGATCGCGCATCGAGGCCTCGCGCTCGTTCGGCACGACCTTGACCCAATCGTTGGCCGAAGCAAGGATGCCGTCGATCTCGTCGAGCGGCACGTCCTTCGTGAGCTTGATCGTGAGCGCCTGCGAGTGGCAGCGCATCGCGCCGATACGCACGCACAAGCCATCGACGGGAATCGAACCTGCCTGCCCCATCGCCGGCTTGCCGAGGATCTTGTTGGTTTCGGCGCCGCCCTTCCACTCCTCGCGCGACATGCCGTTGCCGAGATCCTTGTCGATCCAGGGGATCAGCGAGCCGGCGAGCGGCACGCCGAAATGATCGGTCGGCATGGCGTCGCTCGTCATCGCGGCGAGCACGCGGCGGTCGATGTCGAGAATGGCCGACGACGGGTCGGCCAGTTCGTTCTTGACCGCGCCGTGCAGCGTGCCCATCTGCGCGAGGAGCTCGCGCATGTTCTGCGCGCCCGCGCCCGATGCAGCCTGATACGTCATGGCCGTCATCCATTCGACGAGGTTCTCGCGGAACAGGCCGCCCAGCGCCATCAGCATCAGGCTGACCGTGCAGTTGCCGCCGATGAAATTCTTCGTGCCCTTGACGAGCGCGTTCTTGATCACGTCCAGGTTGACCGGATCGAGGATGATGACCGCATCGTCCTTCATCCGCAGCGAGGACGCAGCGTCGATCCAGTAGCCGTTCCATCCCGCCGCGCGCAGCTTCGGAAAGACTTCGGTGGTGTAATCGCCGCCCTGGCAGGTGATGACGACATCGCACTTCTTGAGCTCGTCGATGTTCGTCGCGTCCTTGAGCCGGGTCTCGTTCTTGGCGAACGCCGGCGCACTGCCGCCCGCGTTGCTCGTGCTGAAGAAGATGGGTTCGATCAGGTCGAAATCGCGCTCTTCCTGCATGCGTTGCATCAGGACGCTGCCGACCATGCCGCGCCAACCTACGAGACCTACGTTCATGATTTACCCTTCGAGTGGACGCTTCCCCGCAACTTTGCCCGGCGTGACCGCGCGGGGAAGTCGAGCGGGCACGGCGGACGATCAGCTTTTCGTCGTGATCGTTTTGGGGGTAATCGATTTGATCGAAATGATGCCGGCAGCGCTCACAGCGCCGTCGATCGTGGCAATGACGAATCCTTCCGCGCGCACGGCGAAGCCGTTCGCGAGATCACGCCGCGTTGCGAGCGAAGAGATGGACGGGACTCGGAGCATCGCCACAGTTTACACGAAAACGCACTCGCGGCGGCGTACGAGCGCCCCCGCGATGCCCTAAAAGCGACACTGTATGCACGATTCGCGCTGGACCGGCGCATTCGACCCGAACAACCGGCCCCACGCAAAATCTTTCGCATTCCTTACAATGCGGCGCGAACCGCGTCGCCCATTTCCACGGTGCCGACCTGGCGGCAGCCGGGCGTGGCGATATCGGCGGTCCGGTAGCCGCCTTCGAGCACCTTTTGCACCGCACGCTCGATGCGCTCGGCCTGCTCCGGCTTGCCGAGCGAATAGCGCAGCATCATCGCGGCCGAAAGGATCGTGGCAAGCGGGTTCGCCACGCCCTTGCCCGCGATATCGGGGGCGGAGCCGTGCGACGGCTCGTACAGGCCCTTGTTGTTCTTGTCGAGCGAGGCCGACGGCAGCATGCCGATCGACCCCGTCAGCATCGCCGCTTCGTCGGACAAAATGTCGCCGAACATGTTGCCGGTCACGATAACGTCGAACGACTTCGGCGCCTTCACGAGCTGCATCGCCGCGTTGTCGACGTACATGTGCGACAACTCGACATCCGGATACGCTTTCGATACGTCGATCATCACCTCTTTCCAGAGCTGCGACGTTTCGAGCACGTTGGCCTTGTCGACCGACGTGAGCCGCTTGCCTCGCTTTTGCGCGGCCTGAAACGCGACATGAGCGATCCGGCGCACTTCGGGCTCCGAGTAGCGCATCGTGTCGAAACCCTCGCGCTCTCCGGCGAATGCGCCGTCCGGCGACGTACGAATGCCGCGTGGCGCGCCGAAATAGATGTCGCCGTTGAGCTCGCGCACGATCAGGATATCGAGCCCCGAGACGATCTCCGGCTTGAGCGAAGAAGCGCCCGTCAGTTGCGGATAACAGATCGCCGGACGGAAATTCGCAAATAATTCGAGGTGCTTGCGCAAGCCGAGAATGGCCTGCTCGGGGCGCAAAGCGCGCTCGAGCGAATCGTACTTCCAGTCGCCAACGGCGCCGAAGAGGATGGCGTCGGCTTCCTTCGCGAGCGCGAGTGTCGAATCGGGCAGCGGGTGGCCCTTCGCTTCGTAGCCGGCACCGCCCACGGGCGCCTGCTCGAGTTCGAATTTCTCGTCGAGTGCGTCGAGCACTTTGACCGCTTCATTGACGATTTCGGGGCCGATGCCGTCGCCGGGCAGCACTGCAATCTTCATGCGGAATGTCCTGTCTTCGTTGTTGCGTGAGTTCGAGTTCGCGCGGATGCGCGTGATTTGACCACGATGCGTGCGCCCGGGCCCGCATCGCAGCGGGCGCCGGGCATGCCGAAATCAGCGCACGAGCCGATGGCCGAGCCACGGCTGCTTCGCCATGCGCTCGGCTTCGAACGCGCGAATCTTGTCTGCGTGGCGCAGCGTGAGACCGATGTCGTCGAGGCCGTTCAGCAGGCAGTACTTGCGGAAGGTGTCGACCTCGAACGGGTACTCGCGGCCGTCGGGCGTGCGCACGAGTTGCGCGGCAAGATCGATCGTCAACTGAAAACCCGCGAACGCATAGGTTTCGTTGAAGAGGTGATCGACCTGCTGCTCGGTCAGCACGATCGGCAGCAAGCCGTTCTTGAAGCAGTTGTTGAAGAAGATGTCGGCGAAGCTCGGCGCGATGATCGCGCGAAAACCATACTGCTGCAGCGCCCAGGGGGCATGCTCACGGGAGCTGCCGCAGCCGAAGTTCTTGCGCGAGAGAAGGACCGAGGCACCCTGATAGCGCGGCTGATTCAGCACGAAATCCGGGTTCAGCGGGCGGCGCGAATTGTCCTGGCCGGGTTCGCCATGGTCCAGGTAGCGCCACTCGTCGAAGAGGTTGGGCCCGAAGCCCGTGCGCTTGATCGACTTCAGGAATTGCTTGGGGATGATCGCGTCGGTATCGACGTTCTCGCGGTCCAGAGGCGCAACGAGCCCCGTGTGTACGACGAATTTGTCCATGTTCCGTTACTCCGCAGCTTTCTTGATGGCGTGACCCGCGTCGCTCATGTCCTGGCCGAAGCCGGCGACGGTGTTGCATGCTGCAAGGCCGGCGATCGCGCCGGCCAGTGCCGCCCAGGCGGCGGCGCGGCACCAAAACTTCAATGCGCTCATGACGTCGCTCCGCTCACGCCAGCTTGCGAATATCGACGAAGTGGCCTTCGATGGCGGCGGCGGCGGCCATCGCGGGGCTCACGAGATGCGTGCGACCGCCGGTGCCCTGACGGCCCTCGAAGTTGCGGTTCGATGTGGAAGCACAACGCTCGCCCGGCTCGAGCCGGTCCGCGTTCATCGCGAGGCACATCGAGCAGCCCGGTTCGCGCCACTCGAAGCCTGCCTCGAGAAACACCTTGTCGAGCCCTTCGCGTTCGGCCTGCGCCTTCACGAGGCCCGAGCCCGGCACGACCATCGCCAGACGGATGTTCGGCGCGACACGGCGGCCGAGCCGCTGCACGACGTAGGCGGCGGCGCGCAGATCTTCGATGCGCGCGTTGGTGCACGAGCCGATAAACACCTTGTCGAGCTTGATCGCCTCGATCGGGAGATTCGGATCGAGCGCCATGTACTGCAGCGCGCGCTCCATCGCGTCGCGCTTGACCGGGTCTTTCTCGCGCTCGGGATCGGGCACGCGGCTATCGACGGCCGTCACCATTTCCGGCGAGGTGCCCCAGGTGACCTGGGGCACGATCTGCGCCGCGTCGAGTTCGACCACGCGGTCGAAATGCGCGCCGGCATCCGACGTGAATGTGCGCCAGTATTCGACGGCGTGATCCCACTCCACGCCCTGCGGCGAGAACGGGCGGTCCTTCAGGTATTGGATCGTCGTGTCGTCCACAGCCACCATGCCGGCGCGCGCACCGGCCTCGATCGCCATGTTGCAGACGGTCATGCGGCCTTCCATCGACAGCGCGCGAATGGTCGAGCCGCCGAACTCGATGGCGTAGCCCGTGCCGCCGGCCGTGCCGATCTTGCCGATGATCGCGAGCACGATGTCCTTCGCCGTACAGCCGCGCGGCAACGCACCCTCGACCTTCACGAGCATGTTCTTGCTCTTTTTCTGCAGCAGCGTTTGCGTGGCCAGCACGTGCTCGACTTCCGAGGTGCCGATGCCGTGCGCGAGCGCACCGAACGCGCCGTGCGTGGAGGTATGCGAATCGCCGCAGACGATCGTCATGCCCGGCAGCGTCGCGCCCTGCTCCGGCCCGACGATGTGCACGATGCCCTGGCGGACGTCGTTCATCTTGAACTGGGTGATGCCGTACGCGTCGCAGTTCGAATCGAGCGTATCGACCTGCAGTTTCGAAACTGGGTCCGCAATGCCGTGGCTGCGGTCGGTTGTCGGTACGTTGTGGTCCGAGACCGCCAGGTTCGCGCTGATACGCCAGACCGGGCGCTCGTGCAGCTTCAGCCCCTCGAAGGCTTGCGGGCTCGTGACTTCATGCAGCAACTGACGGTCGATGTAAAGCAGCGTGGTGCCGTCTTCTTCCATGTGGACGACGTGCGAGTCCCACAACTTGTCGTAAAGAGTCTTTGGCATGGTATGCGGGGTAATAGTGACCACGGACAATCCCGGTTCGGTCGATTATGCCACGACGAACGGGGGGCGGCACTCCCCGCGAGCGAAAAAAGCGATAAAAAACAGTGGGTTGGGTGGTAGTGTCGGTACCCGGATAGCGGCCATGGCCGCCAGCGCCAAAACGGGCTGCGCGGCACCGACCGGCTCAATTCCCCCCGACATCGTCGAGCGTGCCGCGCGACGCTTCCGCCGCGATTGCCGTGCGCACACCATCCACCGTGAACGTCTGCTCACCGCCGTCCCCGGCCCCAGGCTTGCGCATCCATATTTGCGCAGACAAGCCCTCTTGGCCATATCCGCCGGCCGCCGCCTCGCACCCGGCTCCGTATCAGTACCCGCCGTACCCGCCGTATCCGCATAGCCTCCACCTTGACCGGTGAACCGATGCCTGGCGAACTCGCTCATCATGTGCACTTCCTCTCCCGGAACGGCCACTCGACCACCTTGAAAACCGCTTATCGAGCCCGCTACCAGCTCGCGCGCCGAAACAGACCCAACTGATCGACGCGAAAGAGGCGGGCGGGCCGCTGCTTACCCATCTGCCACTCGTCAGTCGCGATCAGAACGCCCGCATCGTCAACGGCCTCGCCCGGCTGCACGTCGCCAACCCGGATTCCGAGGCGCGACCGGAACGTGGCACGCGATACGGCTTCCCCGAACACGGCCTCATAGGTGTGCTGCAGCTGCGTCAACGTAAACTTCGCCGGCAACAGCCAGCACGGCAACGTCGAATAGCTCGACTTGTTTCGCACTCTGTCCGCCGCGGCGCGCACCTGGTCGCCATGATCGAAAGCAAGGTTGGGGAGATCGTCCACCGGGTAGAACCTGAATATCCCCGCACCTGCCGCACTCAACTCCTCCGCGGGCACCAGCGCCACATAACTGATCGCGATCGACCATCCGCGAGGGTCGCGCTTCGGGCCGCCAAACGTCCGCAACTGCTCGATGTAGCGTGGAGCCAGCCCCGTCTTCTCGCTCAGCATGCGTTGCACCGCATCGTCCAGGGAGCTGTCTTCGTCGGTATGGATATAGCCGCCCGGCAAGGCAAGCGCACCTTTGAACGGCGCCTTGTCGCGCTGATGAAGGGCCGCATGCAGCCTGCCCGTCGCGAGCGTCAGCAAGACCACGTCGACGCTGACATCGGGCTTCTCGTACGCCTTAGCCATCCCTTCCTCCTTTCCATCGGAACATCGCAAAAAAATTCTACCCCACTTAGTTGCACATTTCCACTAAGTCACGCTATACTTCGCTCAACTTAGTAGACATTCACAACTATATAGAGCTCGCCATGATCAGCGTCGCAGCCGTAGTGAAGTCGCCCACTCCTTTCGAATCGCGCCGGATCGACCGTCATCCGATTGCGATGAAGAGCCTCCGGTTTCCGGGCGGCGAAACACACGTCACGCTCGCCGTGGATGTCCCGGCGGACGAACTCGAGGTCACGGCGCATTTGCCGAATGCCGAAGCCGTAATGACGCTGCTGATGGCAACCGACGCACTGCGTCGCGCCTATCCGGGCCTGCCGATCGACCTTCATCTGCCCTACGTTCCGTATGCGCGTCAGGATCGCGTCGCCAATCCGGGAGAGGCGCTGAGCGCCAAGGTGTTCTGCGACCTCGTCAACGCACAGGCCTACCGTCGTGTCGTGATCCAGGACCCGCACAGCGACGTGGTACCGGCGCTGCTCGATCGCGTCGTCATCGAGGATCCGCTGCCGGCGTTGCGCCGCGCTGCCGAGTCGATCGCCGAGCGCACAGGCGGCAAGGCATTCGCGCTCGTCGCACCGGATGCCGGCGCACGCAAGCGCGTGATGAAACTGGCGCAGGCGCTGGGTACCCCCGTGGTGTTCGCCGACAAAGTGCGGGACACGCACACCGGCACCATTACGGGCACCGAGATCCACGGCGAGCTTCCCGGCTGCCCGCTGCTCGTGGCGGACGATATCTGCGACGGCGGGCGGACGTTCACCGAACTGGCCGCCGCCTTGTCGGCGAAACAGCATGGCAGCGCCATGAACCAACCGCTTTTTCTCTACGTGACACACGGCATTTTCAGCAAGGGGCTCGACGTGCTTCTCGACCACTATGCAGCCGTATTCACGCGCAACAACTGGACCGACGATGCACGCGCCGTGCTCGTCTGACTTGCTTTTACCCTGCCCCATCGGAGAAGAACATGAACGGCATGATCCCCTTCAATCTCGCCGACTTCTACAAGACCGGCCACCCGTCGATGTATCCGCAGGAAACGACGAAGCTCGTCGCCAATTTCACGCCGCGTTCGGCAAAATACGCACCGGTGCTGCCGCAGCTCTTCGACAACAAGGTCGTATGGTTCGGCCTGCAGGGCTTCCTGAAAGAGTACTTTCTCGGCGTTTTCCAGCGCGAGTTCTTCGATGCGCCGAAGGCTGAGGCGCTGCGCAAATACAAGCGCCGCATGGACACCGCGCTTGGGCCTGACGCCGTACCCACGGAACGCCTCGCGGCACTGCACGATCTTGGCTATCTGCCGCTCGAAATCCGCTCGTTGCCCGAAGGTTCGCGCGTGAACATCAAGGTCCCGCCGATCGTCTTCATCAACACGCATCCGGATTTCCCGTGGGTCTCCACCTACTTCGAGACGCTTTTCAGCTGCGAAAGCTGGAAGCCCTCCACGGTGGCCACCATTGCGTTCGAGTTCCGCAAGCTGCTGACGTACTTCGCGAAGCTGACCGGCGCGCCCGAGGCGTTCATCGACTGGCAGGGGCACGACTTTTCGATGCGCGGCATGAGCGGCGTGCACGACGCCATGCGTTGCGGCGTGGGCCACCTGCTTTCGTTCACCGGCACCGATACGATCCCGGCCATCGACTACGCGGAGGACTACTACGGCGCCAATGCCGACACCGAATTGGTGGGCGGCTCGATCCCCGCCTCGGAACACAGCGTGATGACGCTCAGGATTCTGTTCACGCTGAAGCGGCTCGCCACCGGCGAGGCGGACTCGATCCTGACGCCCGCCTCCATCGACCGTCTGCCGGCAGAGGAAGCCGCGCGTCAGATCGAACGCCTCACCCGCGAGCTGGCCGAGGCCGGATACGAAGAAAAGGGCTTGCGCCGCGTGGCCGAGCGCGAAGTGATTCGCGAGTTCGTGACCGTCGACTATCCCGCCGGCATGGTGTCCCTCGTAAGCGACTCGTTCGATTACTGGAACGTCATTACCGTCATTGCAAAGGAATTGAAGGCCTCGATTCTGGCACGCGAGCCGAACGCGTTCGGGCAATGTCGCGTGGTGTTCCGTCCCGATTCGGGCAACCCTGTGCGCATCCTGGCGGGCTATCGCGACGACGAACTCGCGCGCGCAGCGGATGGCGCGTTCGAGACCGTGGACGGCAAGTACGTGGTCGCGGCGAACGGCCTGCACGTCACGGAGGCCGAACGCAAAGGCTCGGTCCAGTGCCTCTGGGACATCTACGGCGGCACACTGACGGACAAGGGCTACAAGATGCTCGACGACAAAGTCGGGCTGATCTACGGCGACTCCATCTCGCTCACGCGGGCCTGGGAAATCATGACCCGTCTGGCCGAAAAGGGATTCGCCTCCAGCAATGTCGTATTCGGCATCGGCTCCTACACCTACAACATGCTGTCGCGCGATACGTTCGGCTGGGCCATGAAGGCGATCTATGCCGAAGTGGGCGACGAGCAAGTCGATATCTACAAGGATCCCGCCACCGACGACGGGACGAAGAAATCGGCGCGCGGCCTGCTGCGCGTCGAACGTGAAGGAAACGACTACGTCCTGCACGAGCAGCAAACGCTCGCTGAATTCGAGCGCGGCGAACTGCAGCCGGTCTTTCGCAACGGCGAATTGCTCGTGACGGCCTCGCTCGCCGAGATCCGCAGCCGCCTGAAGGCTTCGTGGACCTGCCCCGAGCCGGGTACGATCGCGCTGTCGTGAGCTAATGCGCCGGGCGGCCGGACGCGCCGCCCGGCGATTTACACATGGCCCGCACCGCACGCCATTGCGCCTCGGTCAGTGCATCGGCACCATTCGGCGTACCGGCGCTCCAGGCCGCCCGCTCTTTCGTCCGCGGATGGTCGGAGAGGAAATCCGGCACGCCGGTCTGACCTTCGCGCGCTTGCAAACGCCGGAAGAAAACCGCCAGCCCATCGCTGCGCAGGCCGGCTGCGTGAAGGTATTCGGCGGCATGCATGTCGGCGGTACGCTCCGTGTCGCGACTATAGGAGAGCGACGCGAGGTTGCCCGCCATCGAGGACAGATTGCCGAACCCGATGTCGAGCCCGAAGAGCGCCGCCATCATTCGAATGCCGTAGCGGCGAACCATTTCATTGACCGGATCGCGGCTCGCGATATGGGCCGTTTCATGAGCCATGACACCGGCGAGTTCATTGGCGCTCTGTGCCTGATCGATGAGACCCTTCATGACGACGATGCGGCTGCCGGGTAATGCCAGCGCGTTGACCAGCGAATCGTCGAGCACGACTATCTGTACCGGCTCGGGAATCCGCGCAGCGTGCGCGAGCCGGCTTTCGAGCCGATCGAGTGCCCGTTGGCCCTCGGCGCCCGAGCAAACAGGGCCCAGCTCCGTGAGCGCCGCGAGCGTCATTGCGCCCAGTTGGTTCTGGACGCTTCCCGGGACGAGCACTGCGCCGAGCCCCGGCGCGCGGATGACGGCCACTATCACGGCGAACGCGGCAACGGTCAGGGCAAGCCATGCCATGGGCCGATATGAACGGCGCTCATGCTTGAGCAGCCCTGACGGCAGTGCCGTGCGATGGACGAGCACACGCCCCGCCCCTCCTGTGCACCACAACGACACCACGCCGTCCGGATCCGGTTGACTGGCGCGGACTTGGTCGAGGGGCCATCGGGTGCGCTCCCCGGCGGCATCCTCGATTGCAAGATCCGCTTGCTCCCAGCGCAGCGTGACCGGATGTTCGGCACCGCTTCGCCCATCGAAGTAACGGGCCGCCGCGGTCGGGTTCACAGCACCGCGCCGCCGTGATCGAGCAGATCCAGCATGCCTTCGCCGCTGCGTGGCGCCCGTCCCGCATTCTGGAGTATCGTTGCGGGATCGATCTCGCCCTGCACGGTCAGCGTGGCGGCGGTATAGCGCAGCGAGCGCTGCAGTGCGATCGGATAGCCGAAGCCGAGCGTGACCGCAACGATCGCAAGATTGCCGAGCATCAATCCGAGCAGCCCCTTCGCCGTCACACCGCTGCCGAAGCGCAAATGCGTGCCGAGCGTGGTGTTGCCGACGATGTGGCGAACGACGTGCGCCAGATAAGAACAACTGATCAACCAGATGCCGACGATCAGCACGGCGTAAAGCGCAAACATCTCCAGCATGTGCTGCACGACTGCCGGATCCTGACCGCCGCTCATGCGGGCTGTGGCGATCGCCACGAGAATCGGCCTCAGAAACAACGCGACCATCCCTGCAATCAAAAGCACGATGCCGAGGAACGTCAGCACGAATACGCCGTAAAGCCGGCCCGCCTTGCCCTTGAAGCTGAAAGGCTCGCTGCCGAAGCTGCTGGCGTTGATGCGCCGCTCGGCCAGCCGCACCGTTACCCAAGGCCACAGTTGATACAGCGTAACGAGGCACAACAGGCCGTAGAGCAATACTCTGGCGCCATAACCGAACGCCGAGCCGCTCATTCCGCCACGAATGCCACGCCAGAGCGTGCGGCTCAGGCGATATCGCTGCGCACTGAAATAGGCCCCCGCGGCCAGCACGGCTATCGCCAGATAAAGTGCGATGATCGGCAAGGCACCGAGCACCTTGTTGCCGGATATGCGCGTGAGCGCCACGCTCAGCACCATCGCCACCACGATCGCACCGATCAATGTCGCGAATGCGATCAGAAAGCCCTTGAAGAGTTCGCCGCCCGTTCCCGTGTATTCGAACCGCTCCCCCTGGAAACGCATGTGCGACCACACGTAGCGGCGCATGTTCGTTCTGGCCCAGAAACGGTAGATCCCCACAGTAACGAGGCTGAGCAGTAGGTTCTTCAGGAATATTCCATACAGCTCGCGAGTCTTGCCGTCATAGACGAGCAATGTCTTGACATTTGTTGTTGTTTCCATTGGCTTGTTCTCTTGTGTTGAATTTTTTAGTCAGCGCTTCATGGGTTGGTGGCAAACCCGGCGAATCTCGAGGATCGGGCACATTATCGCACCGTTGAATGCGGCACTCGCATGCGGGCCTGTCGGATAAGTTTGACAACCGTTGAATTTCATTCAAACTCGCGCATTTAAGGAAGGAGGCACCGCTTGCAACTCGCGGGCGGGCGAAAAAAACCGACTATGAAGCGTAACGCCCTGATTCTCGGCGCACGGGCGCCCGCTGCCCTCGATCATGCCCGTCGCTTCGCGCACCAAGGCTGGAATGTTGCAATTGCCGACAGTATCCCCTGCCTGATCAGCGGTGCCTCGCACGCTGTCGGCACAGCATTGCGCATCGCATCGCCGCGCCATGCACCTGCGCAATTCGTCGCCGATTTGAGCCGTGCCTGTGTCGACCTCGCAATCGATCTGATCGTGCCGACCTGCGAGGAGGTGTTCTTCGTTTCCCGGTATCGCCATTTGCTGCCGCGTGAAGTCCGCGTTCTCGCCGATGGCTTCGACAAGCTGCGCGACATCCATAGCAAATGGTGCTTTCTTTCGCTGGCGCGGGACTGCGGTGCCCATGTGCCTGAATCGGCACTCGTCGGATCGATCGAGCAAGCTCGGCAATGGGCCGGTACGAAGCCGATCGTCCTGAAGCCGGAGTTCTCCCGGTTCGGCGTTCATGTACGCCTGTACCGGGACGGCATTCCGCACGATGCGCCCGCGCTCGCCCCCCTCGGCAATTGGGTCGCGCAAGCATATGTGCAAGGAATCGAGTTCTGCTCCTACAGCGTGGCGGACAAGGGGCGCCTCGTCGCGCACAGTCTCTATCGACCGTCCTGGCGAATGCACAGGAGTTCCAGCTTTTACTTCGAGCCGGCCAGCATCGACGCGGTCCGAGAATTCGTCACGCGTTTCGCACGCAGGATCGACTTCACCGGGCAGTTGTCTTTCGACTGGATTCAGCACCCCACCGGCGAAGTAAGTGTGCTCGAATGCAACCCGCGCGCAACGAGCGGATGTCATCTCTTTTCGCTCGACGATCCACTGCCTGCCGCGCTCGAAGGAACGCTCGGCGTATGCGTCGAGCCCGTCTCTCCGTCGCCGAGAATGGTCGGCGCCGTGATGCTGAGTGCCGGCTTGATCGATGCCGTCAGACGGCGTGACGTGCGACGCTGGATGCGCGACTACCGCCGCGCAACCGACGTGATCGCCGTGGCCGGGGACCGACGGCCGCTCGGCGGTGCGGTGCTCGACCTGGCATCCTACGCACGGCTTGCACTGGCGCAGCGCTGCAATATGCGCGAAGCGGCCACCCAGGATATCGAATGGGACGGCCAGGCGTTGCCCGACTTATGAGCGATTGCATCTACGTTCCAAGCGACTGCTTCGCCGCACAGGCGGGCAGATTTGCAGCGCTGCACGTCGATGCACCCACTCGCGGCTACGTCGGCAATATCGACGTAAAGGTCGACATGGTCGATCTGGGAGGCTTGCGATTTCCCGCGACGATCAACGAAGCCGGCGGCGAAAACGCATGGGTTTGCTCGCCGCTGACGACTTACAGCCGCTATGCACTCGAGGAAACACGGCGCGTCGTACCGCCCGCCGTCGCACGGCCGCTGACGGCCATCCTCGGCGTGGCGGATCGCTGGCTGCGCGATGCCGGGCTCGACCAAGCCGTCTCGGTCAATAACTGGCTGCTCAGTACCAATCTGTATCCCTCGCCGGACGGCATCGATTTCCGCGCCGCGGCCGATGCCCTCACGGCACGCTGGCCCGGGCATGCGATCTGGTTCCGGTCGCTCAACTTCGCGCAGCACGCCGGTTGGCTGCATTCGCTGCATGCGGCGGGATTCGAACTGATTCCGACGCGGCAGGTGTATCTATTCCCCGATGTAGCCCGCAGCGCGGCCGAACACCAGAACTTGCGACGCGATCTGAAACTGCTGCACGCCACGAACCTGCAACAAGTGGACGGCAGCATGTTCGGCGATGCCGACTTCGATGCCTGTGCAACGCTTTATGGTCAACTCTATCTGGACAAATACTCGCGACTCAATCCGAGCTATACAGCGGCTTTCCTGCGGGATTGGCATCGTGCCGGGCTGCTCGATCTCAGCGGTTTTCGCGATGCCTCTGGACGACTATGCGCGGTGATCGGCACCTTCGCGCAGGGGCCGCTGATCACCGCGCCGATCGTCGGATACGACACCGCGTTGCCACAATCGGCGGGGCTTTATCGCCTTGTGATGGCGCATGTGCTGGCGTACACGCAAGAGCGTTCCGGCACCCTGAATCTGAGTGCGGGCGCGGCGCACTTCAAGCGCTTGCGAGGCGGCGAGCCCGCGATCGAATACAGCGCGGTGCTGTCTGACCACCTTCCCGCACGCACGCGCAGAGCGCTCCGCTTGCTGCGGACACTGACAACCCGGCTCGGCGTGCCCGTCATGCAGCGATTCAAACTATGAACACATGGAAACCGTCGCTCGCCGGTAGCTGGTTCGTCGTTGCACGATCGACGCAACTCGGCCGCAAGCCGCTTGCCGTCACGCTGCTCGATCGGCCGCTCGTCATAGCAAGAACAGCTTGCGGCGAGCCGTTCGCGCTCGACGATTGCTGTGCGCACCGCCACGTTCCGCTATCCACGGGCCGCGTCACCGAGCACGGCCTGCAATGCCCCTACCATGGCTGGACGTTCTCGCCCGACGGTCGATGCGTTCACGTCCCGGGATTGATGCCCGATGCCTGCCAGCCACTCGCGAGAGTGGGCTCAGCGAGTGCGATGGAGCACGACGGGCTGGTCTGGATCCGGCTCGACGGCGCGGGCAATGCCGGTACGGCCGCATTGCCCGAATTCGTGCGGCGCCTGCCGGCACGCGCGCGGCGTTTCGAATGGCAAGGTATCTGGAACGCTCGCGCCATCGACGCGCTCGAGAATTTCCTCGATGCGCAGCATACGCATTTCGTCCACACGGGCCTCGTGCGGGATGGGCACCGTCGCCAGCCGGTCGACGTCACGGTGGTTCGCTCCGCCGGCGCGCTGCGGGTCGATTACGCCGGCCAACAGGCACAAAGCGGCTGGCTGTACCGGCTCTTCGAATCGCCGCGCGAGCTCGAGCGGGCGCAGTTTGACGCTTCGGCGGCCGGCACCGCGCAACTCGAGTATCGATACCGCGACGGCAGTGCGCTCTATTTCACGCTGCATTTCAGCCCAATGAGCGAAGCGGTTACGCGCGTACACGGTACGTTGCACGTCGAAAACCGCTGGGCCCCGCGATGGGCGGTCAGGGCATTCGCGTGGCCGCTGCTGCGGCGCGTGTTGAAGCAGGATCAGGCGATCGTCGAGGCACAGGCGTGGAATCGGCGGCGATGCCGGCGCGGCGAAGGCGTCTCGACCGAACTCGATGTCGTCAGACCTGCACTCGATGCGGCTTGGTCCCACGCGGGTTCCGGCGTGGCGGATTGCGTTCGAACGATCCGCGTATTGCTCTAAGAGCGACGGTAACAGCGGCTTTCGCGACTCGCGCGACTCGCCCGCCACGGCGAAGCGAAAGCGAAAAAAGCGAACGGCGGCGGTAGCCACGGGCAGCAATATCAAAACATGGCTTTACGCCGGCACCTCATCGGCTAGAATGCGTCTGCCGCGAGTCGGTGGATAGCGTCTGCTTGCCCGATACAAAGCAGACCGAAGCCACCCTCGACTCTTCCGGCGGGATAGAAAAACCGTATGCCGCAGGCCGTGCCGGCACCCTAACGAATTCCAATTCACGCTCGACTTTCACGATGCGCCGATCCTGTCTGTCTGGTCTTGTCTTCCTCGCTTTCAGCCTGCTTTCTGTCACGACATGCCGTGCGGCGTGGGTGGTCGTCGACGCCGGGCATACGCCGTCGCACCCCGGTGCGACAGGCGCGAGCGGCCGTGTCGAGCATCTTTACAACCTCGATCTCAGCAAAGCCGTGGCGAACGATCTCCAGGCAGGCGGCTATCGTGTGACCCGCACGGGAGCCGACGGCTATGAGATCTCGCTCACCGAGCGTCCCAACGCCGCGCCCAAGGCCGATTTCTTTATCTCGATCCACCATGATTCCATTCAACAGGCGTGGATCGACGCCGGACGGCGCAGGGAATTCAAGGGCTATGCGATATTCGTTTCCGAACTCAACCCGCATTACGAGCAAAGCCTCGCCTGTGCCAAGGCGATCGGCGAGCGCTTGCGCGCCGCGGGGGAAACGCCGTCGCTCTACCATGCCACGCCCATCAAGGGCGAGAACCGTCCGTTGATCGACCGTCGCCTCGGCATTCACCGTTTCGACGACCTCGTCGTACTCAAAACCGCGCCTATGCCAGCCGTACTCGTCGAGGCAGGTGTCATCGCGAATCCCGACGAAGAACCGCGGCTCGCGGACGCGGCTGTGCAGGGCAGGCTGGCCGATGCCATCTCCAGAGGAGTGATGGATTGCCATCCATGAAGCGCCGAGATTTTTTGCTGTGTGCTCTATGACGTATTGATCCAAATAAAAGGAAAATCCATGAAGAAACTCGCCGTCATCCTGAGTGTTGCCTTCCTTCCCATCGCCGCGCACGCGGCCGGCTGCGCCAAGCCGCGCAATGCATTCGATCAGGTTTATTGCGCGAGCAACCTCTTTTCTCAGGCCGATCGCGACCTCAACCAGCAGTATTCGCGCTTGCGTACACACTTGAACCCGACGCAGCAGGCCGCCCTGAAGAGCGGGCAACTCGGTTGGCTCAAGCAACGCGACGCGCAATGCAGCGAAGAGAAGGACACCGGCTACTTCGTCAATCTCGAGTGCGCCGTGAACATGACGCAGCAACGCATGGCGTTTTTGCAGGAACGCGAACGGGAGTGCACCAGCACTGGGTGCGTCGACGCCAAACTGGGCCAGTAATACTGGCGCAGCCTGCCGGAGCGACGTGCCCATGCACCGCTCCGGCGGCTTTCATGCCGAGTCACTGCCCGCCGCGGTGACTTACCGCTCCGCTCATTCCCGATTGAGATCGATAGCCACTCGCGCGATCCGGCTATACGCCGGCGCCGGCTCGAATATCGGGATAAACCTTCGCCATCTGCATTGCCGTGCTGCAAATTGACAATGTAGAAAAAATCAATGATTATGCGGCTCCCTCATCGTTAAACTTATTTTCGAGATTAACAATCGTTGATGTTCCTCCGCCACATAATGCTGTTCCGTTCGAGGTGACACTGAATGCCACCCGAGCTTCGAGCCGATTGCAGTAATTCGGAGAGCGGCCGATTGGGACGAGGACCACGCACGTACCCGCAATTCCGCGCCGCGCACCACTCGGGGTTTTCCGAAGAACTTCGCGCCGCGGGCCGCGAATACCTCGCCGGTCATGGCGATTACCGCTATGGCAACGTGGCGACGGTGCTCAAGGCGGTCGCACTCGCGGCTGCGTCGGGCGGCTTGTTCTACGCTTCGCTGCAGTGCGCAAACGCGATGACGTTCGTCTGCCTGTACGTCGCAGCCGTCGTCGCGGCGGTCATGCTCTCGGTCAATACGCTGCACGATGCCTCCCATGGCGCGCTTTTCCGGTCTGCGGCACTCAACGCGATAACGATGCGCATCGTCAGCCTGCCGCTTGGCTTCGAGCCCGTCTATTGGCAGGCGCGGCATGTCCGTTATCACCACCCTCATGCAAATATCGAGCATCACGATCTCGATACGGCCGCTAATCGTTTCTTGCGCCAGACGCCGTTTCAGCAGTGGTATCCGCAATTCCGCTTCCAGCATCTTTACTGGCCGCTGATCGCGGGGCTGTCGATGTCGTACATCGGCTGGGTCTACGACTGGTCGGACCGGCTCGGCACAACACCGCTGGCTTCGGATCGCCTTTTGCCCGGGGTGCGCGGATGGACCCTGTTCGTGGCGTCGAAGCTCTTTCACCTCGGCGCCTTCCTGATCTTTCCTTTGGCCACGCTCGGCCCCGACATAGGCCATGGCGCCGTCGTCGCAGCTTATGTGCTGGGCCAGATCGTGGCATCTTGCGTCTTGCTGACCTTGATTCTCGGCACGCATTGGGCCGATACCCATTTCTACGACGTGAGCGACGGCAACCCTTTGCCGCATACGCGCGACGAGCATGCATTCCTGACCTGCTGCGACTGGTCGCCCGGTTGGCGCTTCGCGAGCCATTGGCTTGGCGGGCTGAATCATCATCTGACTCATCACCTCTTTCCGTCGTACAGCCATCGTCACTATGCGGCACTCGCAGAGATCGTCGAGCACCTTGCCGCGCGCCATGGTTTGCCCTATCGCTGCCTGCGCTATGGCGAATTGCTCCGAGCACAGCAGCGCTTCCTGAAATCGATGGGCGCGAGGCCCGATCATCCGCATGCATAACGCAGCGCCACCCGCCATCCTTCCGCTTGCGATCATCGGATCGGGGAAGGCCCTCCCCGAACGCAAGGTGACGTCGGCCGAACTCGACATTGCTTTACGCAAATCCGCGGGCTCGGTACAAAAGCGCTCCGGTATCGTCCATCGATATCATGCGACGCATGAAGAGACGCAATCGTCCCTGGCCGCGCGTGCGCTGCTCGACGCGCTCTCGCGAGCCGGCGTCGAGCGCGAATCGATCGATCTGGTGCTTTCGGCGTCGGGCGTCCAGGAACAAGCGCTCCCGGCCACCGCCTGCCACATCCTCGACCAGGCAGGCATCGGCGGCGGCGTGCCGGGGTTCGACGTCAACGCGAGCTGCCTCAGTTTTCCCGTCGCGCTGCACGTCGCGGCGGGGTTACTGAATACGTCGGCGTACCGGCGAATCGCCGTCGTTGCATCGGATCTCGCGTCGCGCGGCATCGACTGGGACAGCGCCGAAGCGTCCCTGATCTTCGGCGACGGCGCGGCAGCCGTGATCGTCGAACGTGGCGACGGTCAACGCGGCATCGAAAGCTACGCGCTCAGAACGTACCCCGAAGGCAAGGCATTCTGCGAAATCCGGGCCGGCGGCACACGCCGTAATCCGCGAGTCGGCGTGGATCCGTCCGACTTTCTTTTTCATATGGACGGCAAGCGCGTATTCAAGTTGGCGGCGAGCGTCATCGACGGTCTGCTCGCCGAGCTGCTCGAGGAGGCGGGCGTCTCGCTCGGCGACGTGGACACGATCGTCCCCCACCAGGCGAGCCACCTCGGCATGCGTCATATGGCGGAGCGGCTGCGCGTGCCGTCGGAGCGAATCGTCGATATCTATGCCACGCATGGCAATCAGGTTGCCGCATCCATTCCGACCGCCTTGCACGAGGCGCTCACGACCGGCCGTGCGCGGGCAGGACAGCGTCTGATGATGATCGGGACGGCGGCCGGCCTGACCGTTGGGGGCATGATTCTCAAGCTATGAAAACGCTCGTGACCGGCGCGACCAGCGGCCTCGGCCGGAACGCGGCCGCATTTCTTGCCTCCCGCGGCACGCCTGCGCGGTTGACCGGGCGCAATCGCTGTGTGGGCGATGCGCTCGCGGCGCAAGGGTACGATTTCGTCCCCGCCGACTTGTCCACGGCCACCGAAAGCGAAATCGAGCGCCTTTTGGCCGATGTCGATACGGTCTGGCACTGTGCGGCGCTGTCCTCGCCGTGGGGGAAGTTCGCGGATTTCCATGCCGCGAACGTCGCCGCCACGGCCGCGCTCGCCCGCGCGGCGGCTCAGCACGGCGTGCGCCGCTTCATCCACATCTCCACGCCATCGCTCTACTTCGACTACCAGCACCGGCTCGGCGTAAAGGAGACATTTCGCCCTCGGCAATTCGTCAATCATTACGCGCGCACCAAGGCGCAGGCAGAAGATGCGATTCTCGAGATCGCCGCCCGCCACCGCGATACGACCTTCGCGTTGCTCCGGCCGCGCGGCATCTTCGGGCCGCATGACCGCGTGCTGCTGCCGCGCATCCTGCGACTGCTCCGCGAGCGCGGGGGCCGGCTGCCGCTGCCGCGTGGGGGCGCCGCTCTGCTCGACCTTACTTACGTGGACAACGTCGTGCATGCGATGCAGCTCGCAACGACGGTTGACGGCTTCAAATCGGGCGAAGCCTTCAACGTGACGAACGGCGAGCCGACCACGCTGCGCGCGATGCTCGACGCCCTTCTCTCCCGCTTGGACGTTCGGTACACGATTGCCTCGCTGCCGTATCCCCTGCTCGACGTCGCCGCGCGCGCGATGCAGGCATGGTCGGCCCACAGCGGCCGCGAGCCCGCACTCACGCGCTATAGCGTCGCCGCCTTGCATTTCGATATGACGCTCGACATCGACAAAGCCAGCCGCATGCTCGGCTACCGGCCCGTCGTCTCCCTCGCTCGAGGGATCGAATCAACCGTGCATTGGGTGCGATCGCATGGCGACGATTACGGTCTTTGAAGCGGGGTACTGCACGCACATGGCGTGCATGGCGCTCAGGGGCGCGGGAACGGCCACGTGTCGCTTTCCCGCGCGCGCCTATCTGATCGAAACCGCGCGCAACCGCTGGCTATGGGACACCGGCTACGCCTCGCACTTCATCGACAGCACGCGCAGCGGCCTGTTCGCCTGGTACCGCCGGTTGACGCCCGTCCACTTCGATCCCGCAACGGCCGTCGCACAGCAATTGCGCCAACGCGGCATACGGGAAGAGGACCTGACGGCCGTCATTCTGTCGCACTTTCACGGCGACCATATCGCGGGCCTGCGCGATTTCCGGCGCGTGCCGACCTGGCTGTCCGGGCAGGGCTGGGCCACCACCCGTTCGCTGCGGGGATTCGGCGCACTGCGCAAAGGGTTCGTGCCGGCGCTCATTCCTTCTGATTTCGAAGCTTCGGTCACCGCGATCGAAACGTTCGAAGAAGTCGAACTGCCTGCCGAGCTCGAGCCGTTCACGCGGGCGTACGCCGCACCCGGCTCGGGCGGCGAACTGCTGCTCGTCGAGCTGCCCGGCCATGCCGCCGGGCACCTTGGCGCGTTTGTCGAAACCGGCGACGGATGGGTGCTGCTCGCCTCCGATGCGGCGTGGTCGCCCACGAGCTACCGGGAACAAATCGGCCCGTCCCGGCTTGCCCATCTGATCATGGACGACGCCGGCCGCTACTACGACACGCTCCACAAGCTCCACTTGCTGCACAAGAAGGGCGGCGTTCGCATCTGCCTCACGCACGAGGGCGCGCTATGACGCGCCTCGCCACGACGCTGTGGACGTACTGGAAGACCCGGCGCATGGCCTTCGAGAGCCGGGCGGCACTCGAACGTCATCAAGCGCGCCGCCTGCGTACGTTCATCGAAAAGAGGCTCGTCCACAGCCCCTACTTCTCGCCGTTCGTCGGCAAGCCGCTGCATGCATGGCCGATCATGACGAAGTCGCTGATGATGGAGAAGTTCGACACCATCAACACCGCGCGCTTGCGCCTCGACGACGTCCTCGCCTGCGCGCTCGACGCCGAGCGATCGCGCGACTTCTCGCCGACGGTCGGCGGCTTCAGCGTGGGTCTGTCCTCGGGGACTTCGGGCTCGCGCGGTGTTTTCGTGGTAAGCCCCACTGAACAGGCGATCTGGGCCGGCGTCATGCTCGCTCGATTGCTGCCGCGCGGGTTGTTTGCCGGCGAACGCGTCGCATTGTTTCTACGCGCGAACAACAACCTCTATACGTCGGTCCGTAGTCCCTGGATATCGTTCGAATTCTTCGATCTGCTCGAACCTCTGGACGGGCAACTCGCGCGTCTCGAACGGTATGCGCCCACCATCGTCGTCGGGCCCGCGCAGGTATTGGGCGCGCTTGCCGCGTACCGCGTCGCCGGCCGCGTGGCCATCGCGCCCGGAAAGGTCATCTCGGGTGCCGAAGTGCTCGATCCCTCCGACCGCACGCTCCTCGCACAGGCATTCGGGACGGTCGGCGAGGTTTACCAGGCCACGGAGGGGTTCCTCGGCGCGACGTGCGCTCACGGAACGCTGCATCTGAACGAGGCACATGTCCATGTCGAGCCCCACTGGCTCGACGCGCATCGGTTCGTGCCGATCATCACCGATTTCACGCGCTACACGCAGCCGATCGTCCGTTACCGCCTCGACGACATTCTCGTGAAGCGCGCCAGCCCTTGCCCGTGCGGCAGCCACGAAATGGCGCTCGAGCGGATCGAGGGACGCTCCGACGACTTGCTGAAGCTGCCGGGGCACGAGGGGCAGCGCATCGATCTTTTCGCCGATGGGCTGTCGCGCGCGCTTGCTCAGGTTCTGCCGCTTACCGCGGACTACCGCCTCATTCAGACCGGCGCAATGCAACTGGCGCTCTATGTCGATGCGCCGCCCGACCGACTCGCTGCTTACCGGGAACACCTCGACATGTACCTCGCGCATCAGGGCGTCGCGACTTCGCTGCTGGAATGGTCGCTGCACGCGGGGCTGCCGCCGGCCGATTTCAGCATCAAACGCCGGCGCATCATCCGGCGTGCGGGGGCATCGTGATGCAGGTGCGTTTGCATGTGCCGTTCGCTACGCGATTTCGGACGATGCTGGCGGGCTGGGGCACCGTCGGCATTTTCTATTCGATCGGCCGCATTGCGCCGGGCAACGCTCGCATCCTGCCAGAAGGCGCGCTCGATCGCCTCGTGCCGTTCGACGCTTGGGCCGTGTGGCTATATCTGTCGTTTTTCGCGCTGGTGCCCGCGGCGTACTTTTGTGCACCGGCGCAACGACTGCGGCCGCTAATGCGAGCGATGCAGATCTCGGCGATATTGGCGGGTTTCGTGTTCGTGTCGTGGCCGACGACATTGATTTACCCGGCCGTTGCATCGCACACGATAAGCGGTATGGCGTTGCGGTTTCTCGCCGGCTCCGACTCCGCGAAAAACTGCCTGCCGTCCTTACACGGCGCACTGACGCTGCTTTGCATGCTCGCATTGTGGCAACGCGAGAAACCCGTGCGCAGCATACTGGTGCTGCTATGGGGCCTCGCCATCATGTGGTCGGTCATTGCCGCGCGGCGGCACCTGGCGCTCGATCTCGGCGCGGGCATCGCGCTCGGCGGCACGGCATGGCTCGCGATGCGGCTGCTGGCGGCACCCGCCGGCGCGCCAATGCGCGAGGCAACGAGCACCGAAGCAGGCGCAGGCCCCCATCCACGCCCCGAACCGGAGACCGGCCCATGAACGCGATGGCACTTCCGCTGCTCGCCATGGTGGCATGCGTGGTCATCGAGTCGCATTTTGCGTATACGCGGCGCGGCCGGGCGATACCCTGGCGCGACATCGTGCTCAATCTCGACTCGGGACATATCCTGATGTGGCTGCTTCGCGGCGTGGAAGTCCTCGTCTTCGGCTGGGTGCTTGCGCATGCCAATCTGCGTCTCGTCGACGGGTGGCATCCATTCTTCTTGTGGTGTTTCGCCCTCTTTGCCTGGGATCTCGGCTTCTATTGGATGCACCGGCTGCACCACACGTTTGCCGCGCTGTGGAGCGTACACGTCGTTCATCACGAGGGCGAGCACTTCAATTTGTCGCTCGGTATCCGCAATGCGTGGTTATCGTCGCTCACCACGTTGCCGTTCACATCGATTCCGCTTGCCGTTGCCGGGGTGCCGCTGAACGTCTTCGTCGCCGTATCGACGCTGCATTACACCGTGCAGTTTTACAACCACAACAGCATGGTCGGCCGCTCCGGATGGTTGGACCGCGTGTTCGTCACGCCCGCGCATCATCGGGTTCATCACGGCCAGAACGCCGAATATCGCGACCGCAACTTCGGGGGAACGTTTCTGCTCTGGGACAAGCTTTTCGGCTCTTTTCAGCCGCAATTGCCAGGCGTACCCGTGCGCTACGGCGTAGCCCATCCAACCGCCTCGACCAATCCGTTCTGGGCAAACGTTGCGCCCATCCTGCGCTATATCGGCGCAGGCGTGCCTGCGCGGCGCCCGAGCCCCGGGGAAGGAACGGCCCGCAACGTGCCCGACGTGCTGATCGGCATCGGTGGACTGCTGCTCTTCGCCGTAGTCGCGTATTACATCCATCGCGACGGAACGTGGCAGGCGTGGGGCCAGGCGGTGCTCTTCACGCTGATCTTCGCCGCCACCCTCGCGCTGGGTGGCCTGTCGGACAACCGCCCGTGGGGGCTCGCCTGCTGGCTGATCGTGGGCAGCGCCGCATTCGTCACGATGCCGCTCTGCTTCGGGCTGCGCGACCCGCTGGGCATCGTCGCTCTCGGCGCCTTGCCGCTGCACGGCATCGCAACCGCCATCGTCGCGCGACGGCCGGCTCGTGGGCGGCGGGCGCTCGCCTGCGACAAACGAGGCACGCAATGACGAAACTGCCGGTGCGCGACGACGTGACGAGCGAGGTCCGCATCCCGCGCCTGCGCCGCCGCGACATTGCCTTCGGCCCCTACGCGTCCATCCCCCGCTACTGGCTCGGTGGCGAGTGCCATCGCACCCGCTTCTACGATGCGATGTCGATCATGTTTCCCGAAGGAGAGCGCGCCTTCATCGAAACGGTCCAGCTATTTCGCAGCCGCGTCGTCGGCAATCCCGCACTCGCGCGCGATGCCGCGGAATTCGTCGCTCAGGAGGCCTTGCACAGCCGGGAGCATGTTCGCTACAACCGCTGGCTCGAGGCCCAGGGTGCGCCTGTTCGCAGGCTCGAGCGCCTCGTCGCCGCTCAGCAGGCCTTTGCACGGCGTTATCTCCCTCCCGGCATGCGCCTCGCGATCACGATATGCCTCGAGCACTTCACTGCGATGTTTGCGGATCAATTGCTCAGGCACCCGCGCAGCCTCGAGCACGCGGCCCCGGAAATGGCCGATATCTGGCTTTGGCATGCGCTGGAGGAAACCGAGCATAAGGCCGTCGCATTCGATGTGTTCACCGCAGCCGTGCCCGGCCCCTTGCGTCGCTACTTGTTACGGTGCTCGGCCATGATGATGGTGACCCTCGTCTTTACGACGCTTCTGTGGCGGATGACGTTCTCGCTGATCAGGCACGACGGATCCGCAGCCGACTGGAAAGGCTGGCTCCGGCTACTGCGCGAACAGTTCGTGAGCCCTGGCCCCCTGACCAGAATGCTGCCTCAGTGGTTCGCATGGTTCAAGCCAGGCTTTCATCCCTGGCGATTCGACAACCGCGCGTTGATCGCACGCTACAGCACGTGGTTGGATCGGAAAGGAAAAGCGGCACCCTAGGCCTCGCATCGAATACGCCGTGAACGGCGGAAATTGCTGGAGACGGCCGCAGGTGCCGCAGCCCGACAACGCTGGCCGGCCGCATCCGCCTGTCATGCCCGCCTATTTGCCGAGGCCGAACTGCGCCAATGTCTGGCGCAGTTTGCCCTTCGCCCGGTGCAGGCGGGCCTTGACCGTCGTCACCGGGGTGCGGGTAATCTGGGCGATCTCGTCGATCGAATGTCCAAGCACGTAGGCCAGCGTCATCACCAGGCGATGTTCCTCGGGCAGCAGATCGAGTGCCTTCGAAAGAAGATCGGGCAGTTCGTGATCGTGCCAGTATTGGACGATCGTATCGACACGCTCGAGCGGCTCGAAGTCCCAGCGCCGCTCGTCGCGCAGCGCGTGTAGTGCCGTGCGGTAGGCAATGCTGATGATCCACGTCGATATGCTTGCCTCGCCCCGGAACTCGTGCGCTCGCCGCCATACGATCAGGAAGGTATCGTTGATGACCTCATCGATCAGCTCCGCCTTCCACGTAAACCGGCCCAGAAAACGTGCGAGCCGGCGGCGATACGCCTGATACAGGCGCGCGAGGGCCGACGGGTCTCGCGCGATGACCCGGTCGAGCAACCGCCGGTCCTCGTCGGCTGACGACGGAAAGCGGCCACGCCTGCCAGCATCGTTCGACACGTAGTGGGTGATCTCGTCGATCTCGATACGCGCTGCATCGAAGCTCGAGGGATTGTCTATGTCGTGGATCGCCCCGACGACCCCGGCAACGCGCCCGTTGCCGTCATGCACGATCCCTTTGTAGAAGCGAACCAGGCGCAGATTGCCATCCCCATTTCGTACGTGGGTGGTGTAGTTCTGCATGCCCCCTTGTGAAAGGAGATCGATATCCGCCTTGTGATAAACGAGCGCGAGCTCGAACGGTGCAACATCGAACACGGTTTGGCCGACGACGCTGCCCCTGTCGATTCCCAAAAAGCGCTCGAAGACGCGATTGCATCCGGCATACGCGCCGTTCGCATCCTTGAAGAATACAGGTTGCGACATGCCATCCGTATGGCCCTGCAGCCCGCGAAAATCGGTCGCACCGTTTCGCGCCAGCGCCAGCAAGCTCGTCTGCGCGCGTGCCCGTTCGATGATGGGGCCGGGGTTCGCCAACTCGTCGTGCGATGCGCCGTCGTTCGCACCGTCGCCGATCAGCTCGATGAACCGCTTCGCCGAGAATTCGCGCAGCACGGCAACGGCATAGTGCTCGGCGCCGTGTATGGCTCTGAAGCGCCTCAATTCGGCTGCCGCATCGGCATCCGCGCAATCGACGAATACAACCGCCGGTGTTGCGGCAGCCAGTTGCTGTGGCGGCTTTAATGCCTCAGCGCCGTGGCGTCCCATGGTTGGCGGCATGGGACGACCTCCGGAACTGGACCAGTAAGTCCGCACCTCATCAACGCATCCTGCTGCCATTCCCTTTCCTTCTCTTGCTTCGACCGCTCGTACGCCCGGATGACGAGCGACTTCGTAATATTTTGTCGATAGAGCGTGGCCCGATAGCCGAATCGGAACACGTTCGGCTATCGCCATCGCGAACCGATTATCCTCGACAAACTCGATTCCGCCATACGGTGAAACGTACCTCAGCAAAACGCGTCTGTCGATACAAGCGGTTTTTTAATTCGCTGAAACCGCCAGCCTGCAAGGCGTTCGCTTCGCCGCAGCTGAAGCCGACGCCGTTTCAAATCGAAAAAATGGCTCCGGTTCCGACGATTATCCTCACAGAGCACTAAGAATATCCTTACATCGATAACAGAAAGGACGTAACACCGTCGCGGCTAAAATCGTCACAAACGTTTTACACAATCTTCCTTTCGATTACATGACTGTCGGCATGCCTGATTGCCGATATTTGAATAACGACCCAACAAGAAGCGAGGGAAAACTCGATGAAGGTGAAATCGAACGCACTGATCGCGGCGCTGGCAGCGTTAGGCGTTGTGGGCGCGCATGCCGAGGACGCGCCGGTGACCACGCAATGGGGGCAAGTGTCCGAGCCCGCGTGGCCCACGACGATCTGCAAAACGCTGACTGCCAAGCGCGTTCCCGTCAACGGGTCGCTCGACTCGCTCGACGCCAGCCCATCAGGCTCTCAGCCCGACACGTCGGATATTCAGAGTGCCATCGCCAATTGCCCGTCCGGTCAGGCGGTCAAACTCGTCGCCGGCGCCTCGGGCGCAACGGGCTTTCTTACCGGCCCGCTTCAACTGAAGTCCGGCGTGACCCTCTGGATCGATAGCGGCGTGACGCTTTTCGCGTCGCGCAACCCCAAGGATTACGACACGGGCGCCGGCACGTGCGGCACGGCCACGAAGACCAACGACAAATCGTGCAAGCCGCTCATCGTTGCAGACAAGACGACCGGCAGCGGCATCGTGGGCGGCGGCGTGATCGATGGCCGTGGCGGCAGCCTGCTCACGAACGGCGCGAATGCGAACACCAAGACCTGGTGGGACGTGGCGTGGCAAAACCGCACACTGGGCCTCAACCAGCAGAATCCGCGCATCCTTCAAGTGCAGAACGGCAGTAATTTCGTTTTGCACGGCATCACGCTGCAGAATTCGCCGAACTTCCACGTTTGGGCCTATGGCGTCACTGGCCTGACGGCCTGGGGTATCAAGATTCTGACGCCGAGCCTCGTCTACACGAAGGCCGGCTATCAATGCCCGACCGGCACGACGCCCGACGTCGTCACGCCGGCCACCTGCTTTACGCCCGATACGACCCAGAACACCGACGGCTTCGATACCGGCTACTCGAGCAAAGTGTTGCTGGCCTATTCGTTCATCAGCGCGGGCGATGACCATGTCGCGCTGAAATCGAGCTCGGGCGCCGGTGCGCAAAACCATACCTATGCGCACAACCACTTCTACTACGGCCACGGCCTGTCGATTGGCAGCGAGACCAATGCGGGCGTCAGCAACGTCGCCGTCACGGATCTCGTCATGGACGGCTATGACAGCGGCACGAGCGGCGGCCTGCGGATCAAGTCCGATGCGTCGCGTGGGGGTACGGTTTCGAACGTCACCTACAATCAGGTGTGCATGCGCAACATCAGCCACCCGCTCACGTTCGATCCGTTCTATAGCAAGAGCACCGGTTCGCTGTATCCGAACTTCAACAGCGTAAAGGTGAGCGGCTTGCATTACCTCGGCAGCAGCAAGTACGGCGGCGGCGATGCGACGTTCGTCGGCTATACGATCAACGGCCAGAACAACCCGCTCGTCATCACGCTCGACAACGTGGTGTTCGACAATGCCCAACCCAAGTTCGCCGCGGGCCATAATGGCGGGCCAACGACGCAACCAGCCGCCACGCATTTCACGTTCGGCCCGGGGCCCGTCAGTTTCGCTTCGTCGATCGTCTCTTCCTCGAGCACGGGCGTGACGGTGACGGGAACGCCGGGGTCCGGTACCGCGGTCGATTGCAGTTCGGCGTTCAAAGCGTTGAGCACGGTCGTGCCGACGTCGCCGATTTGATCCCTCGCGGCGCACAAACCGATGATCGGAATGCGCTCGCGGGGAGCGGCGTGTTCCGATTCGTTTGCGCTCGGAGTCATGGACAAGGGCACTTGGCCCGGGCACAGGACATGGACCCGCCCCGAAACATCCCGCCTTCCGCTTGACCCTCACGTGGCGTAAGGTCCCAACCTTCATGGCGCGCACTTGAAGGGGAGGCTCGAATGCTGTTGAAAGTGGGAGAACTGGCAAAGCGCAGCGGACTGACGGTCCGCACGCTGCACCACTACGACGCAATCGGCCTGCTGACGCCCTCGGCGCGCGCCGACAACGGATACCGACTCTACGACCGGCATGACATTGCCCGCCTGCACCGAATCCAGGCACTGCGTCGTTTCGGTCTTTCGCTCGCCGAAGTCGGCGCCTATCTAGCCCAGCCCGACACCCCGCTCGCCCCCATCGTCGCACGGCAGATCGCGATGCTCGATCGGCAGATCGACCAGGCCTCGCGGCTACGCGATCGCCTCGTGCATTTGCACGGCACGCTGCTGGACGGCGGAGAGCCGGAGCTGACCGATTGGCTCGCCACATTGGAGTTGATGACCATGTACGACAAGTATTTTTCCGAGGACGAACTCGCCCGCTTGCCCATGTACCGCAACGCGCAAACGCCACCGCAGGAATGGACCGAACTGGTGGCCCAAGTCCGCGCGCTGATGCAAAGCGGCGTACCGGCCGAAAGCGAAAAGGCGCGCGAACTCGCCGTCCGCTGGATGACCCTGCTCGTGCGCGATACGAACGGCGACCCGCGCCTGCTGGCGAAGCTGAACCTCATGCACGAAAAAGAGCCCTCCCTGCAAGCACACATGGGCATTTCCACCGCATTGCGGGACTATGTGCTCCGGGCGTTCTCCGAAACGAAAATGCGGATCTACGAGAAGTACCTGTCTCCGGACGAGATCCGGTTCATGCGCGAGAACTACGGCAAGGGTGCCATGGAGTGGCCGCGGTTGATGGCCGACGTGCGCGACGCCATCGACGCGGGCATCACACCCGCGTCACCAGAGGGGCGCGAACTTGCCCGCCGCTGGCTTGCCCTGTTCCAAAGTTACGCGGGCGACGATCCGAAGACGCAGCTCAAGTTTCGGCAGGCGCTGCAAAGCGAGCCTGAACTCATGGCCGGCACGTGGGCGAACGAGGCGCTGCTCGGGTTCGTACGCGAAGCGATGTCGCCAGTCATCAAATCATTCTGACCGGAAACGAGCGGCAGCGCGACGCGCACACCGCCCCGGCCGGGCCGCCGCGAACCTGGGAGGAGCGCCCGGGGCAACCCGGGCTCGGATCATGGGCGGCCGCCGATACGGCCGGGCACTCGCCGAACGCAAAGCGTCGTCGAGCGCATGGAAAAAATAGCGCCACGCCTTATAGAGCAAAAAGGCGTGGCCAAGCCGCCTGCATCCGAGGACTGAGGGTGTGTGCAGGCGGGACACGGCATGAAGCGCCCGTGCCTCGAGGGTGAAATCGAATGCGGCGCGGCAACGGCGCCGCTCAAGCGCCGCTGCCCAAAGGCTTGAAGACGTCGTCCGCATCGTCGGCGCCCGACGCGCCGGCGTCGCCATAGCTGTCGCCGGCCACGCGCATCGCCACGCTCGTCGCCACCGTGCTCGCATAGACGTTCAGCGCCGTGCGTCCCATGTCGAAGAATGCGTCGACGCCGAGAATCAACAGCACGGCCTCCACCGGCAAGCCGATCGCCGAAAGAATGACGGTCATCGCCACGACGGCACCCGACGGTACGTTGGCGGCCCCGTCGATCGTGATGATCGTCAGCACGGCGATCGTGACGAGCAGCGGCCACGTCCACACCACATGGTAGGCATCCGCCAGATAACCGATTGCAAGCGCCGTATAAAGCACCGCGCCGTCGCGATTGAAGATGTACGACAGCGGAAGAATCGTCGAGGCGACAGGTCGCGGCACGCCCATTTCCGTCAGCTTCTTCAGATGCAGCGGAAAGGTGATCTCGGACGAGCGCGTCGTAAACGCGAGGATCAGCGGCTCGCTGACCTGCTTCACCACTGCGATCGGCGAGCGCCCCGCGGCTTTCAGCACGACCGTCAGCAGCAGCGCGAGCACCGCCATGCCCAGATAAGCCACGCCCAACAGCTTCATGAGCGGCACGAGCGCCGCCAAACCCTTCGATGCGAGCAGCCCGGCCAGCGCCGCGAAAATCGCGAGCGGCGAAAAAGCGATGATCCATTCGGTCATCTTGAAGAGGGCTGCCAGCATCGAGTCGAGCACCGCGATCATCGGCACCGCCCGCTGGCCGACCGCCGACAATGCCGCACCGAGCAGCACGCCAAACACGAGCACCGGTATAGCGTTACCTGACGCCAGCGCGGCAACGATGTTCGTCGGCACGATGTCGACGACGAACTGCATCCAGTCGATGCTGCCGGCCAATCCCTTCGGCATGGCCTGTGTCTCGTGCAGGCTCGCGCCGAGCCCGGGCCTGAAAGCCATGTTCAGCGCGAGGCCGAGACAAGCCGCGATTGCCGTGGCCACAAGAAAGAACGCTATGCTGAAGAGCGCCGTCTTGCCGAGCTGCGCGCGCTGCGCCGCCGCGCGATAGGCACCTACCGTCACAGACAACAGAATCAGCGGCATGACGACCATTTTGATCGCATGCGCAAAAATGGTCGAAAGAAACGAGAGTTTGGTCCCGAGCGCGGGCAGATAAAGCCCGCACAGCACACCCAGCAACAAACCCGCGAGCATTTGAACGGGCATCGATATCTTCTTGTCAGTCTGTGTTTTCATGTTGGCCTCGGATAAGTTTGATTCTCGCGTCCGTGCCGTCGACAACGTGATTCCACATATGCCGACGCGCCGCCTCCGGCTCGCCATACTTGATTGCCGTGTAGATATTCAAATGCTCGAGTGTTCCGCGCCGAACGGTCGCCGCATCGTCGCGATCCAATTCGTTCAACGCCAGACCAGTCTGCACACGAAGCATTTTGTAAGTGGCGCTCAGACGCTCGTTTTTCGATGCGGCGAACAATTCTTGATGAAAAACCCAGCCGATTCGCTGTTCCGTCATCAAATCGGCAGTTTTCTCGTCGACGAGGCGGCGCAACTGCTGGGCCGCTTTCGTCAGTCCCTCGGTCGGCCCATGCATGGCGGCAAGAAATGCGGCCGTGCTCTCCAGCGCGAGGCGCACCTCGAATATCTCGCGCAAATCGTCCGTGGTCGGCGTTTTGACGTAAGTCCCCTTTCGCGGAACGACCTCCACGAGCCCCTCCACGACGAGGCGCTGTATAGCCGAGCGCACGGGCATATGCCCAAGCGCGAGCTCGTGCGCGAGCGTACGCGGCGAAAGCGGCTGCCCCGGCGAGAGGCGGCCATCGAGAATTCGCGCACGCACTTCGGTATAAGCCAGCTCGGTATCGGAATAAGCCTCTGCATTCATCTGAGATCTCAGTTGAGACGACGGCGGAACGAGAAAATGCTTGGAGGTTACCCTAACGCATCACGATTGGGTCCTGATATCTTTGCCAGTATATCGATTTATGTGATGCGCTTATGTCATAGTAGGTGACGTCGCAGGACAGCTGGATAGGCCTTTTCCCGATATATGCGTAACAAAGAACTTTTTTCGATTCGATCGGTACCTGTGGAAAACGTGCTGCCTCTGCGGCAAGCGCTTTTATTGGATGGTGACCCGGGTGCCTCGCGTTTTCGCGGCGACGGAGACGATTCAACCTTGCATCTTGCGGTCTATCGATGCGAGCAGATAGTAGCGGTGGCCTCGGTTTGCCGCGAGGCACGGCCAGGCGATACGGATACCGCCTCGTGGCGGATCCGAGGGGTGGCCGTCGAGCCTGAGCTGCAACGTTTCGGATTCGGCAGACTCTTGATCAAGCTCTGCCTCGAGCATGCGCGGCGGCAAAACGGCCGACTTATATGGTGTACGGCGCGCGAATCGGCAAGACCGTTCTATGAAACGCTGGGCTTCAATTCGCCCATCCCGCCGTTCACCCTCCCCGCCAAGGGCGACATGCTCTTTTACGAAATGCACTACCGGTTGCCGGACAGCCCGGGCGCCGGGCACGACCTGGCCGAGCATCAGCAAGGGCGGTAAAGGCCGGCAAAGCCTCTTTGCAGGCCCGTAAAAAAGCCCCGGAATCCCAGGCCTGCACGCTGTACAGGTCCCAGGACGCTGGGGCTCGCGATCGGGGCACCGGGGGGCTGCGCCAACCGGCCCGTGCGGCCGTTTGGCGCGGCAGAATACCCGCTCTGCCGATCAGCGCTGATTAACGCTGCGAGAGCGGCTTGGCTTCGCGCGGCGTTTCGCCGATGAAGAGCTGACGCGGACGGCCGATCTTTTGCTCGGCTTCCGAGATCATCTCGTTCCATTGCGCGATCCAGCCGACCGTGCGCGCCATTGCGAAGATGCAGGTGAACATCGACGTCGGAATGCCGAGCGCGCGCTGCACGATACCCGAATAGAAATCCACGTTCGGGTAGAGCTTGCGCGACACGAAGTATTCGTCCTCGAGCGCGATCTTCTCGAGTTGCATGGCGAGCTTGAAGAGGGGGTCGTCATGCAGGCCCAGTTCCTCGAGCACCTCATGACAGGTTTCGCGCATGAGCTTGGCACGCGGATCGTAGTTCTTGTAGACGCGGTGACCGAAGCCCATCAGCTTCACGCCGGAGTTCTTGTCCTTCACCTGCTTGATGAACTCGGGAATGTTATCGGGCGAGCCGATCTGCTCGAGCATCGTGAGCGCGGCTTCGTTCGCGCCACCGTGAGCGGGGCCCCATAGGCACGCGATACCGGCTGCGATACAGGCGAACGGGTTCGCACCCGACGAACCGGCCAGACGCACCGTCGAGGTCGACGCGTTCTGCTCGTGATCGGCGTGCAGAATCAGAATGCGATCGAGCGCGCGCACGAGCACGTCGTTGACCTTGTACTCTTCGCACGGGTTCGAGAACATCATGCGCATGAAGTTCGCGCTGTACGAGAGATCGTTCTTCGGATAGACGAACGGTTGGCCGATGCTGTACTTGTACGCCATCGCCACGAGTGTCGGCAGCTTCGCGATCATGCGAATCGCCGATACATCGCGGTGGTGCGAGTTGTTGATGTCGAGCGAGTCGTGATAGAACGCCGACAGTGCGCCCACCGCGGCCACGAGAATCGCCATCGGGTGCGCGTCGCGGCGGAAACCGCGGAAGAAGAACTGCATCTGCTCGTGCACCATCGTATGGCGCGTGACCGTGGTCACGAACTCGGCCTTTTGCGCCGCGTTCGGCAGGTCGCCCTTCAGAAGCAGATAACAGGTCTCGATGAAATCCGCGTTTTGTGCGAGATTGTCGATCGGATACCCGCGGTACAGCAGTTCGCCCTTGTCGCCGTCGATGTACGTAATGGCGGAATTGCACGACGCCGTCGACATGAAGCCCGGGTCATACGTGAATTTGCCGGTCTGGCCGTAGAGCTTGCGGATGTCGATCACGTCCGGGCCCATCGTGCCCTTGTAAATCGGCATTTCGACGCTCGGCGAATTGTCGCTGAACGACAGCGTGGCTTTAACATCTGACGGAGTCATAGCATCCTCAATCGAAGTAGGAACGGTTCCCGATCGTGCGCGCGCGGCGCCCTAAATGCGACGCTCAAACGGCGCGCAAAAGCCCCAGCACCCGGGCGACAGCCGGGTCGGAAAGTTCGCCTTCCGGTTCCTTGCGAGCGAGAAGCAAGTCCATCAGGTCGTTATCGCTCAGCTCGAACAGGCGCGTAAGCGCGCCCACGTCGTCATCGCTGAGGCTGTGCTCGTATTGGCTGAAAAAACGCTCGAAGATGAGATCGTTTTCCAGCAAACCGCGCCGCGCGCGCCAGCGCAGGCGCGCGCGGCGCAGCGGGTCGGATTGATGCGAGGTTTCCATCTCAAACCGTACGACGCACCATCAGTTCCTTGATCTTGCCGATCGCCTTCGTCGGGTTGAGCCCCTTCGGGCACACGTCGACGCAGTTCATGATCGTATGGCAACGGAACAGACGGTACGGATCTTCCAGGTTGTCGAGGCGCTCGCCCGTTGCCTGATCGCGGCTGTCCGCGATAAAGCGATAGGCTTGCAAAAGCCCCGCGGGCCCTACGAACTTGTCCGGATTCCACCAGAAGCTCGGGCAGGACGTGGAGCAGCTCGCGCACAAGATACACTCATAGAGCCCATCGAGCTCGTCGCGTTCCTCGGGCGATTGCAGGCGCTCCTTCTCGGGCGGCGGCGTGTCGTTGATCAAATACGGCTTGATCGAGTGATACTGGTTGAAGAACTGCGTGAAATCGCAGATCAGGTCGCGCACCACCGGCAGGCCCGGCAGCGGACGCAGCACGATCTTTTGCGGCAGATCGTTCAAGTTCGTGAGACACGCGAGACCATTCTTGCCGTTGATGTTCATCGCATCGGAGCCGCACACGCCTTCACGGCACGAGCGCCGGAACGAGAGCGTCTCGTCGACCGCCTTGAGCTTCACCAGTGCGTCGAGCAGCATGCGCTCGTGCTGGATTTCCAGCTCGTACGTCTGCATGCGCGGTGCCGCATCCTTGTCCGGGTCGTAGCGATAGATTTCGAAAATACGTTTTGCCATTTTTCTGCTGTCCTATGACTGGGCCGCGTTAGAACGTACGCGCCTTCGGCGGCACCGATTCGACCGTCAGCGGCTTCATATGCACTGGCTTGTAGTCGAGGCGGTCACCCTCGCTGAACCACAGCGTGTGACGCAGCCAGTTGTCGTCGTCGCGGTGTTCGTAATCGCTGTGCGCGTGCGCGCCACGGCTTTCCTTGCGCGCTTCGGCCGAGACCATCGTCGCACGGGCCACTTCGATGAGGTTCGCCAGCTCGAGCGCTTCGACGCGAGCCGTGTTGAACACCTTCGACTTGTCCTTCAGATGCACATGGTTGGTGCGCTCAGCCAGTTCCTTGATCTTCTCGACGCCGTCTGCGAGCAGCTTCGACGTGCGGAACACGCCGGCGTGCGCTTGCATCGTCGAGCGGATATCGCCTGCGATCGCCTGCGTATACTCGCCCGAATTCGATTTTTCGAGCTTGTCGAGACGCGAGAGCGCGAAGTCGGCGGCATCGGCCGGCAACGGCTTGTGCTCCTTGATGTCCTTCACGTGCTGGACGATGTGATTGCCGGCCGCGCGGCCGAACACGACGAGGTCGAGCAGCGAGTTCGTGCCCAGACGGTTCGCGCCGTGCACCGAGACGCACGAGCATTCGCCCACCGCGTAAAAGCCGTTGACCGGCTCTTCGTGACCCTTCGAGGTGCCGACAACCTGACCGTGGATGTTCGTCGGAATGCCGCCCATCTGGTAGTGGATGGTCGGTACGACGGGAATCGGCTCCTTGATGCAGTCGACGTTCGCGAACTTGAGCGCAATCTCGCGAATCGACGGCAGACGCTTCATGATCGTCTCGGCGCCGATATGCGACAGATCGAGCAGCACGTGGTCCTTGTTCGGGCCCACCCCGCGGCCTTCCTTGATTTCCTGGTCCATCGAACGCGAGACGAAGTCGCGCGGCGCCAGATCCTTCAGCGTCGGCGCGTAGCGCTCCATGAAACGCTCGCCGTTCGAATTGCGCAGAATCCCGCCTTCGCCGCGCACACCCTCGGTGATCAGCACGCCCGCGCCGGCCACGCCGGTCGGGTGGAACTGCCAGAACTCCATGTCCTGCAGCGCGATGCCGGAGCGCGCAGCCATGCCGAGGCCGTCACCCGTGTTGATGAATGCGTTCGTGGAAGCCGCGAAGATCCGGCCCGCGCCGCCGGTGGCGAAGAGCGTGCACTTGCCTTCGAGGATGTAGACGTCGCCCGTTTCCATTTCGAGCGCGGTCACGCCGAGGACGTCGCCGTCCGCGTCGCGGATCAGATCGAGTGCCATCCATTCGACGAAGAACTGCGTCTTCGCCGCGACGTTTTGCTGGTAGAGCGTGTGCAGCAGGGCGTGGCCGGTACGGTCGGCCGCCGCGCAGGCGCGCTGCACGGGCTTTTCGCCGTAGTTGGCCGTGTGGCCGCCGAACGGGCGCTGATAGATCGTGCCGTCGGCGTTGCGGTCGAACGGCATGCCGAAGTGCTCGAGCTCGTACACGGCATTCGGCGCCTCGCGGCACATGAACTCGATCGCGTCCTGGTCGCCGAGCCAGTCGGAACCCTTGATCGTGTCGTAGAAATGGTAGTGCCAGTTGTCTTCGCTCATGTTGCCGAGCGACGCGCCGATGCCGCCTTGCGCGGCAACCGTGTGCGAACGCGTCGGGAACACTTTCGAGAGCACGCAAACCGACAGGCCCGCGCGGGCGAGCTGCAGCGACGCGCGCATTCCCGAGCCGCCGGCGCCAACGATGACCACGTCAAAGCGGCGACGCGGCAGAGCATTCTTGATTGCAACCATTCTTTTACACTCTCCAGAGAATCTGCGCGGCGTAGCCGGCGGAGGCGAGCAGCCATACGATCGTCAGCGCTTGCAGAACCAACCGCGTGCCGACCGGCTTGACGTAGTCCATCCAGATGTCCCGCACGCCCACCCATGCGTGGTAAAAGAGCGAGAGCAACGTGACGAACGTCGCGAGCTTCATCCATTGCGTGGAGAAGATCGAGGCCCAGCCTTCGTAGGAGAAGTCGCGCGCGCCGAAGAACCAGGCGAGCAGGATAACGGTGTAGATCGCCATGATCGCGGCGGTGACGCGCTGCGCAAGCCAGTCGCGCAAGCCGTAATGCGCGCCGACGACGAGGCGCTTCGAGCCGATTCGGTTATTGGCTGCCATGGTCTTAGAATGCTCCGAACAGTTTGAGCGCAAAGGCGATCGTGAGGACCGAGGAGACGACGAAGACGACGACGGAGGTGCGCTTGCCGCTCTCCTTCGACACCGCGTCGTGGTTCGTATCCATCACGAGGTGGCGAACGCCGGCGCAGAAGTGAAAGAGAAAAGCCCACGCCAGACCCAGCGTGACGAGCTTGACGATGATGTTCGAGAGGATCGCCTTGAAGAACTCAAAGCTCAGTTCGGAGGTGAGGCTCTGGTCGAAGAGATACAGCAGAAACGGAAGGAAGAGGAACAGCGCGGCCCCGCTGACTCGATGGAGGATCGACACCCTCGCCGCCAAAGGCATGCGATATTTCATCGTGATGTCGCCGATCCCGATGTTCCGGAACTCCGGCCTCGGCTTTTTTACGGCTTCTGCCATACTAGACCCCTACTATGTAGTCACACTAACCCGCGATTTTAGCGCCTTTTCATACCGCGGCGCAGCGAAAACCCTTGAAGGCGCTCGCCGAGGCCGCCGCGCAAGACGGCCGGGGCGCCGCGGCTTGACTCGAGTCGGGTTCAGCTCAAGTCATTCTGATAGTAGTACCCGGTTGTGACATACCAACCGCGCCGCACCTCGACAGGGCGATCGCCATACGTGTACGACACCCGCTCCACCGAAAGCAGCGGAAATCCGTCCGGCACACCGAGCAGCGAAGCCACGGCGGGCTCCGCCGCCACCGCACGGATCTTTTCCGATGCGCGGATCATGCGCGTGCCGAATTCGGCCTCGAACATCGCGTAAAGCGGCCCCTTGTACTCGCTCAGGCGCTCGAACGTCAGCCCGCGAAACACCCCGCCCGGCAGCCAGATCTCATCGAGCACCGTCGACATACCGTCGAATTCGAGCAGCCGCTTGATCTGCACGACCGGGTCGGCCGGCTTCAGCTCGAGCTGGCGCGCGATCTCGGCCGGCGCGCGCAGGCGCCGGCACTCGAGCACCCGGCTCACGTGCGGGTGCTCCGCACCGTCATCGGCAAGCAATCTCAGAAAGCGAAACTGAGCGCGATCCTCGTTGTGCGTCGCAACGAACGTGCCCTTACCCTGGCGCCGGACGACGAGGTTCTCTGCGGCGAGTTCGTCGATCGCCTTGCGCACCGTGCCCTGACTGACCTTGTAGCGCGCAGCGAGCTCGACCTCGCTGGGGATGATCTCGCCCGGCTTCCATTCGCCGGACTGCAGGCTTTGCGTAATCAAAGCCTTGATCTGCTGGTAAAGTGGGCTGAACGTGGGCGATGGCGCATTCGCGGCCGCACCCTCGCCGGGTTGGCCGTTCGCATTCGCCGCGCTCGCCTGGTTCGTATTCATGCCGCGCATTTCAACATAAACGCGGCTCGGCCGTCCAGGTTTTCGTACCGAATTCATGTGTCTTATATAAGACATAAGATACGGTTGACTTTGAACGGGCACCCTCCTACACTCCGTCGCGAACGACGGTTTTCACACCGCGCGTCTGCCTGCGCACGCCTTTGCCGACAAGGCATCGCGTGCATGCTTTATGCGGGAATGCGCGCGGATCGATCGGTCTGCGCGCATGCCCGCATCGCCCCTGCGCGCCGGCCCCACCCACACGCTTCGAGTAACGCGCATAAAATAGCGTTTCCCTAGCGTAAGACGCACCAACGCATCAACGCATCGTCCTGGAGAGTTCTCAATGGCTAAGCCCGCTAAGCGCGTTGCCGTCACCGGCGCCGCAGGTCAAATCGGTTACTCGCTGCTCTTTCGCATCGCGAACGGCGACCTGCTCGGCAAGGATCAGCCCGTCGTGCTGCAGTTGCTCGACCTGCCGCAAGCGCAAGCCGCCGTCAAAGGTGTGGTGATGGAACTGGAAGACTGCGCGTTCCCGCTGCTGGCGGGTGTCGTGGTCACGGACGACCCGAAGGTTGCCTTCAAGGACGCGGACGTCGCCCTGCTCGTCGGCGCCCGCCCGCGCTCGAAGGGCATGGAGCGCAAGGATCTGCTGTCGGCGAACGCCGAGATCTTCACGGTGCAAGGCCGCGCGCTGAACGAAGTCGCCAGCCGCGACATCAAGGTGCTCGTGGTCGGCAACCCGGCCAACACGAACGCCTACATCGCCATGAAGTCGGCGCCGGATCTGCCGAAGAAGAACTTCACGGCCATGCTGCGTCTCGACCACAACCGCGCGCTGTCGCAGCTCGCCGCCAAGTCGGGCAAGCCCGTTGCATCGATCGAAAAGCTGGCCGTGTGGGGCAACCACTCGCCGACGATGTACCCCGATTTCCGTTTCGCCTCGGTCGAAGGCCAGTCGCTCACGCAACTCATCAACGACGACGAGTGGAACCGCAACGTCTTCATCCCGACCGTAGGCAAGCGCGGCGCGGCCATCATCGAGGCGCGCGGCCTGTCGTCGGCGGCTTCGGCGGCCAATGCGGCGATCGACCACGTCCGTGACTGGGTGCTCGGCACGAACGGCAAGTGGGTCACGATGGGTGTGCCGTCGGACGGCACGTACGGCATCCCCGAAGACATCGTCTACGGCGTGCCCGTGACGTGCGAAAACGGCGAGTACAAGCGCGTGACCGGCCTCGAGATCGACGCTTTCTCGCGCGAAAAGATGGACTTCACGCTCAAGGAACTCCTCGAGGAGCGCGATGGCGTGCAGCATCTGCTAGGCTGACGCATTCCCGACACCCGTTGTGCCGCCGCGAGCCCGCGGCGGCGGGCGGGCAGATCCGCCCCACCGGCGGCGGCGTACGCGAAAGCGTGCGGCCGATCGCCGCGGGGCGCCAGACCGGATTCGCGCGCGCTTTGCGCCTGGCGTACGGCAAGCGGCTCCTGCCGCGGCCGCAGCGCCGGCTGCAGAGCCCGCACGAATCCGCTTTCTTCATGACGACCGACGCTTTTTGACGCCGAAGATGCGCGCCCTCACCCCCGCAGAAGTGCTGTTTGAAGGCGAAACGCCGCCCGCGGTATTGCCCGTTTGCGATCACTACGCGGGCAGCGAAAAGCTGATGCTGAAGTCGCTCGCGCTGCAAGCCGAGCTCGGTCCCGTATTCGACGTCACGCTCGATTGCGAAGACGGCGCCCAGGTGGGCCGCGAAGCCGAACATGCCGAGCTCGTGGCGGCGCTGCTCGGCAGCGAGCATGACCGGTTCGGGCGGGTCGGCGTACGCATTCACGATTTCGATCATCCCCACTGGCGCGACGACGTGAGGCTCGTCTTGCGTGCCGCGCGCCGCCCACCCGCCTACATCACGCTGCCGAAGGTCCGCAGCGCGGGCGATGCCGCCGAAATGTGCGCGTTCATCGAAGCCACGCGGCGCGAGTTCGGCATCGCGAAACCGATTCCGACGCAACTGCTCGTGGAAACGCACGGCGCGCTGTCACAAGTCTTTCAGCTCGCCGCCCTGCCCGGGGTCGAAGCGCTGTCGTTCGGCCTCATGGACTTCGTCTCCGCGCATGGCGGCGCCATTCCCGATGCGGCGATGCGCTCGCCGGGCCAGTTCGATCACCCGCTCGTGCACCGCGCCAAGCTCGAAATCGCGGCAGCATGTCACGCGCACGGACGCGTGCCGTCGCATAACGTCAGTACGGAGGTGCGCGACATGCAGATTGTCGCTCGCGACGCCGAACGCGCACGGGACGAATTCGGCTACACGCGGATGTGGAGCATCCATCCGGCGCAGGTGCCCGTCATCGTCGGAGCCTTCTCGCCGCGCGACGAGGCGATCGCCACCGCCGCCGACATCCTGCTGGCGGCCCAGGCGGCTCAATGGGGGCCGATACGCCACGGCGATACGCTGCACGACCGTGCAAGCTACCGCTACTACTGGTCGGTCCTGAGGCGGGCACGTGCCACAGGCAAGCATTTGCCGGCCGAGACGGCGCCGCTTTTCGGCGCGCCGGCCGCCTCCGGGGAGAACAGGCCATGAAGCCAGCCTCATCGCAAACGACGCCGGGCGCCGCGTTCCGCGCGGCCGTAGCCGAAAGCCAGCCGTTGCAGGTAGTGGGCGCGATCACCGCCTATGCGGCCAGGATGGCCGAAGCCGTCGGCTTCAAGGCGCTTTATCTGTCGGGCGGCGGCGTGGCGGCCAACTCGCTCGGCATGCCCGATCTCGGCATCAGCACGATGGACGACGTACTCGTCGACGCGCGCCGCATCACCGACGCCACCTCCATTCCGCTGCTCGTCGATATCGACACCGGCTGGGGCGGCGCCTTCAACATCGCGCGCACGATCCGCTCGTTCGTCAAGGCTGGCGTGGCGGCCGTACACCTCGAAGACCAGGTCGGCCAGAAGCGCTGCGGCCACCGGCCCGGCAAGGAGTGCGTGCCCACCGAGGAGATGGTCGACCGCGTGAAGGCCGCCGTCGATGCGCGCACCGACGCTTCGTTCGTCATCATGGCCCGCACCGACGCCGCCGCGGTCGAAGGGCTCGATGCGGCCATCGAGCGCGCCGTCGCCTACGTGGAGGCCGGTGCCGATATGATCTTCCCCGAGGCAATGAAGACGCTCGACGATTACCGGCGCTTCAAGGCCGCCGTCAAGGTGCCGATCCTCGCGAATCTGACCGAATTCGGCTCGACGCCGCTTTTCACGGTGGACGAACTCCGCAGCGCGAACGTCGACATCGCGCTCTACTGCTGCGGGGCTTATCGTGCGATGAATGCCGCGGCGCTGAATTTCTACGAGACGCTCATGCGCGACGGCACGCAAAAAGCGGCTGTGCCGACCATGCAAACGCGCGAGGATCTTTATCGTTACCTCGGCTACCACGCGTACGAGGACAAGCTCGATGCGCTGTTCGCCACCCACAAGAGCACGCAATAGCCGGCCGAGGAGCCTGTCATGAGCGCAGCCGATCAAGCCATGTCCCACACTTCGGGCTTCAAACCGAAAAAATCGGTCGCCTTGTCCGGCGTGGCCGCAGGCAATACCGCGCTGTGCACGGTCGGGCGCACCGGCAACGATCTGCACTACCGCGGCTACGACATCCTCGACGTCGCCACGGCCTGCGAATTCGAGGAAATCGCCTATCTGCTCGTGCACGAGAAGCTGCCCACGCGCACCGAGCTGGCCGCTTACAAAACGAAGCTCAAGGCGCTGCGCGGGCTGCCGGCCAACGTCAAGGCCGCGCTCGAATGGGTGCCGGCCGGCGCCCACCCGATGGACGTCATGCGTACGGGCGTCTCGGCGCTCGGCACCGTGCTGCCCGAGAAGGACGACCACAGCGTGGCCGGCGCGCGCGAGATCGCCGATCGCCTCATGGCCTCGCTCGGCTCCATGCTGCTTTACTGGTATCACTACTCGCACAACGGCCGGCGCATCGAGGTCGAAACCGACGACGATTCGATCGGCGGCCACTTCCTGCACCTGCTGCACGGCAAGGCGCCCTCCCAATCGTGGGTTGAAGCGATGCACACATCGCTTATTCTTTATGCCGAGCACGAGTTCAACGCGTCCACGTTCGCCGCGCGCGTGATCGCCGGCACGGGCTCGGACATCTACTCGGCCATCACCGGCGCGATCGGCGCCCTGCGCGGGCCGAAGCACGGCGGCGCCAACGAGGCCGCGTTCGAGATCCAGTCGCGCTACGCCACGCCCGACGAAGCGCAGGCCGACATTCGCCGGCGCGTGGAGGCCAAAGAGGTCGTGATCGGCTTCGGCCACCCCGTCTATACGATTTCCGACCCGCGCAACAAGGTCATCAAGGAAGTGGCGAGAAAACTCGCACAGGAAGCCGGCGACATGCGCCTTTTCAACATCGCCGAGCGCCTCGAAACGGTAATGTGGGAGGCCAAGAAGATGTTCCCGAACCTCGACTGGTTCAGCGCCGTCTCGTATCACCTGATGGGCGTGCCCACGGCCATGTTCACGCCGCTTTTCGTGATCTCGCGCACCTCCGGCTGGAGCGCGCACGTGATCGAGCAGCGCATCGACAACAAGATCATCCGGCCCAGCGCCCAGTACACCGGCCCGGAAAATCTGAAGTTCGTGCCGCTAAATAGGAGAAAATAGCGACCGCCGTGTCTCAAAAACCCGGCTGCGCCGAATCCTTGCACGCAGCGCCCGCGCTCCGATGCGTCGATTCAGGCCCGTTTCTGTCTCACTGTTATTCGAAAGGTCCGGATTCCCATGAAGAAACTGCTGATTGCCACCGTCATTGGCGCGCTGTCCGCCACGACCCTGCTGGCCACCGCCAATGCGGCCGAGCAAGCGACGCCGTCGAGCACGGCGAAGAAAAAGCCCAAGGCGCCCGCGCCGAAGCACCGCCTCATCAAGCGCAAGCCCGGCGCCGCGGCCGCCAAGGCCGATCCGGTACCGGAAGGCGCGATCGAGTGGTCCTGCACCGAGGGCCACCATTTCATGCTGCAGGGCGACATGAAGCGCGACCAGATCGTGACCGTGCACTGGGGCGAGAAGAACTACAAGCTGCCGCGCGAAGCGACGACGACGGGTGCGGACCGCTTCCACGACGCCGCGACGGGCATGGATCTCGTCGTCATCCCGACGAAGGCCATGCTGTTCTCCGACAAGGACAGCTCGCGCCTGGCCGACGAGTGCAAGACCGCGGCGATGATGCAAGGCTCGCCGGCGCCGACTCAATCGAACGCCCTGCAAAAGGCGGAGTGACCGTCCGGCGCTGAAAAGCCACCCATGTCCGCTCCGATCCCGAACGTCAGGCCCGCGCCCGACCAGGAACTCGTCGACATCGTCGACTACGTCCTGAACGTGCCGATCGACAGTGCGCCCGCACTGGAGACGGCACGCAACTGCTTGATCGACACGCTCGGCTGCGGACTCGAGGCGCTGTCGTACCCCGCCTGCACGAAGCTGCTGGGCCCCGTCGTGCCGGGCACCATCGTTCCGAACGGAGCAAAGGTGCCCGGCACGCAGTTCCAGCTCGATCCCGTGCAGGCCGCTTTCAATATCGGCGCGATGATCCGGTGGCTGGATTTCAACGACACCTGGCTCGCGGCCGAGTGGGGTCATCCGTCCGATAATCTGGGCGCGATACTCGCGACGGCCGACTGGCTCTCGCGCAACGCCGTCGCGCTCGGCAAGAAGCCGCTGACGATGAGGGATGTGCTCGTCGCCATGGTGAAGGCCCACGAGATCCAGGGCGTGATCGCGCTGGAAAACTCGTTCAACAAGGTCGGGCTCGATCACGTGCTGCTCGTGAAGGTGGCCTCGACGGCCGTCGTCGGGCAGATGCTCGGGCTCACGCGCGAGGAACTCATCAACGCCGTCTCGCTCGCATTCGTCGACGGCCATGCGCTGCGTACTTACCGCCATGCGCCGAATACGGGCTCGCGCAAGTCATGGGCCGCGGGCGATGCGACCTCGCGCGCCGTACGCCTCGCCCTCATCGCCAAGACCGGCGAGATGGGCTATCCGTCTGTATTGAGCGCGAAGACCTGGGGCTTTTACGACGTGCTTTTCAAGGGTAATCGGTTCAAGTTCCAGCGCCCGTACGGTTCGTACGTGATGGAAAACGTGCTCTTCAAGATCTCGTTTCCGGCCGAGTTCCATGCCCAGACGGCCGCCGAGGCCGCCATGACGCTGCACGGCACACTGGCGCAACGGGGCCGGCGGATCGACGAGATCGCACGGATCACGATCCGCACGCACGAAGCTGCCATTCGCATCATCGACAAGCAGGGCCCACTCGACAATCCGGCCGATCGCGACCATTGCATCCAGTACATGGTGGCGGTGCCGCTCATTTTCGGCAGACTGACGGCCGCGGACTATGAAGACGCCGTGGCCGCCGATCCGCGCATCGATCGATTAAGGTCGAAGATCGTCTGCGTGGAAGACCCGTTATTCACGAAGAATTATCACGATCCGGGGAAACGCTCGATCGCCAATGCCCTGACGATCGAGTTCGCCGACGGCACGAAGCTCGATGAAGTCGTCGTCGAATATCCGATCGGACACAAGCGCCGGCGCTCGGAAGGGATCCCCCTGCTCGTCGAGAAGTTCAAGACGAACCTCGCGCGGCGTTTTCCGGGCAGGCAGCAGCAGGCAATTCTCGAGGTATCGCTCGATCAGGCGCGGCTCGAAGCCACGCCTGTCCACGAATACGTCGATTCGTACGTGATCTGACGTACGAACGTGTCAAGGTTCATGCAGGCATCAGAAACGTAACAACGTCATTTCCTCGCTCCAACCTAGGAATAACCATGGCCCACAACCTCCACAACACGCTCAAGGAATTCGATAGTGGCAGCGGCAAAGGCAAGTTCTATTCGCTGCCCCAGCTCGGCCGCGCGCTGAACGTCAAAATCGACCGGCTGCCGGTGTCGATCCGCGTGGTGCTCGAATCGGTGCTGCGCAACTTCGACGGGAAGAAGGTTTCCGAGGAACACGTTGCTCAGCTCGCGAACTGGAAGCCGAATGCGACGCGCGTGGACGAGATCCCGTTCGTCGTGGCGCGTGTCGTGCTGCAGGACTTCACGGGCGTGCCGTTGCTCGCCGACATCGCCGCGATGCGGGGCGTAGCGCAGCGCACGGGCAAGAACCCCAAGGTCATCGAGCCGCTGGTGCCGGTCGACCTCGTGGTCGATCACTCCGTCCAGATCGACTACTTCCGCCGGAAGGACGCGCTCGATCTGAACATGAAGCTCGAGTTCCAGCGCAACAACGAGCGCTACCAGTTCATGAAGTGGGGCATGCAGGCCTTCGACACGTTCAAGGTCGTCCCGCCGGGCGTCGGCATCGTGCACCAGGTGAACCTCGAGTACCTCGCACGCGGCGTGCACAAGAAAACCGACGGTGCCGATACCGTCTACTATCCCGACACGCTCGTCGGCACCGACAGTCACACGACGATGATCAACGGCATCGGCGTGGTGGGCTGGGGCGTCGGCGGCATCGAAGCCGAGGCCGGCATGCTCGGCCAGCCCGTGTACTTCCTTACGCCCGACGTGGTCGGCGTCGAACTCAAGGGCAAACTGCGCGAAGGCGTGACCGCGACCGACCTCGTGCTGACGATCACGGAAATGCTGCGCAAGGAGAAGGTCGTCGGCAAATTCGTCGAGTTCTTCGGCGAAGGCACGGCCTCGCTCGCGCTGCCGGACCGGGCGACGATCGGCAACATGGCGCCCGAGTACGGCGCGACGATGGGCTTTTTCCCCGTCGACGAAAAGACGATCGACTACTTCAAGGGCACGGGCCGCACCGACGCGGAAATCGCCGCCTTCGAGAACTACTTCAAGGCGCAGGGTCTCTTCGGCATTCCGAAGGCTGGCCAGATCGACTACACGAAGGTGCTCACGCTCGACCTCGGCACGGTTGCTCCGTCGCTCGCCGGTCCGAAGCGCCCGCAGGACCGCATCGAGATCGGCAATGTGAAGTCGACGTTCGCCGACCTGTTTTCCAAGCCCGTCAACGAAAACGGCTTCGCGAAGAAGGCGGCCGATCTTGCCGCGGAGTACAAGACGTCGAACGGCGTCAAGGTCAAGAACGGCGACGTGCTGATCGCCGCGATCACGTCGTGCACGAACACGTCGAACCCGAGCGTGCTGCTGGCCGCCGGCCTGCTCGCGAAGAAGGCCGTCGACGCGGGCCTGACGGTCGCACCGCACATCAAGACGTCGCTCGCTCCCGGCTCGCGCATCGTGACCGAGTACCTGGAGAAGACGGGCCTGCTGCCCTACCTCTCTAAGCTCGGCTTCGAAGTGGCCGCCTACGGCTGCACGACGTGTATCGGTAACGCGGGCGATCTCACGCCGGAGCTCAACGAAGCGATCACGAAGAACGACATCGTGGCGGCGGCCGTGCTGTCGGGCAACCGCAACTTCGAGGCGCGCATTCACCCGAACATCCGCGCGAACTTCCTCGCTTCGCCGCCGCTCGTCGTCGCCTATGCGATCGCCGGCACGATTACGCGCGACCTGATGACGGAGCCGGTCGGCAAGGGCAAGGGCGGCCGGGACATCTATCTGGGCGACATCTGGCCGACGAGCGAGGAGGTGAACGCGCTGCTGAAGTTCGCGCTCGATGCCGACGCGTTCCGCAAGAACTACGGCCAGCTCACGAAAACGGGCGATCTCTGGAGCAAGATCGAAGGCGAGGAAGGCCAGGTCTACGACTGGCCGACGTCGACCTACATCGCCGAGCCGCCCTTCTTCGGCAACGACTTTTCGATGCAGCCGTCGGCCGGGCTGCCGACCATCAAGGGCGCTCGCGCGCTCGGGATCTTCGGCGACTCCGTGACGACCGACCACATCAGCCCGGCCGGCTCGATCAAGGAGGACTCGCCCGCCGGCAAGTGGCTGAAGGAGAACGGCGTGCTGAAGGCCGACTTCAACAGCTACGGCTCGCGCCGCGGCAATCACGACGTGATGATGCGCGGCACGTTCGCCAACGTGCGGATCAAGAACCTGATGATCCCGGCAAAGGCCGACGGCACGCGCGTGGAAGGCGGGCTCACGATTCACCAGCCGAGCGGCGAGCAGCTTTCGATCTATGACGCGGCGATGAAGTACATCGCCCAAGACACGCCGACGATGGTCTTCGCGGGCGAGGAGTACGGCACGGGTTCGTCGCGCGACTGGGCCGCCAAGGGCACGCAGTTGCTCGGCGTGAAGGCCGTCGTGGCGCGCAGCTTCGAGCGGATCCACCGCTCGAACCTGGTCGGCATGGGCGTGCTGCCGCTGCAGTTCAAGGGCGCCGACAGCATCCAGTCGCTCGGGATCACCGGCGACGAGACGTACGACGTCGAGGGCCTCGGCGACGACTTCAAGCCGCAGCAGGAAGTCACGCTCGTCATTCATCGCAAGGACGGGAAATCGCAACGCGTGCCGGTGCTGCTGCGCATCGATACGCCGATCGAGGTCGACTATTACAAACACGGCGGGATTCTGCCGTACGTGCTCCGTTCGCTGCTGGCAGCGGCGTAAGCGTCGATACGCTTTTTGCAGGTGCCGCACCCGTACGCGGGCGCGGCCGTTGATTCGCCCGGCTTTGCCGGGCTTTTTTTTGAACACGCGCGACGGGAGAGCGCGTCGAAGTCCCCTTCCAACCGTCTGAAAAATCGCCCACCCGGTAACCACGCTCTGACCACGGCCGCAATGTAGCGGCAGCTATCGGTCAGCCCTCCCGCTGTGTCCAGCTGTGTCCAGCTGTGTTCCGCTTTGTTCCGCTGTCCCCCGCCGGCCCTGCGATGGTCCGCGCGCGGGGTTCCGCGTCCGGGACAGCCTGCCAACGGGTTTCCGCTCTGCCGCCCGGCCAATCAGGCGGCAAACCGGAACAAGCAACAGACCGCTCGCTCAACGATGCCCTACTTATGGAGTGACGCCGTGAGCACGACGCTGTCCGCTTTACTGAACCGCCTGCAAGCGCACGAACACGCCGCCTCGCGTGCGTTCAACCTGACGCCGAGCGAAAACCGTCTCTCGCCGCTCGCCACGCTGCCTTTCGCGCTCGACGCCTACTCGCGCTATTTCCTGGACGACCTGCGCCTTTTCGGAGAATGGTGTTTTCCGGCCGGCCGGCACCTGGGCGCGATCGAGCACGAGCTTCTACATCCGCTGCTCAAGCGGTTCACCAAGAGCCGGTTCGTCAATGTCCGTCCGATCTCGGGCATCAACTGCATGACGATCGCATTCGCCGCCTGGACACAGCCCGGCGACAAGGCGCTCGTGCTGCCCTCGTCGGCCGGCGGGCATGCCAGCACACGCCATGTTGCGAAGCGGCTCGGCGTCGACTCCGTCGAACTGCCGTTTCGCGATGCCTTCGATATCGACGAGCCGGCGCTCCGAACGCTCCTTTCGCGGGAAAAAATCCGCCTCGTCTACATCGATCAATCCACCCAGCTTTTCCCGCTCGATCCGAAGCCCATTCGCGACATCGTCGATGCCGTTTCCCCCGATACGCTGATCCACTACGACAGCAGCCACATCAACGGGCTGATCTTCGGCGGCGCCGTATCGCACCCGCTCGAACGAGGCGCGCACAGCTTCGGCGGCTCCACTCACAAGACGCTGCCCGGCCCGCACAAAGGTTTTATCGCCACTGACTCGCAGCCGCTGGCAGATGCATTCGAGGCTGCCAGCGACCATTTCGTGAGTCAGCATAAAACGGCTGAAGTCGTCTCGCTGGCGCTCACATTGATGGAATTCCGCGATTGCGGCGGCGATGCCTATGCGCATCGAATCGTCGAGAACGCGCACGCATTCGCGAGCGAGCTGGCCGCTTGCGGCCTGCGCGTGGCATCGCGCGAAGCGACGTTTACCGCGTGCCATCAGGTCTGGGTGGCGGCCGAGCCGACCCTCTCGCCCGCCACGCAATCTTACCGTCTCGAGCAAGCCGGCATCTTCGCCAATATTTTCCGGAACCTGCCCACCGTGCCGACGCATGCGTTTCGGCTGTCGACAGCCGAATTCACTCGCATGGGCGGCGACGCTGCGCACGCGCGCCAACTCGCGCGCGCCTTCACACAGGCATTGCGTGGCGACGCCCGCGCAGCCGGCAGGATCGCCGCCTTGCGCGCGCGCCTCTCAACCGTCCGCTACTGTTACGACGAACGCGACGTCCTCGCGCTGACCGAATTCGTGAAGACCGGGGCGCGCACCCTGCCGGAGCTCGCTGCCAGCCAGACAAGGTGGCGTGCACCGGTTGATGCCTCCTCACACAGCAACGGCGTATGAGCGGCGTCCTTCAGTGCGCGCGCACAGCGGCGTTTCCGCCGTCCCATCTCGCCCATCGGCTCGCACGCCGGGGATCGGCGCTCGGCGCGCATTTGATGAGCGCCGCGCAGCAACCGCTCGGACATTATCTGAGGTCGCTCGTTGCTGTGGCACCGGCCCGCGCGAGCACGGCTCTGGACGTGCTGCTCGACGTCCTCGCGCGCCATCTGGAAGCGAAGGGCCGGCGCGACGCCGATCTTTGGTGCGACGCGCTGATGCAAACCCCGGTAATCCAGCAGGCGGATCACGCCAGCCTGCTGCTGGACCGCGAGACCATGCTCAACAACGTGCTGTTCGCGCTCGGCGCGCAAAGCGGCCACATCGCGCGGGCAATCACGATTCAGTGCTCGTCCGTCAGTTGCATCGCCCGGCGTCATCCCTATCAAGGGCCACCGTTCCTTCGCACGCGCAACAGCCTCTACAACGTTTTCGGACTGGCGCCGCGCCGCTATGCCAAAGCCGCGTTCTGCGAATTGCCGGGGCCGGTGACGATGGCGTTCTCGCCCTGCGGCGGAGCCTCGCCGCTGCGGGACGACGCGTTGCTCGGGCCGCTGCATGGGCTTGCGTCGCCGAGTGCGCTCGAAATCTTCGGCGCAGCCAATGCATCGCTGTGGGAAGCACTGGGCGGGCGCGCGCTGGTCGATATTCTCTTTCTCGACGATCGGTTCAGCTACGAGCTTGCCGCCGCCCACCTCGCGATGCCTGCGAGCGCCCTGCACCGGCTCGTTTTCGACCGACGCGTGAGATCGACCTTCCTGCGGATCCGCGAGGAGGCGATCGAACGCAACGCATGGGGCATGGCCGTCATGGCAAAGGAGCCGGCCTTCTTCTGGATCCGGCGTGCGTGCCGGTTCGAGCCGGCCCTCGTCGAGCGGCAAGACGGAATGCAGCTCTCGATTCGAGGCGTTTCGGGCGACGGTGCCCGCTATGCCGTCACGCCCGATTCGCTGCCGCAGCTCGTGGCGGAGCGTTGCCTGATCCCCACCAAGATGCTGATCTACTTCGCCCGCTGCCTGTTGCCGGGCATCCGCGCAATCGGCGGCACAAGCCAGCAGGACTACCTGCGCCACTACCAGGGGTTGCTGTTGGCAACGCACGCCGAAACGGGTTTGCTCGGCGGCGACGAACTCGCGAACGCGAGCAGAACCGACCTCAACGGATTCGGCGGCGCTGCGCTCGTCGAGCCCGACGCCTCCCTCGATCGCGTGATCGCCCACGCGGCAGGTCATGTCGATTGGGGCGGGACATTCGACCGGTTCATTCGCAAGCCACTGCGTCAAACGATCGGCGAACTCGAATGCGCCGCCTATCTGATCGCTCCATTCGCCCACGGGAGAACGCTTTGATCATTCTCGGCATCAACAGCTTCTTCGAGCATCCCGCCGTCGCCTTGGTCCAGGATGGCGAACTCGTCTTCGCCATCGAGGAAGAACGGCTCACGCGAATCAAGCATGGCAGGAAGTACACGCCGTACAAGCTCTATCTGCCGTTCGAGTCGATCGGAGCGGCGTTGCGCCACGCAAACGTCCGTTCGGCCGACATCGACGAACTCGCCTATTCCTACGACCCATGGCAACACATCGCGGCGGCCTGGGGGTGCTTCAGCGGCAAACGGCTTTCGTCGTTCCGCGAGGAGTTCGCCGCGTTCGTCAACGTGCTCAATATCAAAAGGGCGCTGCAAAGCGCTCACGAGATTCCACACCGGTATACGGACGTTTTGACACCGTTCGACTTCGGGCGCACGCGCTTCAGGCGCTGGGATCATCATCTGAGCCATGCCGCATCGGCATTTTTCTGCTCGGGATTCGACGAATCGCTGATCGTCGTCGCGGACGGCAGTGGCGAGCGCGCCTGTACCTCGGTCTATGTCGGCCGTGGCCGCCGCATCGAGCCCGTCGCATCGGTGGCGCTGCCACACTCGCTCGGGCTCTTCTACTCGTTCATCACCGCGCATCTGGGGTTCGAGCCGTTCGCAGACGAGTACAAGGTCATGGGTCTGGCCGCGTACGGCAACGATCGATATTCGCAGGATATCGGACGCATTCTCCACGGCGCACCGGCGGGCCGATATCGCATCGTCCTTTCGCGTTTGACCGAACTCGAAGCCACGCTTGGGCCAAAACGGCTCGCCGGAGAACCGATAGAGCAGCGGCACAAGGACATCGCGTGCTCGGCCCAGCGCGTGCTCGAAGACGTACTCCTCGAGCTCATCGCCTATCACCTCCATAAAAGCGGCCTGCGCCATCTTTGCACGGCAGGCGGGGTGTTTCTGAACTGCGTTGCCAACGGCCGCATTTCTCGCTTGCCGGCGCTCGATCGATATTTCGTCCAACCGGCCGCACATGACGCGGGAACCGCCATCGGCGCCGCGGCACTGAGCTCGGTCGCACGCGGCGGGCCCGCCCAGCTGCGCTATGCCTCGATGCTGCTGGGTACCGACTATGGCGATGACGAAATCGAACGCACGCTCGCCGAAGCCCGCGTGCGCTTCATGCGCGTGACGTCTGCCGCCGTACCGGCCACGCTCGCGCGCCTGCTTGCGAACGAGCGCGTCGTCGCGCTGTTCCGCGGGCGCATGGAGTTCGGGCCACGCTCGCTCGGCGGCCGCAGCCTGCTTGCCTCGCCGCGATCCGCGGTCACTCGGGAGCGGCTCAACGCCATCAAAGGCCGCGAACAGTTCCGGCCGCTCGCACCGCTCGTACGCGAGGAAGATTACGACCGCTTTTTCGAAGGGCCCGCCAATCGATACATGATGTTCGCCGTCAAGGCGCGGCCGGAAACCGCCCGCATCGCGCCGGCTGTCGTCCACGCGGACCATACGGCGCGTGCACAAATCGTACGGTGCGCGGACGACCCATTCCTGCACGAAACGTTGAGCTGCTTTTACGACGCTACCGGCGTGCCGATTCTCGTCAACACGTCGCTGAACGTGCGAGGCAAGCCAATCGACGAAAGCCCGACGGATGCACTCTGCTCTTTTCTCACTTCGGGCGCCGATGCGCTGATGATCGGGAGCTACCTTGTCGAACGATAACCACACGGCGCAGCGCTGGACCAGGACGAACATGGACAGCTGGAACCACCGCACCGCCGCGCATCTGGCGTCGTCGTTCTATGACGTGCCAGCCTTCCTGCGTGGAGGCGATACGCTCAAGCCTCTGGAAACCGATCTGTGCGGCGACGTGCGCGGCCGCGATCTCCTGCATCTGCAATGCCATTTCGGGCTCGACACGTTGTCGTGGGCTCGGCGCGGCGCACATGCGACCGGTGTCGACTTCTCGACATCGGCAATCGCCGCCGCACGGGCAATCGCCGCGCAAGTGTCGTTGCAGGCGCGATTCCACGTGGCCGACGTAATGGACCTTCCGCCCCGGCTGCATCGGGGTTTCGATCTCGTCGTGTCGACCTACGGCGTGCTGTGCTGGCTGCCCTCCCTGCGCGACTGGGCCCGTAACGTGGCGCGCTGCCTGCGCCCGGGCGGCAGGCTCGTTCTCGTCGAATTCCATCCGATCCTCGACGTCTTTTGCAACGGTTGCATCAGCGGGTCCTCCGACTACTTCGACGAAGCCCCGATCCTGAGCCGAACGCGCGGCAGCTACGCGGCGCGCGAGTGTCCCATCGAGCTGACCGATATCCGCTGGGCACACTCGCTGGCCTCCATCATCGATGCCATCTCCCACTCCGGCATGACCATCGCGCGGATTGCCGAGCACCCCTTTTGCACCTATCCGCTCGTGCCCTGGCTCGAGATGGAACGTGACGGCTACTGGTGGCCCGCCGAACGGACCGGGCGCCCGCCGTGTATGTTTTCGATCGTTGCGGAGGTGCCGTGAAGCATCCGTCTCACGTTCCGGCAACCGACCTCTGCACGTCGATGACGGCGCTCCTGCAGCGCTGTCGGGTGCCATACCCGCTCGCGCTTTTCAGCCGGCCAACGCCGCTCGAAGCGCGCGAAGACATCGGCGAGGCGCTCGGCATGCGCCTCTTGATGAAGCGCGAAGACAAAACCGACGATATCGGTTCGGGGCACAAGTTGCGCAAGCTCTCGTACGCAGCGGCCCACGCCGTTGCCCAACGCGGCACCGTGCTCGTGACTGCCGGGAGCCTGCCGTCAAATCAGTGCAAAGCGGTCGCGGCGCTCGCACCACGCATCGGCATGCGCGCGCACGTCGTGTACGGCGGAGATCGCCAGCGGCAGCCCGCGGCCGCTCATGGCAACTACCTGCTGACGACGCTGTGCGAACCGACGCTCACGTGGCGGGAATCCTATCCCTGGCTCGCGATGCCAGCCGTGCTCGACGACGTCGCCGCGCGCGAGCGCTCGGCCGGCGAGCAGCCGTACATCGTCGAGCCGGGCGTCTCGGCCTGGCCCGGGCTGCTCGGCAGCGTCGAGCTCGGTTTCGAAATCGCGCAGCAGCTTGCCCCGCTTCTCGTCGGCGAATGCGACATCGTGGCCGTAGCCGGCTCGGGCGGCACGTGCACCGGGCTGGCCATTGCCGCAACGCTGATGAAGCAGCCGTGGGCCATCACCGGCATCTGCATCGGCGAGCCGGCTGCCGCATTGGAGCGCCGCAGCCGCGCACTCGCCGAAGACTTCCGCATACGCACCGGCCTTCATGCCGATATCGACGACATTCTTGCGTTTTCCGACGTGCTGCTCGGCGCAGGCTACGACGCCGCCAGCGAACGCGAGTTCGCCTCGGTTGCCACCGCGGTCCGGCGCTACGGCTTGCTGCTCGACTCCAATTACATGGTCAAGGCCTACCTGGGCCTGTTCGCACTGCGCCGCGCGGGGCAGCTCGAGAAACGCACCGCGCTGCTGATTCATTCGGGCGGGCAGGCCGGCATTTTCGACGCCGCCGAGCGGTGGCAAGCCTGGCACGGGCACCGGTACCGCGATTTTCTTTGTTCGCAGTAGACACTTTTATCCACCTCAACTCATCGCCATGCTAGATCTAAGGCTGATCAGGCGCGAGCCTGAACGTGTGCGCACCGCACTATTGAAACGACTGGATTCGGTCGACCTCGACGCCATTCTCGAACTCGATCGGGAATGCCGGCAGATGACGATCCAGGAAGAGCAACTGCGCGCACTGCGCAACGGGTTGTCCGAGCAATACGCAATCGCGCGATCGCAAAACGCCACGGACGCGGCCCTGCGGGCGCGCATCGACGGTGTCAACCGCGAACTCGACGCCTTGAAGCCGTTGCTGGCGGACAAACAGCACGCCCTTCAAGCGCTGCTGCTGGAGCTGCCGAACCTCCCCGCCGACGACGTGCCCGCGGGCGGCAAGGAACAGAACACCGTCGTGTCCGGGCATGGCGTGAAGCCCGCGCTTTTCGACGGCGCCCTCGACCACGTCACGCTGAGCAAGCGGCTCGGGCTCGTCGACTACGAACGCGGAACCAAGCTCGGTGGAAGCGGATTCTGGGCGTACGTCGGCCAGGGCGCCGCACTCGAATGGGCGCTGCTGAATTATTTTTGCCAGCTTCATTATTCGCGCGGATATCGATTCGTACTGCCGCCTCATCTTCTGACGATGGAAAACGGTGTTGCGGCCGGGCAGTTCCCCAAGTTCCACGACGATGTCTTTCACGTCGGCGGTACCCCCGGCGAACGGCCCCACTTCCTGCTTCCCACCGCCGAGACCGCATTGCTCAACCTCTACCGGGACGAGTCGATCGAGCACGAGCAACTGCCGCTGAAGCTCTTCGCCTATACCCCCTGTTATAGGCGCGAAGCCGGCTCGGCGCGCGCCGAAGAGCGCGGCACCATTCGCGGGCATCAGTTCAACAAGGTCGAAATGTTCCATTTCGTCGCGCCCGATCAATGGCACACATCCCTCATGGAATTGCTCGAAACGGCTCAATTCATCCTTGCCGAATTGGGGCTCCACTTCCGCACGACACTGCTGGCCGCTCGCGATACGAGCGCCTCGATGGCCAAGACTTACGACGTCGAGGTCTGGCTGCCAAGTATCGGCGCCTATAAAGAAGTGTCGTCAGTATCGTGGGCCGGCGATTATCAGGCTCGACGCGCAAATATCCGCTGCAAACCTTCGCGCGGCGGGCCCTCCGCCCTCGTCCATACCTTGAACGGATCGGGGCTGGCAACGAGCCGCCTGGTGCCTGCGCTGCTGGAGCAACATCAGCGCCCCGACGGCTCCGTTACCGTTCCCGAACCACTGCGCGACTGGTTGCGCTGCGACACGCTGCGCGCGCCATAACCCGCGCGGGGCAGCTCTGCGCCTCGGCGCCGGCGTACCGCCAAATCCGCTGGCGCGCACCGAAGCCCAGCCGAAAAACCATGCATCGACATTGGAGGAGATGCGGCCATGTGCGGTATAGCCGGTGCAGTTTGTTTCGATGGCCTGCCTTCCCGGGCGCATCGTATCGTTGGCGAGATGACTTCCGCGGTTTCCCGGCGAGGGCCGGACGGTGAAGGCGCCTATCGCGACCGGTATGTCGCGCTCGGTCATCGGCGGCTTGCCATCGTCGACGTGGCAGGCGGCAGACAGCCGTTTTGCAATGAGGATTGCACCGTCGCCGTTGTCTTCAACGGCGAAATCTATAACCACCGCGCGCTACGCACGGCGCTGCTCAAGCTTGGCCACCGGCTCTCGAGCAATTGCGACGGCGAGGTCATCGCTCACCTCTACGAAGAGCACGGCGATGCGTTCCTGAAGCACATTGCGGGTATGTTCGCGCTTGCGCTCTATGACCGGCGCCGCGGACGGCTGATTCTGGCGCGCGACAGAACGGGCGAAAAGCCGCTTTACTATGCGCGCATGGGCGCGGTGCTGTATTTCGCATCGACTACCAAGGCGCTCCTGCATGCGTGCCGATCTTCTCTTTCGCTCTGTCGGCAAGGCTTGCTCGGCTACTTCGCCCACACGCAGCCGATCGCGCCCGCCACCATCTTCGAGCAGTTCAGCAAGCTGCCCGCCGGGCACTTTCTGGCGATTGGCCCAGGCAATGCGAGCGAGATCAGACCATATTGGTTGCTCAGTTATTGCCGCAAAGCCCATATGTCGCCCGGCGAAGCGCGAGAGGCCCTCGATTGCGTTCTTCGTGAAGCGGTATCCAGCTGCCTCGATAGCGATTATCCGCTCGCACTGACGCTTTCGGGAGGCATCGACTCGTCGCTCGTGCTCAGTTATGCCGTCGACACGCCGGAAAAAGCGCCGCCGTCGTGCCACACGCTCGGCGCGCACGAAGAAGACGAGGAATTCGCCCGCGCGGACGCCGTCGCCCGCCAATTCGGGCTCGCCGCACAACGCTTTTGCATCATCGGCACTTCTTATCCCGACATGGTGGAGGCCCTGCGTGCCTTCGACGAGCCGCTGAACGTCTACGACGGCGTGTATCTGCTGCAGCACAGCCGATACATTGCCCGTACCCACCGCGTAGCGCTCACGGGCAACGGCGCCGACGAGTTGTTCGGCGGATACGACAGCTATCTGGCATGGGGCGCACCACCGCATGCAAGCGATTCACCGGCACCGGACCCTCGCCGCTCGATCGAACTGATGCTCGCGTCCGCGATCGAAGGCGACGCCGCGCAGCTTTACGGTGCCGCCATGAGCCGCTTCGCCCGCGAATACGACGTGGCCGCGCACATGTCATGCATGCACGCCGTAGCCGAATACGACACCGCCGTGGACGCACGCCTGTGCTACGACCTCTTCCTCGGCATGAGCCATTGTGCCTCGCTCGGCGACACGGTCGGCATGTCGTTCGGCCTCGAATATCGCTCGCCGTTTCTCCATCCGTCCGTCGTGGAATTTGCCGCGGCGCTGCCCGGATACGCCAAACTCTGTTCGCTCAGCCGCGCGACAAAGGTGGTTCTGAGAGCAGTCGCGCAACGCCGCATCCCGGGCATATCCGCTCATGCACCCAAGCTCGGCTGCGGGCAGCACATCGATCGTTACGCGCTGATGCGCGCGGCGTGGCGGCCCGATATCGAATCGGCCCTGCGCCGCCATCGCCCGCTTCTCGCATCGTATGTCGAGCCCGCCAAGGCGCAAATGTTGTGGTCGTCCTTTTGCGACGGTCGAACCGGCGTCGAAGCCGACCGACGGGTTCTCAAGCTCGTCATGTTCGTTGCGTGGCTCGACGCGCATTCGCATCTCTTTTGATGCAGGCACCACCGCTCGCCCTTTCCCCACGCCTCCCCACTCGAAGAGCACGCCATGAAAGATCCGATGATCGCACGCGGTTGCGGCAGCGAACTGGCCTCGTTCCTCATGCATCTGTTTTCGCTCGACGCGGCCGATCGCCCGAAGCACGCGGCACGGTTTCGCGCCCATTTCATCGAGGCCGTGCGCGCCTGCGCCCGCGATCCGCATCTCGTCTCGGAGCGCCACAGATGGGCAAGTCAATCGTACTGTCACGCCAATGGCTTCGTGAAGCTCGTCGCCTATGCGAGTCCGTGCAGCCGCTTCCGGCTACGCGTGCATGTCTGGCCGCCCGGGTGCGAACGTCAACGTCTCAATGTTCATAATCACCGCTACGCTTTCGTGTCGCTCGTCGTCCGCGGGCAAATCGACGATTACCTTTGGAGGCCCAGCGCGAACGGATTGCTTTTCAAGCGCTTCGTCTATAGGCCCCGGAATGACGACGGTTATTACGCTCATGAGCACACCGGCAACGCGGCGCTGGAGATCGCGGATGTTCGCCGTCACACCGCCGGCACGCTCTATTCGCTCGGGCCCGGCGACTTCCACTATACGGCCCCGGTATCCGGCACCTCGCCAGTAACCTTTTTTGCCGAAGACCGGCGCGCGCTGCAGCAGGACGCGCTCACCTACTCGCGCCATCATCGCCCCGACGACAACCGCGTCTACACCCCGGCATTGTCGCCCGATCGGTATTCCGCGCTGCTGAGCGACTACGTGCTCGATTACATCGCCTGACGAGGAGCCATGCACATGAACCGCGAAGCACGTCCGACGCACCTGCTGCTGTGGCTCAACAATCGCTGCAACGCGCGCTGTCCGATGTGCGAGATATGGCGGGAGAAAAGACGCACGTTCATTCCCGCAAGCGAAATCGAATCGATGGCGGCCGATTGGGTCGCCATGGGTATCCGGGAAGTCGAGCTTTGCGGAGAGCCGACGCTTCATCCGGAATTGGCCGAAATTTGCCGCATTCTCGATATTTACCGGATCCGAATGCGATTCCTCAGCAATGGTCTTCTCTTGAAGAAGTACGCCGCCCTCGTCGCGCGCTACGGCACGAGCCTGACCGTCAGCCTCGACGGTCCGCCCGCGATCCACAACACCGTGCGCAACGTGCCGTCCGCTTACGAACGCCTCGAGGAGGGCCTCGCCGCACTGAGGCGCGTCGCACCGGGTATCACGGTGCACGGCCGCTGTGTCGTGCACCGGCTCAACTATCCGCTACTGCGGGAAACTGTCGACACGGCCCGCCGTCTCGCGCTCGCCGATATCAGCTTTCTCGGGCTCGACATCGGCAGCCCCGCCTTCGGGCGCGAAAGCGCAGACGCGCTCAACCCGCCAGCAGTCGGCGCACTCGTCGTTCCGCGCGATGCCGTGCCCGCGCTGCGCCAAGCGGTCGAGCAATTGATCGAGAGCGAAAGTGCCGAGTTGGGGCAGTTCGTTCGGGAAACGGCGGACGTCCTGCGAAGCGTGCTGGTCGGCCATGTCGAGACATACTGGGACCCGGGGAGTCAGGCCGCCCGCATCGTCGAATGCGACGCTCCGTGGACATCGGCCGTGATCGAACCCGATGGAGCGGTGCGGCCGTGCTGGTTCCTTCCTGCTTATGGAAACCTGCGCGACTACGACAGCCTTGGGGCGTTGCTCGAATCGCCAGAAGCGACGCGCTATCGCGATGGTATCGACGTCGCGTCGAACCCGATGTGCCGAGCCTGCGTGTGCCCTCGCGCGCTCGGCTCGTAGCCGGCCGGCTGACTCGAGCACGGCATTCTACAGTCGAAACTCCAGGAACTCCGGATGCTCGAGGAAGTTGCTGAGGCGCAGGTACTCGGTGGAGTGGGCCAAAACGGCGGCATGAAGTTCCTCAGGTGCGCGGCCCCGTCTGATCGCGTTCTCCGCCGTTTCCAGATAGGTATGCGCGATATCGAGATTGCTTCGACCACCGTGGAGACTTCTCGCATCGGCGCGAGCGATCGCACGCATTTTCATTTCTCTCGTCTTCGGGCTCAGGTCATGAAGACCGCCGCTTTCCAATTCATCATACGCCGCCCGAAGCATCCGTCTGTCCGCGATGTCGATCTCCGTTCTTTCGAAATACTGCTGTGCTCTGGCGAAGTGGAATTCGAGGTCATCCGCAAAATGCACTGCCGCTTTCCTGACTGGATGGTCTCGAGGAGTCGATGGAGGTCGGGCAACAGGTTCGATACTCGTGTCGTGAACTTCGCTTCCCGGAACGGCCGACGGACGCTCTGCCGTCTCATGCGGCGCATCCACTCCTCCATCCGCGCTCTGATGCCGCCGAAAGAGCGAGCCCCGATCCCCCGAAACGAGTCGGGCATAAATCGTCTTGCCCAGCAGAGCCGCGCCGCCCATCCCCAACACTGATCCGGCGAACGCCAAAACCACCACATTGCTGGTCGCAATGTTCATGAAATGCCCGGTGGGATCCGTGTAATTTATGGGGTCTCCGGAGCAATACGCATACGGATTGATTCCACCGAATCCGAACGGGCTGTCCTCATCTTGCGCATTGAACCGGTGCACGGTACCCATGTGCCGCCTATAGCCATTGCCGAGCGGGTAGGAGAGCGAGACGGGATCACGATAGGCGCCCGTAAAGCCCAGCGAGGTGATGGCATTCATGACAAATTCTCGGCGAGCAAGCAACGATTAGAGGCGTTCGTTACCCGACTATAGACCTCGTGATGGCAGGCAGCACCCATTACTTCTGATAGCGCGGAAGGGGGAGGATTTGAGTTAGGTTTGATCGACTGTTTGGAGGAAACGACCATGAGTCTTTCTACCGCGCTTTCCGGCGACACGCATGTACGGGCCAAGGCGGACGGCACCGCCACGCACCAGGCGACGCTTGCGGTGACGCTGATGTCTGGAGAAGGTTCGCCCCAGGCCCGATTCACTCTGCCTCAATCAGGCGCGGCGCAGTTCCAGGAGCGCGCCGGCCAGAGCGTTTCTCCGGACGGCAAGACGCTGATCGCCAACATAGCCGTGGCGCACCCGGTAACGGTGTACTTTACCGATAGCAACACCGACGGCGAGATGATCACCCTGCAGGCCAGCACCACCACGGATGGCGTGACCTACGCGCCTTCGACGCCTCCGAAGCTCGATTTCCAGTTCACGTCGACGAACAGTTCGCTACTCATCGGGGGAACCGTCGAGCTCTTTCTGTCCGGTGGACGATACGCAACCACCTATTGGTGCCCCGGCAATTCCGAGCTCGTCGGAGCTTGTGTGACGCTCGACGGCAACGTCGACCCCGGATCGCCTCGGACACAGTTCACGATGAAGGTCGTATCCGAGAACGAAGTGACGTTCTCATTCCAGGGCACCTCGGTGTACAAGTACCAGCCCGATTTCGGCCTGGAGCCGGAGAGCTACTGGGTGCTCGCACTCGGCGATCGCGCACCGACTGTCTTCGTCGTGAAGAACTATGATCCCGCAGCGGGCACTTTCCAGCTGTGGGACCCCGACACCAATTTCGCATGCGCCGGCATGGCCCTGAGCGATGGCACCGCCGTCGTGGCACTCGTGCCGGACAGCGCCGGCGACACGTATTCGATTACCTACGAAACGACATCGTCCGGGCCTACGCCCGGCTCGGCCTATACACTGCTGCTCGAAGGCGATGACAAGCGCATGCCACAGGCCAATGGCACGACGCCGCATACAGCCGTGGCTACCGTCGAGCAGAATGGGGCCGCTGTCTCCAAATTTGCAACGCCCGTCACGTTCAACCTGCCGGACAGCCAAGGGGCCCTGTTCGTCGAGCAGACAGGGCAGAGCACCAGCGCGGACCGCAAGAAGCTGAGCGCGCCGGTCGATCCGGTCACGGGCACGGCAACCGCGGTATTCGTGGATACGAACGGCAAGGGCGAATCAGTGGCACTGCGGGCCGAACTCGACATGGAGCCGCTGTATGTCTTGTCCACACCCGAGTCACTGCCATTTGGCTTCGCGCCGAACCTGAATGCCTACCTGAATCTGAAACCGCAAGCGACGAGCGTACTGCATCGGGCCAAGGCAACCGTGACCGCCGGAAACATCAGCCTGTTGCCCACCGATAAGCAGGTGGTGACGTTTACCCTGCCGGCGGACAACGGCGTGATCTTCGTTGCGGGCAACGATCAGTCATTGGACGCCGGCGCTAAAACCTTGACTGCCCCGCTGACAGGCACCGCCGCCGCCGCGGAGATGCTCGACCTGGGCGTTGGGACCCTGTTCGCCGTGCAGGCGGCTATCGACAACGACTCGATCTACGTGCCGGCCAGCCCGCCTTATCTGGTCTTCGCCATCGACGCCAAGCTGAAGCTGGCGGGCGACAACATCACCAAGATCGTGGCGGCGGACGGCGTCACGCAGCATATGGCGCAAGCAACCGTGCTGGGCAAGCTCGGCACGAGGCCCGGAAACGTGCCGTTCGATGTGACATTCAAGCTGCCGTCAAGCAAGAAGGCCACGTTCGTACCGCAGGACGGCCAAACGCTCAAGGACGGCGGCACGACCCTTGTCGCGCCGCTTGACTCCGGCACCAAGGCTGCCTACGCCTATTTCGTCGATACCAACGCGGCGGGCGAGACCGTAGCGCTGACGGCGGAGATCATCGACAACGGCTTCAATCTCTTGTCCGATCCGCCTTCGCTCGATTTCCCCTTTACCGCATTGACGTTGTCGCTGCAGCCCGCGTCGGATGACAATTCGGTGGTGCCCGCCGATGGCATCAGCCCCCATCGAGCAACGGCTTCGCTCCCGCAAAATGCCACGGACGTCGGCACGGACCGCTCCGTGAAATTCACCCTGCCTTCGGGCAAACATGCCACGTTCCAACCGCAGGCCGGCCAGAGCGTGTCCACCGACGGACTGACGTTGAGCGCGCCGCTGGATGACCAGACGCACGAGGCGCAGGCGTGGTTTGTCGACACGCAAATCGCGGGCGGAGAAAGCGTCGAACTCTCCGCCAGGATCGATGCCCTCGGACTGAGTTCGACACCCGCCTCGTTGTCCTTCGCATTCCAAGGACTGACGCTGTCGCTGCCGGACGATAACCTGGGGTATGTGCCCGCCGACAACGCGTCGGCTCATATGGCAACCGTGACGTTGTCGGGCCCGGGAACGAGTCAGAACAACTATCCATGGAGCGTCGTATTCACGCTCGCGAGCCAATCGGCCAAGTTTCAGGCGCAGCCAGGACAGACGCTCAACACGAACGGAACGCTCACCGCGCCGCTGATCGACAACACCGCACAAGCGCTGTTTGTGGACAACGACTATCGGCGGGGCGAGACGGTGACGCTCAGCGCCGAGATCCAGAACGATTTAATCGATTTGCCGTCCACACCCGCGTCGCGACGCTATCAGTTTGGCGCCCTGGAGCTCGATCTGACGAGCCCGGATGCGGGCGACGGCCGCGAAGCCGACGGCAAGGCCACCCATACGGCCACGGTGACGCTCATGATGCACTCCGACAGCGGCCTCGTGCCCTACGCATCAAGCAGCAACGTCACCTACTCGGTGCACTTCGAATTGCCCTCGAATCAAACCGCCACCTTCAAGCCGCAAACGGGCGCCACGCTCAGCGACAACGGTCATGCCCTCGACGTGCCCCTAAGCGGCAACTCCGCGACGGCCAGCTTCGTGGATACGACCGAAGAATCGGTCGGCCTGACGGCCACGCTCGTCAGCAGCAAGGCAGGCATCAATCTGCCGTCGACGCCCCCATCCATGGATTTCGTGTTTGGCACCTATACCGGGGCGCTCGGCACCTATGACCATCCCAAACACTTTTCCGACAACCTGACGGTCGACACAGGCGACGTCTTTCAGTTGAAAGACGAATATACGGGAGAAGGCTATATCGTCGGCGCGTTCTATATCGCGCTCAAAGCCCAGGCCGACTCGAGCGTAAACCCGCCGCCGCCGTTCGGGAGCACCGATCCGAACGGCTTTTGGAAGCACGCCTGGCAAAGCTGCATCCACCCCGGTTTATATCCGGAGGACAACACCGGCACGGAACGTCCGGTCGTCCTGATTTACGGCAACGGCCGGCATGGCGCCGGCATCAGCGTGTACTTCGCACCGGCCGACAGCAGCCTCCAACAGTTGATTCCGACCAGCGCATCATTGCCTTCCTATGCGTTGTTTGCATCGTATATGGACAAGGTGCTTTCAAAATTGAATCCCACGCTGGTGAACTTCAATAACACGGCCTTGACGGGGGGGTGGAGTTCGAGCCCGACGCCACCCGCTTACACCACCCCTATCACGGCACCACAAGAGGAAATCGGCAATGGGTCGTCCAGCAACACGGTCACTGTCGGCCCGTATCACGTCAACGTCTACCTTACGTGCAGCCAGACGAACGGCGCGCAGGCCACGATTGGGGCGCGACTGGGTTTGCCAGACGGCTCCGTGGCGCAGTTCGGAACGGTCTACACCAACTCGACGCCCGCCCCGGTGCAGGCCACAGCGTACCCGTCCACTACCTACACAGTGCTCAACAGCCTGGTGATCCAATCCAAAACGGCCCTGCGCAGCGGTGCATCCGGCGATGCCAGGAACGACATGTACTGCCTCGACAATGCGGATACCAACATACTGGCGCCCGAGTTCTACTGGAGGCAGGACAACTACATCATAAGCATCGACAACGCCAAGCTGGTGAACAACGGGATAAACAGTTATGGCCATGCCAAGCATATCGCCGACTGGACGTGGGGCAAGGACACCTTCAAGGATGGATCGGTGCCGTCCAACCCGTTTTACTATCGGAGCGCCTACAACTATTACTGCACAGATGCGTACATAGTTTCGTCTTCGGCGCGTTCGATGTCGGTCAACGTATGGGACAACTATCAAACGTCTCTGGATGATTTGGGCGGACAAAACAACGCATTGACCCTCGTACTCGTCACCTACATCAACATTACTGCCCCGTTCATGCAGCAGGGCAGGACCTACGATCCATTCTCAGACGGGGATTTGAGCGGAACGACATTCCACGACCAGTATGGGAATGAGGGGCATTTTTACTTTAATTTCAACTTCCCTTCGACATACTATCCGCCCGGCTATGATCCCGACGCACCGGATTATGGAATCTCGCCTGACAGTAATAGCATCAAGCCGATCAGCCTCGGCGACAACCTGCTGTCAGCCTTTACGGACATCGTTCAGGACAGCGCCGCGAGCGGACCCGGTATACCGCAACAAGACTATGCATATTGGTACATGCCATATGTGCAGAAATGGGTTGTGGCGACACGCTTCCCGCTCTTTTATTACGGGTCCGCGACTCTCGCCGCGCAAGGGCTGACGGGGTGGGCCTTCGGCCCGTCGCTTGGGGTTCAGCCGGCAAGAGTCGTTCCCAACGGGGCACTCGGCCTGTATACCGGTAAGCTCGAGCAGCAACCCGCATGGTCCGATCCCGGTACGTGGGTGCTCGGAATATCCCAAACCGAGGGAGGCGGGCCACGCGCCGATGTCACGAATACGACGGTAATCGTGGATCAACATGCTGGCACTTACACCTACTTGAGGCCGCTCTGGACGCAAAATTCGTTTCGCCTCTGGCATCAGGGGGCATACGCGAATGACAATCTATACATATACAGCAACGACCCGAACGATTCGACGTTATGGTATGCACTCCAAGCCCCACCAAAGAAAGGCGCCCAGGAGTTTACGATCAAATTTGTGCAGACCACGAATGGGTCGTGATTCGCGACATGGATGCCTGCGATGATAAGCGAATCGCTTTGGCCAGCCTTCACCGGCATGTGTCAAGATCCCGTTTCACGCGGCTACCCGCTCGGGAATGGCTACCGATGGTATCTGCCTGCGCTCAGGCGCTTCAATGCGCAGGACAGCCTCAGCCCGTTCGGGCCCGCGGGCATTCACCCTTACGTCTATTGCTCCAACGACCCGATCACCCGCCGAGACCCAACGGGCCATATGGACATCGATCCCGAAGTCTGGGAAGTGTTGGGAAAATTGGACCGTGATCTCGCGGAGGAAGACGCCCCCATCGCGGCGAGAAACGTGAAGCAAAACGCCGGAGGGGTTGACGAGCAACGGTTGATCGCTTCGTCCTCGCGACAAGACGAGTCATCACGCGCAGTCGTGCCAGCAGGAAATGTTGCCAGCGAACATCGTTTGCGTCTGATCAGAGAGGCAACGGTTGAGTACAGGGCGGGTTTGCTCAAATACCAGCGGGCCATCGAGAGTGCCGTGCGCCAAGCCCGGTTGGCCATGGAGGTGATGACTGAGCGGATCAGTGATTTGTTATATCACTTCGATGATCCGCTCCTGGGTGAGCTTCCTCCCACCCAGGATGAATTGGTAAGCGATTTCAGCGAAACGCGCGAAATCATCAATCGAATTTATGGCCCGATCGCGGCCGGACAACATGCGCTCGAACCTATCGAGGGCCTCGGGCTGGGGGAACTCCGATGGAATGGAATAACCCAGTTGAAGGCGCAGATCGAGGACGCGTGGACGGTTTTACCGCCGCTGAAAAGTCAGTTCGAGACGCTCGTTGACACGGCAGATGCCTTCCTGATCAGGCGGGCGCGCCCAATCGGCCAATAGGCGCCGAGGCGCCGCGCCTGAGCCGTTCGTGCGCTCGCTGGCCGGCGCTATCTCCTGCCGCCACGTCCCGCAAGCTTCCGAAAAGCTTCATTGAGCATACCCCGGACGCATCGATGGCTGGGCCGCCACGGGCGTTGGCCACGCCGGTCGCTGCTCCGGCCGCGCCTCGATAATCGCGACGTCCGCAGGCTGTGGGTACCCGAACGCGGTGCGATAGCTGCCCGCTTGTGTCGAGCCGGCAGGAAGCAACCGCTCCTCAAATGCGGGCTGCGCCCCTGGGCCGCGTCCGATCAACGCTTGGATCAACGGGGGCAGCCCAAAGTACAAGGCCGCACTCGCGCCTTGAACCACCAATTGTCCGGCTGCCGCACGCACCACCGTTCTAAGGACTGGCCTGCTCAACCTGGCACCCGCTTCAACACTATAAGAACCCATCTTGGCGATGCTGAGCGCCGCCTCCGCCCCGCCGGTCACCAAGCCGTCGATGACGCCCACACCGAGCGAGGCATAACTCAGGTCTTTGCTGGCCGTTTCGTTCCCTTTATAGTCCTCGACGTCCGACGCGATTGCCAACCCTCCACTGACCATCGCGAAGGCACTCGCCACGACAGCCAGTCCTACGCCCAGGGTGGCAAAAGCCACAGCAATGCCGATGACCGTAAAGTCGATATCCAGGACGATCCGCGCTACCAGTTGATCTCTTGCCGTGGGTAATGACGGCTGTTGATCATTCCACGTCGGAAGTTGCGGCAAGCCCATCGATGTCATCATTTCCTGATCGATGCCCCCCATCCCCCCCGGCAAGAATTCGCGTATCGTATTCAACGTCAAGAATACGCCCCATAAAAAATCGTGCCCGCTGGGATCGACACCGTTGATGGGATTACTTGCGCCATAGACGTAAGGGTTGGCGCCACCTACCCCAAACGGACTGAAGTCGTCTTGCGCTGCGAAGCGCATCAGACCTGGCATGTACAGGCGATATCCATGGCCGAGCGGGTAGCCGTTCGTCACGCAGTCGCGGCAGGCCGCGGTAAATCCTTGCTGTATTGTCATGGCATGCATCCCCTTCAAGGCGGCTCACACGATCGACGGGAGTGCGGCTTGCGAAGCGGTGAACCACAGGTACCCTGCATTCATTGTCTACGTGGCCTTGGGAACAGGCTCCTCGCCATACGCGGAATATGCCCGCTGTTGGGGAGCACCGGCCTGGTCGTTGCTTGCCGTGAGCACCGATCCTAATCGATCGGTACCGAGCAGCCAGGCGCCGGCCTGCTCGCCTCCGCCATTGATCTGCGCCGCGGGCGCTCCCGAGAGCGAGCGGAGCAAACGCATGCTGTTGTCTCCCTGAACGAGATTGACCAGCTCATTCGATCGATAGTAGAAGCAAGCCGGCGACTGGTTCGGGTCCGAGGAGGTCTGCACACCCTGGCGGTGGAAGGGGTCGTAGCCGTATGCGCCGGAGAGTCCGGTCAGCGTACTCTCCGCCGCGCGGACGCGCCCCAATGGATCGTAGCTCAGCGTTGTTCCCTGCCCGTCGTTTGTAATGCGCCCAGCGTTGTCGTACTGAACGTCGAATGCTGACGGACCTGCTCTCGTACTCGAGTTGGCCCCTCCGAGAAGACGGCATGGATCATCGTTGTAATCGAACGTGAAAGTCGTGGTGTTGGATAGCGGGTTGCCGCTCCCGAAGCTCGTCACCACCGCCGTGATGTTGTTCAACGCATCGAGCGTGAACGCCTGCTTCATCAGCGTATTGCCGTATCGGTCCGCGAACGACGGAAGATTCGATGCGCCCGCATTATGTCCGTCCCAAATCGTGAGGCGATTGCGTTCGTCGTAGGAGTAGATTTCGGCGCGACTCCCTTGGCTGTTGCTTCGCTGCACCACCCGTTGAGCAAGCAGGTCGTTTCTTTGCCAGGGGTTTTGTGTGATCGTCCAGGTGTCGCTACCGTCCGCGATGACGCGTTGCGTTTCGCGGCCAAAATCGTCGAGGGTGAGCGTGGTGCTGACCGTATGGCTGCCCGAGGTGGCCACCCAGCCCGTCAGTCGTCCGGCGAGATCGTATTGAGGCGTGACCGACGTGGAGCCATCCGAGACGCTCTCGATCCTTCCATTGCGATCCCGCGAGATCGTGGACGTGGCTTCGTCTACGTGAACGTACGTGCTCAGTGCTCCGCCGATCGTGTACGTGTAAGCCGTCTTCCGCGAGGGTATGTCCTTGCCCCTGACGGTCGCATGTTGTGCGGCCGGCGGCGTGTACGTTATGGTCTCCCCTTGCAGACGTCCCGAGGCGAATGCGTTGAATGTCATGCCGGACGTTTGCGTCAATCCTTCAACCGTCATGCTCGAGCCGGCGTTACCGACAATGCCGGAAACCGGCTCGTAATGGTAGTTGTGCGTGACGGCACTGTCGATCGACACTTCCTGCAACGCCTCGTCCAATTCGTAGACGTATTGATACTTCCGCGTGTATCCGTCGGGCGTATCGACCGCACTCGGCCGCATGTACCCGTCTTTTACCGTGGCGTCATAGGGGTAGTGGTACTTCCAGGCGCAGCCTCCCACCGTTTTGTCCACGACGCGCCCGAGGCCATCGAAATGTCGGCTGCCGACCGTACAGGTGCCTTCGAACGGCGCTTTGGCCGGTTGCCCGGGTTTGCCGGTTACCTGGATGCTCTCAACCCACTTCGCAGGCGACTTCGGGCAGTAACCGCTGATTACCGACGACGTCTGCCTGGTCGTCTTACCGTTCGGCAGCTGAATGGTTGTAGCCGGCAACGTGGTGCACGTTACCCGCCCCCACCCATCGTACTCATAAGAGGTGGTTCTACCGAGTTCGTCGGTATCGGCTATGACCCAATACAGGCCGTTGTATTGCCGGCGGCGTAAACTATAGGATTCAGCTACGTCAGGCGCCGACGCGCTGTGGCGGCGCTCCACCGTCACCGGCTTCCGGCTGAAGTTGTAGTCGTACGTCGTCACGTTCCATCCGGTAGTCAACGTGGTTTTTTGACCATCCGACGACACACCGATGCGCGCCGCGCTCATCATCTTGTTCACCGGATCGTAAATCGACATATCCGTGGTGTTGTCGCTATAAGTCACTTTGCGCGTGTGACCCCAGTTGTCATACTCGATCGCCGCCGTGGAGAGCGTATAGGTCGCCGTCGTCTCCCCTTGCTTATTCACGTCGTAATCCAATACCGCGCGTGACGACAAGCGTCCCATACTGTCGTAGCCATGCTTTTCCATCGCCCACCACTTCGACTTCCCGTTCGTCACATCGACCGCATTCACGTGGCGCTGGATGACGCGATTCAGGCCATCCTGCGTGTAGCAGACCTTATTGCCCCTTGGATCCTGGGTACGAACCTGCAGCGGATACGTAGCTTCGTCACCGAGCAGCGTCCCGTTGATAACGTAGGCGTAGGTGAGCGTGTTCACGTACCCGGAAGTACTCGTCGCATTGAGCATGCGCTGCGTCAGCCGCCCCAGGTTGTCGTAGGTGTAGATCGTGGCATTTCCGAGCGTATCGATTTCACGCAGCGTGCGAGTGGTGGACAGCGACATCGTATGGCTGGTCGTCGCGGTAAGCACGCCTGCCGGATGGCCGGTCTTCGGATCTGCTTGAACGTCCGGATCCTGTACGGTTACCGTTTGGGTAGTCGTCAGTGCGCCGAGGCGAACGGTCGAGGGCGATGGATAGGCAAACGTCTGCCCGACATACTGGTACGTGGCGGTGGTCGTGTAGCTTTCGCTGGACACGGAACGCTTACCGTTGGGATAGTGCGTGAATACCTGCTTCGTCACCCGCCCGGCATTCAGGCTGCCCTCGGCGTCATAGCTGTTGACCGTCTCCGAGAGCACCGTACCGCCGCTGGTGCGGGAGGCGCCAGCCTGCAACACGAGACCGTCGACATATGACTGATTGAACGACATCGCCGGCGTTGCCTTGGCGTAGGTGTAGTTGGTTTGTTGAACAGGTGCACCGGGTACCACGGAGGGCGACGTCACGGTACTCGGATCCACCTTTATCGACTTCGTAAACCGCGTAAAACCGTTGGGATCCTTGGGGCAGAGCAATATGCTGCCGGAGTAGTTGTCCTGGCTCCCATCGTAGTACTCCCAGGTCGTGGTCAGGCCGTTCGGATCCGTCTTGCGCAACGGATTGCCCCACTTGTCCCAGCCAGGTGTCATCTCCTGATCCTGACCGTAGTGGGTGGTCTCGACACAGCATGGATCGCTGGCGGGATCCACACCGTCCACCCAGGTCATCGTTCGGGTCAAGGGAAACTGAAAATAGGCGCAGCCTATGCTGTCGTACGGCAGATTATGGTTGCCGTAATAGCTGGTTGCCGTGATGATGGTCTTCGAGCCCGTATCGGCCTTGCCATTGCGGGTCACGACCTGCCGAGTCTGCAAATGAAACTTATCGAAGGTGTAGGTCGTGACACAATCGCCGCAGGTCTGCGTGGATCCATACGTGTAACCGCCACCAGGGTAGTCGTACAAGTTATCGCGGTTACTGGCCCAGCTCGAGATAGTCGTGCCACCAGCCACGAAATTGGTGCCAGTCGTCTGCGACGTATACGCGAACGTCGTCGTAATCGGGGGTTGCCCGCCCTTCGGATCCTGTTTGAGGGTCGTCACGGCACACAACGGGTTCAGGGCGGCCGAAAGCGGAAACTTGTGAATGGACGCGTAGTCGACGTGTTCTGTCATGCCGCCAGGCCCGGTCAGATCTGTCAGCCACGAAAGGTCACTACCGTTAGGGTCGGGGTTCGCCACGGCGCTATATCCCAGCGTCCAGACCAAGGATGGGCTGACGCTCTTGTTTTCGACCTTCATTAGCAACGTATTGGTCGGGTCGTACGTGAGGTCCACCTCGTAACTTTCCGGCGTGCCGGGAAAGAAAGTAAAGTTTCTGTTGACGCCGCTATAGACGACGCTCAGCAGGGTGGTCCAGTGTCCATTGATGTCTCGCGTGTCATCTGTAATCGACTGGAGCTGAGGGTTGCGCGATGCGTCATACGTCCACTGGAACGTCAGCGCATGTCCGGCAGGATCGACCATGAGCTGCGGCAACTTGAGCACGCCCCCCATGCTGGGCCCCATCAAGATTTCGATGTCCCCCGATTTATGGATTACCTTATAGCAACTGGTAATCGGTCTCTCCCCCTGCCAAATGATCGAACAGCTGTCGTAGCGCTTGAATCGAATGTTGTCCAGGCTGCTTTGTACGAGCGGAAGTACAACGCCACCGTCGGCGTCAACCACGCGCGCCGTCGAAGGCGAGTCGAGGACAGGGTAACTCTCGCCGGTGGACAGCATCAGCATCTGGTTCGCGGAGTCATACACCGAAAAACTGAACGAAACGCCCGATCCGAGCCCCAGCCCTTCGCCCTGGCTGCCTTGGATCGTTCCCATCGGGCGGTAATCGATTGCGATCGGCAGCACTGGGCCCACACCACGATTACCGGTGAGCCGGCCTAACGTAATGTTCGCGCCATAGAGCCCCGTACGCGGATCCACCTGCCCCGCGACGGTGTTCGCGAAATTGCCCGCTTGGGAAACGAATGTCGGAGCGGTACTCATGATCGGAAGCCTCCTGCGCAGGAAGAAAATTCACCGCAACCTTCAGGCTCGCTCGCCAAAAGCGTCGCTTGATATGCGGCGGCTCTACCCGGCTTGCGCCGCAAACTACTGTCGCCCGAAAGCGCTGTGGAGGGGGCCACGGTCTCTGCCTCCAAACTGTCGACCAAACCTAACCCAAATCTTCGCCTTTCGCGCTATTAAAACTAATGGGTTCCGCTTTCCATCGGGAGGCCTATAGTCGGGTAACGAACGCGCAAGCTCGGGCTCGCGTATCTGCCTTGGAGTGGAGTACTCGCCTATCGGCAAACGCTGAAGCGCGTATCCGGCCCCTCGCCGGGCTCGGCGGCATCCGCGAGGCTGCGCTCACATATAGGATCGACGCATACGCTGGCGAGAAAGATCATGGACAGTACGACCGCGATTGGCTTCGAAGGCGAGCGTCAAGATCCTGTGGCTCTCGCGTATCCATTGGGCGACGGCTATCGCTGGTACTTGCCTGGCTTAATGCGCTTTGCCGCTCCCGATAACCTGAGTCCGTTTCAGATTGGAGGCGTCAATCCCTATGCGGACTGCGCCGATGACCCGATCAATGTCCGCGATCCATCGGGCCACGCGCCAACAAGCTCTCTGCGCATATTCGGCGACTTCACGGAGAGTCTGGAGAGACTGGTAGGCGACGACCTCGAATCGGCGAGCGTCGCCGGAATGGACTCTCTCGCATCCAACGCATCAGGAAGCGAAGCCCCAGCCGCGGAATCAAGAGAACGAATTCAGGCACCCTTCCTTTCGCTTCATATCGCATTGAAAAGCCGGGATACGGACATTCTTGGCATGACTCGTCGCTTGAAGCTCGAGAGCTATTGGGACGCAGGTTCAGGGTACGAAAAATTCGACGAAATGCGGAGCCTGGCGCCCGGAGAGGGGCTCATGACCAACCCGATCAAGACTGGATTCCGGCTTCTTCCTCGACAGAAAGACAGCTATTCCGCCATTCTGACATTCAAGTATCTGGATACGGCCGAGAGCGATCAATGGAGAAATATCAAGGTCAGCTTCGATATCGTTGGAGAGCCGCATCCCAAGCCGACAACCTCTCGATTCATAAAATTCATTCGAAGGGAATCGAACAGCTCCCCCAATATCAGCATGCGCTTGCGCATTAAGGACGAAGACAATCCGGACGCTTTCCTGCGCGACTCGAAGCACAAGCACGTGATCGATCCGACCGCCGCAAACAACAACGCATGGTTTCAACTGCTCATCGACCCGCTTCCGCTTCGATGATCGGTTACGGCGATCCCGTATGCTACGTCAACCGCAAACGCTCGGTCGCGCCGGAAAATCATCACGCGTCACTTTCGCCGGGCCCATTCTCCGGCATCGCTCCAGCATCGATCCACCGCGATGCAGGCTTTCGCCGAAGCCCGCGCAACGTCGGATTCAATCGTTGGGCCGCCGCCTATCGGCTCGTCATCGTCTACCCCCAGACGCGGACCACAAACGACAACTACGGCGGATGCTGGGATTGGTGGGGTTATACCGGGCAACAGTTCGATACGCGAACAGGGTCGCAATGGCGTGGCTGCAGAATCTGATCGCGAGGCTGTCGGGGCAGGCGCCGCTCGCCGAAACGTCGAAGCAATAGCGCTCCGGCTGGTGCCCGGCCGCCCGGAACGCTTGCTTATGCCACCGCCCGGGCCGCATTTCTGCCTCGCAACCACTCGAGCGCAAGCAACAGGCAAGTCGAGAAAACGATCAGAATCGTCGCCAGCGCGGCGATCGTCGGCGTGATGTTCTCGCGGATGCCCGTAAACATCTGCCGCGGCAGCGTCGTCTGATCCGCACCCGCCAGGAACAGGGTGACGACGACCTCGTCGAACGAAGTCGCGAACGCGAACAGGGCTCCGGAAATGACCCCCGGCGCAATCACCGGCAACGTGATCCGAAAGAACGTCCGCGTCGGGTTCGCGCCGAGCGACAGGCTCGCCCGCACGAGGTTGCCGTCGAAGCCCTGCAGCGTCGCACCGACCGTGGTCACGACGAACGGCACGCCCAGCGCGGCATGCGCCATGATGAGGCCCGTGTACGTATTGGCCAATCCAAGCGGCGCAAAAAACAAGTACATGCCCACGCCCACCACGATCACCGGCACGATCATCGGCGAGATCAGCACGGCCATCAGCAGGGCCTTGCCGCGAAAGTTGGCTTTCGCCAATCCGAGCGCGGCCAGCGTGCCGAGCACCGTAGCGACGAACGTGGCTGCCGGCGCGACGATGAAGCTGTTTTGCGCGGCATGGCGCCATTCATTCGACAAAATCAAATGCTGATACCAGCGCAGCGACCAGCTCGGTATCGGATAAACAAGAAACGTGCTCGACGAAAACGAGAGCGGCACGATGGCGAGCACGGGCAGCACCAGATAAAGCAGCGTCAATACGGCAAGCCCGCGCAGCCCGAAGTACCACGCTCGCTCGACAAACGACGTGTGCGGCGCAAAGAGGGGTTTCGAAAATCTCATTGTCGGCTCCGATGCGTTCATCGGTTCATCGAAATGTCGTGGCGGTAATCAAAGGCTCGGCTGAGCCCGCGTGAAGCGCCCGTACACGGCGTAAAGCACGAGCGTGGCGGCCAGCAGCAGCCCACCGAGCGCACAGGCCATGCCCCAGTTGATCGTCACGTTCGTGAAGTAGGCTACGTAGTAGCTGACCATCTGATCGTCGGGCCCACCCAGCAGCGCCGGCGTGATGTAGTAGCCAATCGCCAGAATGAAGACAAGCAACGCGCCCGCGCCGATGCCCGGATAGGTCTGCGGCACGTACACGCGCCAGAACGCGGCGAACGGGTGGCTGCCGAGCGAGACCGCCGCGCGCTGATAGCTCGCCGGGATCGACTTCATGACGCTGTAGAGCGGCAGAATCATGAACGGCAGCAAAATGTGCGTCATCGAAATGTAGACGCCCACGCGATTGAAAAGCAGCTCGAGCGGCGCATGCGTGATGCCGAGCGCCTGCAGCGCGCGATTGACGAGCCCTTCGTTTTGCAGCAGCACGATCCAGGCGGCCACGCGCACGAGAATCGATGTCCAGAACGGAATCAGCACGAGGATCATTGCAAGGTTCGCGCGACGCTCGCCGAGCGTCGAAATCCAGTACGCAAGCGGGTAGCCGAGCAGCAGCGCCGCGAGCGTCACCACGGCGCTGATCACGAACGTGCGCCCGAATACGCTCAGATAGATCCGCTGGTCAGGATCGGTTCGCTCGATATGACCGAAAGCGTCCTGACGGTGATCGAGCGAAGCCAGCAAATAGAACGGCGAATAACGCGAGCCGTTCTTCGCGATCGCCCGCCAGTAATGCGGATCGCCCCACCGCTCGTCGAGCTCGACGAGTTTCGCGCGCACGGCATCGGGCCCGAGCACATTGCCGGCGTCGTCTTTGAGCGGCATCGCTCGCGCCGTTTTTGCCACGAGCGAGCGATAACCGGGAATCTCCACGTTGAGGCGGCGCCCGAGCCCACCAAGTGTCTCGCCATCCTCGAGCGCCGAAAGATCGGTCGCGAGCGCCGCGTAGGCCGCGGCAGGCGGAGCGTTCGTACGATCCCAATGGCGCAGTTGGGCGACCGTCTTCGGCAACGCTTTGGCCACCTCGGGATTTTCGACCGCGCGCGTCAGCAGCGCGGCGATCGGCACGACGAATACCAACAACAGAAAAATCGCGAGAGGCGCGACCAGCAACAGCGCCATCGCGCGTTTGCGCGCAAGCGCGGCTTTCAACTCACGCTTCAAAGCAGCCGTCGAAGCGGCACTCGGCTCGCTCGTCATAGGCATCGTGTTCACGCTCATCTCCTGCCCTTGCCTCTGGCTTGTTACCTGTTTCCGCGGTTTTCCGCTGTCCTGCCCTGCCTTACGCTGTTCCAGCCGCCACGCTTACCGCACGCGCTGCCGGCGCATTGCCGGGCAGCGCGTGCGGCGTCACAGCCGCTTCACTTCACTTCGATGCCCATGCGGCGAAGCGCTGCTCGAGTTCGTCGCCGTAGTCGGTCCAGAACGCCGCGTCCTGCAGCACCGCGCTCTTGCCGTTGGCAGGCGAGTTCGGCAGATTCGAGAGCGTCTTGGCATCGAGCGACTTGATCGCATCGCGGTTGACCGGACCGTAGGCGATATGCTGCGCGTATACCTGCTGCGGCTTGGACGACACCGTGTACGCGATGAACTTCTCGGCCAGCGCCTTGTTCGGCGCGCCCTTCGGAATCACCCAATAGTCAAGATCGTAAATGCTGCCGTTCCAGACCACCTTCAGGTTCTTGCCTTCGCGCTGGGCGGCATCGATGCGGCCGTTGAACGCCGACGACATCACCACATCGCCCGCCACGAGGAATTGCGGCGGCTGCGCGCCCGCCTCCCACCACTGGATGTTCGGTTTGAGCTGATCGAGCTTCTTGAACGCGCGATCCTGCCCAGCCTTCGTCGCAAGCACCTTGTAGACTTCCTTCGGCGCGACGCCGTCGGCCATCAGCGCGAATTCGAGATTGCCGCGCGCACCCTTGCGCAAAGCACGCTTGCCCGGAAACTTCTTCACGTCCCAGAAATCGGCCCAGCCGGTGGGAGCGGTCTTCAGCTTGTCGGCGTTATAAGCGAGCGCCGTCGACCACACGAAAAAGCCCACGCCGCAGGTGCGCGGCGATTCGGGCACGAGGTCCGATTTGTTCGCGATCTTCGCCCAGTCGAGCTTTTCGAAGAGGCCTTCGTCGCAGCCGCGGCCGAGATCGCCCGATTCGACTTCGACAACATCCCAGTTCACGTGCTTCGCCTCGACCATCGCCTTGATCTTGGCCGTCTCGCCGTTGTATTCGACGGCCGTCAGCTTGTCGCCCATCTGCTTTTCGAACGGCTGGTAATACGCCACCTTTTGCGCGTCCGCGTTGGCACCGCCGAAGTTCACGACGGTCAGTTCGGCCGCATTCGCGCCGGCCGCAACGGCCATCGCGCACGCGGCAGCGGCGGCCAGCGAACGTGTCAGGGTAATTTTCGTCTTCATCTAGGTTCTCCTCTACGTGGAAGGGTCCGCTCCCGAACGGCAAAGCGGATGGGCGATTCGGGCGTGCAACGCGCGGGGCTTCAGGCGAAAACGCGCAGATGCTCGGGGGCGAACTCGAGTGCGACCGGCGCGCCGGGCACGAAGCTCGAAAGCGCCTCGTTGCCCAGCGGTACCTTGACGAAACATTCGTCTTGCTCCGGTACGGCGCAACGCATGCGAACGTGGTCGCCGAAATAGATCAACCCGCGCACCTCGCTGGACAATGCGTTGCCGGCTCCCTCGGCGGCGCCATTGCCGTGCGACGCCAATCGCAGCCGCTCCGGCCGGATGCAGGCCACCGCCTGCGTGCCAGCGCGCGCGTTGCCGACGTTGCGTCCGACCACCTGCGTGCCGTCGCGCAGCCGGAGCCTGCAAAACTCGCCGTCCACGTCGTCGATCGTGCCGTGCAGCCGGTTGCTGTCGCCGATGAAGCTGGCCACGAACTCGTTGCAAGGCGTTTCGTAGAGCCGGTCGACCGTATCGAGCTGCTGCACGATACCTTTGTCGAACACGGCAACGCGATCGGACATCGTCAGCGCCTCGCCCTGGTCGTGTGTCACGTAGACGAACGTCACACCGAGCTTCTCGTGCAGGGCTTTCAACTCGTATTGCATGTGTTCGCGCAATTGCTTGTCGAGCGCGCCGAGCGGCTCGTCCATCAGCACGAGCCGCGGCTCGAACACGAGCGCGCGCGCCAGCGCGATGCGCTGCTGCTGGCCGCCCGAAAGCTGGGCGGGGTAGCGCTTCGCAAAACCTTCCATGCGCACCATCTTCAGCGCGTCGTTTACTCGCGCCGCCCGCTCGGCCGCGCGGACATTGCGCACGGTAAGCGGATACTCCACGTTCTGCGCCACAGTCATATGAGGAAAGAGCGCGTAGTTCTGGAACACCATGCCGATGTTGCGCTTGTGCGGCGGCACTGTGTTGAGCAACTGGCCGTCGAGCCGGATCTCGCCGCCGGTGGGGAATTCGAAGCCGGCCAGCATCATGAGGCAGGTGGTTTTGCCGGAGCCCGAGGGGCCGAGCAGCGTCAGGAATTCCCCCTGATAAATATCGAGGTCGAGCGCTTTGACGACGAGCGTCTCGCCATCGTATGTCTTGCGCACGCCGCGAAAACTCACGATCACGTCTTCCGTTTTCATGGCTGGTGTCTCCTGCTTCTTCCTGAGTGGCTCCATCGACATGCGGTGCTCGCATATCCTTGGCGATCCAATATAATCGGTTACGGCTCCACCAAACGGAACCATTTCATTATTCCGAGAGGAACCACTTTGGATACCATCATCCTCTCCGACTGGCTGGGTGCGCGGCTCGAGCGCGGCACGGCCGAGCCGATGTATCGTCAGGTGCTGCGGCTCGTGCAGCAAGCCATTCTGACCGGCCAGCTAGCGCCGGGCACGAAGCTGCCCAGCTCGCGTACGCTCGCCGAAGACCTCGACATCGCACGCAATACGGTGCTGCGGGTCTACGACCAGCTAACCGCCGAGGGCTACGTGCTCTCGACCACGGGCAGCGGCACCTACGTGGCCGATACGCGCCCCGATACCGCGGCTGTGCACGCGCGCGCCGGCACGCGCCCGGGCGCCACCGGTGGGCCCGTAGCCGGCGCGGCTGGCACAGCCCCGCAGCCCGATACCACCAACGTGCTCTCGGGCCGCGGCCGCCAGCTGATCGCTCGTGCCGGCGTGGCGCCGAAGCAGTGGGGGGCGTTCATGCCGGGCGTGCCCGACGTCACCGAATTTCCGTCGCGCGCCTGGAGCCGCCTGCAGGCGCGCCTCTGGAAAGAGGCGAACCCCGAGCTCCTGACCTACGCGCCGGGCGGCGGCTATCGCCCGCTGCGACGCGCGCTATCCGATTATCTGCGCGTGGCGCGCTCGGTAAAGTGCTCGCCCGATCAGATCGTCATTACCACGGGTATTCACCAATCGATGGATCTGGCCGTGCGGCTGCTCACGGACGTGGGTGACCGCGCATGGGTGGAAGAGCCCTGCTATTGGGGCGCGCGCAGCGTGCTGCAATCGGCGGGGCTCACGCTCGCGCCGGTGCCCGTCGACGAAGAGGGCCTCAACCCGCGCGAGCGTTCGCTGAAGGACCCGCCGAAACTGGCGCTCGTCACCCCCTCTCACCAGTACCCGCTCGGCATGGTGATGAGCCTGGCGCGCCGCCGCACGCTGCTCGAATACGCGCGCCAGCACGGAACGTGGATCCTCGAAGACGACTACGACAGCGAGTTCCGCTACGGCGGCAGGCCGATCGCGTCGTTGCAGGGGCTCGACGAAGCGGGGCGCGTCATCTACGTCGGCAGTCTCGGCAAGATCCTCTACCCCGGGCTGCGCATCGGCTACATCGTTCTGCCGGAGGCGCTCGTCGAGACATTCCGGACCGGGCTTGCGGAGCTCTATCGCGAAGGGCAGCTCATGCAGCAGGCCGTGCTCGCCGAGTTCATCATGGACGGCTATCTGACTTCGCATGTGCGGCGTATGCGGGCGCTTTACGGCGAGCGCCGTCAGATGCTCATCGATGCGATTGCCGCGCGATTCGGCGATACGCTGCCCGTCATGGGCGACGAAGCGGGCCTCCACTTCGTGCTCGGGCTGCCCGAGCAGGTCGACGATCGCAAAATGACGGCCGCCGCGCTCGCCGCAGGCGTGATCGTGCGGCCCCTGTCCAACTACTACAGCGATGAGGGCGTGGCCCGGCGCGGCCTGCTGCTCGGCTATGCCTGCGTGCAGAATGCGCGCATCGCGCCCGCCTTCGATGCGCTCGCCGGCGTGATCGAAGCGCAGATCGATAGCGCGGGGGCGGCGCGCGCCGCGTGAAAGGGTGCGGCGCGCCTCCATCGCTACGAGGAACGACTGTGCCGGCACCGACGGCGCAAAGGCACAAAGGCCCGGGGGCGTAAGAACGCAGCAAGTAAGGAGGCAAGAGCGCGTCAGTCGGCCGTTCGATCGAGCGACGCGGCACGCACGCGCTCGCCGGGATCGGAGAAAGTCCGCTCGCGCAGTTTCGCGCGCTGGGCCTCGCGCTCGTCCGGCGCCAGCGGCATAGCGTCGATGCGCGCACGTTGCGTGGCGTAATCGGCATAGCGCGCACGCCAGGCCGCCTCCGCCTCGTGCATCTCGACGATGCGCGCCGCCGCTTGCGCCCCCAGCGCCTCGGCGGCCCGAGCCCGCAACGCTTCCGTCGAAAGCCCGCTCGCCTGGGCATCGAGGGACGCGACCGTCGCAATCGTAGCCTGAGCGTCCGTCTCACGGCGCAGCGCCTCACGCTCGTCGGGGGGCAAAGTCTCGACGAGCACGCTGAGCCGTGCCGCTTTTTGCGCATCGTTCAGCGTGCCGTCCCGCATGATGCGCAAGCGCTCGATCGCATAGGCTGCATGCCGCCATTCGCGCCCGAAAAACGCTTCGCTCCAGGCCGGGCCGAGCGTTCGGCTCGCGACGACGGCACGCTCGGCAAACGCCGCGCGCGCGGCTTCGAGATCCACCCCGCTCGCGCCGGCCGGCTGCTGCAACACGGCCAGGCGCTCGAGCGCGTCGCGGTAGGCGCCGTAACGGCGCCAGAGATCGAGCGCCTCGTCCTGCGCCGGTGTGCCATCGAGCTGCGCGGCAACCGCTCGGCGCACGGCCGCATCGAGCGCGCCCGCCGGCATCTGGTGCTGCGCCGTCAGAAAGTAGTCGAAGAAATCACGGACCACACGGTCCACCGCCAGATGCCCGCGCGCATCGAGCGGCAGATGTGGCACCGCGGTACCCGCGAACGAGTCCGGCAGCACCGCCGCCACCTCCGGCCGGGCTTTTCCGACGGATGCCGACGTCGGCACGGAAGCAGACATTGCCGCTGCGGTAACAGCGTTCATGGCCGACGGGCTGGGCGAGTTTTCGCGGAATGCGCGCAGCGCGACGATGACTGCGCCGACGACGAGGCCCGCACCCAGCGCGGCGGCAACGATCCGGCGCCCCTGCATCGGTCAGAGGCCCTGCAGCATCAGCCGGTTCGCGTGCGTCCGAATGACGGCGACGGGATCCTCGGCGTTCTTGCCGAGCAGCCCGAAGAGTTGATTGATCTCGTCCAGGTGATTCCAGTGATAGCTCGTGCTGAGCACGCGGCCGAACTGGGCGCTGCAGACCGAGACGAGCCCGTCGTTCTGGCCCGCGCCGCGGTTGATCATCACCGCGCCGCTGCCGAGCATGGCAAGCGTGGAAGGATCGGCGTAGTTCGCCGGGTCGAGCATGCCCGACACGCTTGTGTCCTTGGCCGCACGCACCCCCAGCGCCGACCAGCTCGGCGTGATTGCGTTGCCGGCCCATGAATACAAGTAGTGCGTACTGCCGCCGACCGTCTCCGTGGCCGCACCCGTGGTGCACGATCCGGGCGCGCCGAGGCCGGCGCTCGGCACGGCCTGATTGAATGCGGCTGCGCCCGAGGTCGTCAGCGCCTGCAACGCGGCGATGGCGTTCTGATTCGTGTTGTGATTGCTGCTGAGCAAGACGCCCAGCACGTTCGCCAACTGCCCGATGATCGGCTGCGCGAGCCCGGTCGGATCCTTCTGCAGCGTCTCGGCCACAAAGTCGGCAAACTCCGAGCCGCGGTGCGGCGTGCCGATCGTCGTCACCGATGCGACCAGTTGCGGCGCGACGGCCGCCACATAGCGCGATGCCATCCCGCCCTGACTATGCCCGATCAGATTGACCTTCTGAGCGCCGGTGGCCGCGAGCACCTGCTTCACATAGGCCAGCAATTGCTCGCCGCGGCCATCGGGACCGAGGTCGCTTTGGAAACCGGAAAGATTGGCGACGTAGACACTCGCGCCGTGCGATTGCAGATCGGTCGGAATGCCGTACCAGTAGTCGAGCAGATCGGCATACCGATCGGTTCCCGTCAGGCCGTGCACGAGCACGATGGGGTATTTCGTCGCCGCGTAGGTGCCCGACGCGCTGACCATATCGGCATGCGCATCGGCCGATACGATCAGCGCCGCGAATCCGGCAGGCACCGACGCAGCCACACAAAGGGAGCACGCCGCCATAAGAGCAGCCATGCGCGAGACGACGCTTTTGATTGGCCCAGCCATCTTGCCTCCTGAATCTTGTAGTTTTCGCTTGTTGTCGTGACCCGCTCGAGCGCAGGGCATTTTGAGAATGCGATGCCAAGTAGATCAGCAAGGGGCAAGGGCTGGAAAGAGGAAGATTCGGATTTAGATAAGGCTTACTAATCAAAGCGGTTGTATGGGGCGCCAATCGGAGCACGCGCTTTCACGCCTGCTCCGCATCAGCGCCGCTTTAGCCAGCGACGGGCACGGCTGATTCCGACGGCGGCGCCATACCCTTCGTCAGTTCGAGTGCCTGCCGTTCGAAGAGGCGACGATACAAGCCTCCCTCCATGCGGATCAACTCATCGTGGCGGCCCTCCTCGACGATACGGCCGCGATCGAGCACGAGCAGCCGGTCGAGCGCGCGCACGGTCGACAACCGGTGCGCGACGACGATCGTCGTGCGCCCCACCATCAGCCGCTCCATCGCTTCCTGGATCAGCGCCTCGCTTTCGCTGTCGAGGCTCGACGTGGCCTCGTCGAAAATGAGGATCGGCGCATCGGCTAGGAATGCCCGCGCGATCGCGATGCGTTGGCGCTCACCGCCCGAGAGCTTCACGCCGCGCTCGCCAACGAGCGTCTCATAGCCGCCCGGCAACGAGACGATAAACGCGTGCGCATTTGCAAGCGTTGCCGCGCGCTCGATCTCCGCCTGCGTCGCCCCGGGCCTCGCATAAGCGATGTTCTCGGCCAGCGAGCGGTGAAAGAGCAACGGCTCCTGCTGCACGATCGCAATCTGCGCGCGCAGCGATGCCTGTTGAACGTGCGCGATATTCTGCCCGTCGATCGTAATCGCACCTTCGCTCACATCGTAAAGCCGCTGGATCAGCTTGATGAACGTCGTCTTGCCCGAGCCCGAGTGCCCGATCAGCCCCACCCGCTCGCCGGGCGCGATGCGCGCCGAGAAACGGTCGTACAGCGGCGTTGCGTGCGCGCCGTAGCGGAACGTGACGTCGTCGAAACGAATGTCGCCTTTGTCGATGACGATCGGTGGTGCGTCCGGCTGGTCGTCTATACCGAGCGGCTGCTGCTCGAGCGATACGAGCTCCTCCATGTCGTTGACCGAGCGCTGCAGATTGCGCACGAGCATGCCGACGTCGCGCAGGTATCCCTGCAGCACGAGGAAAGTTGTCAGCGCGAACGCGAGATCGCCGACGTTCGCCTCGCCGCGCATCCACAGCAGCAGCGCCGCCCCGAGCATCGCCGCCTGCATGGCCGCGAGCATCACGTTTTGCACGCCGCCGTTGGCCGTACCGCGCAGCCAGGCGCGGCGCGTGCGATGTCGCCACTTGCCGATCACACGCGACAGACGCGCTTCCTCACGCAGCTCCGCGCCGAACGCCTTGACGACGGAATTGCAAGTCACCGCGTCGGCCAACGCGCCGCCCATGCGGGTATCCCACGCATTGCCAAGACGCGCGGCGGGCGCGACGAAGCCCAGCGAAAGGCCCGCCGTCACGGCGATGTAGACCACGGCGCCCACGCCCACGATCACGCCCATGGTCGGCCAATGCACACCGAGCAGTACGGTGGCGCCGACGAGCATCGTCAGCGACGGCAACAACCCGATAAGCAGTGTGTCGTTGAGCAGGTCGATCGCCCACATGCCGCGCGTGATCTTGCGCACGGTCGAGCCGGCAAAGCTGTTCGCGTGCCAATCTGTCGAGAATCGCTGCACGCGGTGAAATGCATGGCTCGCGATGTCGCTCATCATGCGCAGCGTCAGCGCGATGATGTCGAGGAACATGAAGTAGCGCAGCGCCGCACCGCCCAGGCCGAGCGCGATCAGCGCCGTCAACGCGCGAACCGCCGCGTCGATCGCGGCCGCCTTGTCGTGCGACCCGGCCGCGATCGCGTTGACGAGGCGGCCCGCGAAATAAGGCGTCAGCACGTCGGCCAATGCACCGAGCAGCGCCAGAGCGACGATGGAAAGAATCCTCCAGCGTTGCCGGCCCCAATGATTGATCGTATAGCCGAGCACGTTCTTGAACGCGCGGCCGCCGAAGTCCAGTTTTCTTTGCGTCATGAATGCCCCTCCCGGGCGGCGTGCGCCCCGGGATTGCCGGATCAAAAGAAGAAAATGCCCGCGCCGCGCGGGCGTTGGCCACGCGCGGGCTGTGTTGTCTCGGTCGTCTAGGAATCGGTGCGCCGGGTGGCCCAGGCGCCGAACGGTGCGGCGGCCGAACCTAACGGTGCGGCGCGCGAGACGAACGCATGTGCGGAGGGATGGCTATTAGCGCGGTCGGTACCATCTGACGCCCTCCTTTTGCGTTGAATTGGGTGGAAAGATTAAAGTGTACAACGTCTCGAAAAAGACTGCTCGACGCCGCGCGAGATTCGTCCAAAAGGACAACAACCTCACGCGGTGTACATCGTCGAGCCGCCAATAGCTCAGTGCAAACCGAAATCGACACGCGTCGTCGGCCCGCTGTCTTTCACCTCTTTCGCATCGACCTTCGGTGCGACGACGAACACGCGGCTCGCGTCGACCTTGCCGATCAGATATTGGCGCACTTCGTCGGCGCGCTGCTGCGCGAGCCGACGCAGGCTGGCCTCGTCGACGGGCGCATTGGCCGCGAGCATGCGCCGCATGTCATCGTCAGGCAAGCTCTTCGCCAGGCCGATGAAATTGCGCGGCTTCTTGATGTCGGCATCCTTGTAGGCCTTGGCCAGCAGATCGCTGTACTCGCTTTTGTCCACCGTCACCGTCGATTCGTCGACACTCTCACCGTGCCCGACGAGCGTTTTCAGCTTCTCGCGCTTGACGAGCTCGTCGACATAGGCGAGCCGAAGCGCGGGCGTGTCGATGGCCGGATCCGCACGGCCGGTCAGGTCGAGCTTTACCTCGGGCTTTTCGTCGAGCAGCTTCGCAATCGTATCGAGCTTGCCGCGCATCGAGTCGGTCAGTTCGGCCGAGCCCGACGAGAAGGCAACATAGCGTAGATCTTCCGCCCCGCTCACCCCACCCGAGCCGCCGAATGCGTTGGCAAGCAGCGAAAACGGCGCCGTCACCGCGCGCTCGATCAGGTGCAGCACGGCACTCCAGATCAGGCTGCCCAGGCTGAACTCGGGGCTCGACAACGAACCCGATACCGGGATGTTGACGTCGATCTGGCCTCGCCGATTCTTCAGCAGCGAAATCGCGAGCCGCACGGGCAGCTTCGTGGCCGTATCGTTTTCGACATGTTCGCCGAACGTCAGTTGATCGATGAACAGGTGGTTGTTCGCACTCAGCAGATCGTTGTCGAGCTTGTAGTGCAGTTCCACGTTGAGCTTGCCCTTCGTGATCGGGTAGCCGGCGTACTTGAGCGAGTACGGCGTGAGGTTCGTGAGCTCGATGTCGTGTGCGCTCGCCGTCAGGTCGAGGGAAGGCTTCGGCGCAAGCGGATCGACGGTGCCGCGTATCGCGATCGGGCCGTTGCCGGCCAGATTCGCGCCGACGTTCACGGGCGCCGGTGTACGTGTTTCCGTGCCGAACGCACCGATCGTACCGGTGATGTCGACAAGGTTCGCGGTGTAGTTCGGCTTCACGAAGTTGTCGGTGTAGTTCACGCGGCCCTGCTGCAGCACCACTTCACCGACGCGCGCGCGCAGCGGGTGCGACGTGGGCGGCTTTTCCTCGTGCTCGACCACGGCAGTCGTCGTCTTGCCATGCTGTTCCGCCACCGCCGGCGCCTCGGCACCTTTCTCGCGGGCCAGCACGTCGTCGAGATTGAGCTTGCCCTGTGCACTCAGCAACACGCTGCCGAAGAACTGAGCGAACGTCACCCGGCCGATGTCGAGATCGGTGCCGCGCTCGTCGTATCGGGCGTTGACGCGGTTGAGCGCCAGCGAGCGCCACCCCGCGAGAGGCGCCGACGTGATCCGGTCGAGCAAACGCACGTCGACAAGCGCCGCGCCACCGCGGAACGATGCCTTCACCGCGCCCTTGACCATCGAAAGCTTCAGATTGCCGCCCGCGTTGGCCAGCGCGCTGGCGACCACGGCATTGAGGCTGTCGCCGAAATAGGGTTCGAAGGCGGCCACGTCGAGACGATTCGCGCGCAGCGTCAACGAAGCGTCGAGCGGGTCCGGTACGACGTTGCCTGCGGTTTCCAGCGTACCCTTGCCGTTCAGGGTCGCGCTGAGCTTCACGGGCAGCGCATGCCCCATGTCGTTGCTGAGGCCGCCGGCCTCGAGCTGGACGGACGTGAACCGAAACTTCGCCGGCCGCGCGGGCACTTGGTCGAGGATATCGGCCGAACCGTCTTTCAGGCGGACCTGCCCGATCGAGTATCTCCAGCCCGGTGCGGTTGCGTCTTTCGACGCGGCGGCGCGGGTCGGCGCCGCCTGGTGAGCGGATTGGCGCTTACGCTCGTTTTCGCTTCGCCTCGCCTCGCTTTCGCGTGCGGGAGCCGGCTTCGCGCCAGCCGGAGCCGCCCAGGCGGCCAGATCGATACGGCCGTCCTTTTCACGCGTGCCCTTGACCGCGAGCCCGGTCGCCTCGATCGAAGCGATATCGGCCGTGCGCGCGGCGAGATCGATCTGCTTGATCGCCAGACGCCCGTCGCCGAGTGCGATGGCGGGCGCCGTTGGGCCCGCTCCGGCAATCTTCACTGACTTCAGCGCCAGCTCGCTCTCGCCGACGCGTACCGCCGCTGGCGCCTGCGACCAGTTGGCGTCGAGCACCACGGTGCCGCCGAGCGTGCCCGCCGACAGCCGCGCGGCCGTGATGCCCTCGAGATAGGGCTGTGCCAGCGCGAGCGGCAACGCGTCGGCCGTGATCTTCGCGTCGGCACGCTTGCCGACTACGCCGACGGAGCCCGTTGCCGCCAGCGTACCGCCCTGCGCCAGCGCCGTGCGCACCGTATAGCGCGCGGGGGTATCGGCGAGTGTCGAAAAGCCGTCGAGCGCAACGTTCAGATCATCGAGCGCAAGCCTTACCGGCTCGGCAGGTGCGCGGTCTTCCAATTCCACCTTGCCGTCGTCGAGCGCGAGATGCTTGATCGAGACGTCGGTAGGCGGTGCGGCCACCGCAGGCGCTGACGCTGGCACCGACGCCGGCGCCGCGGACGAGGCCGCAGGCGCGGCGGGCGCAAACGCCCGCGCCACGCTGAGTTCCCCCGAACGCTCGCGCGCAAGATGCAGCGAGGGCTGCTCGAGCCGGATCTCGTCGAAGTGGTAGATATTCTTGAACGGCTGCAGCGTAGCGGCTGCGACGTGTACCGCCTGGGCCGCGAAGAGCGGCGCGTGCCCGGCGTCGACGAGCCGCGCCTCGGCGAGGTCCGCCGTACCCGCCACCGTCAGCGTCGGCACCGCACCGCTCATCGCGAAACGCAGCTTCAAATTGCCCGCTAATTTGCCGCTCTCCATCGCCACCGGCAGCTTGGCCGGCACGTAAGACAGCAGTTTCGGCAAATCGAGCCCGTCGAACTTGAGTTCGACTTCCGATTCGCGCGAGGCCGCGAACGGCTTGGTCTTGCCGCCAACGCTGATCGGGCTTCCATCCACGCGGGCCGCGAAGCGCGGATCGACGAAAATATCGGTCTTGGACGGCAGCGTCGCGATGAATGGCACGCCGAGCGAGAGCTGGTCGACGACGTGCCGCTGGCCGAGCAGGCGGTCGTCGAAATCGATGCGGCCATTCTCCACGGCGATGTTGGACACGGAAAACAGCATCGGCCTCGTTTCGGGCTTCCCGGAAGGCGCCGAAAACTTCTCGACGATGTCCGTGAAATTGAAGCGCTGCGCATCGTAGCGGACGACGTTCGCGCGCGGTGCGTCGAGCCGCAGTTCCTCGACGATGGGTGCAAAGCGCAGGAGCGAGACCCACGACACGCGCACGATCAGGCGCTGGGCGCTCAGAAGCGGCGCGCCGCCATCTTTATCGTCGATGCGGATGCCGTCGGCTTCCAGCCGCAGGGTGTAGGGGTTGAGCTTGACCCGTTCGATCGCCGTGGGCCGCCCAAGCGCGCTCGTGAGCTGCGTTTCGGCAACGTGCCGGATCAGCGGCGGCGCCGCGAAAAAACCCGCCACCCCGAGCAGGGCGACGAAGGCCACCACCGAAATCGCGATGCGGCGCGTGCGCCGCGAAACGAACATACCCCGGAACACACCCCGGACCACACCCCGCAGCTTCACCCAGGCCTTCGTCTTGTCAGCCGTCGATTCGCTTGGCATCCGCCCTCCGGGTTACTTGCGCACGAGCGCGGGCGGCTGCCAACTGCCGTCGGTCGCCGCCGCCTGCGGAGCGTAGAGCCGCATCACGAGCTGGAATGGACCTTCGGGCACCGGCAGCCAATTGGACTGGTGCGCGCGGCCCGGCGACACCTTCTGGACATAAATGTCGATGGACCCGTCGCGGTTGCGCCGCAGGCCGTCGCGCGAAGCGATCGAACGCCGCGGCACACGCCCGTCAACGAGGGCGCCGTCCGCCGTATAAGCCGTCAGTGTCCAGAACGCCCGCGTCGGCGGCAACCCTTTGGCGGAAAAATGCAGGATATAGCGGCTGCCGCCGTCCAGCGCTTCGCCGTCGCCGTCGGCCGCCGCCAGCGCGATGACCCCGTCTTCCTTCGTGCCGCTGCCAGGCCGCGTGTAAGCCGTGTAGGCGCGCAACGCGTAGTCGTCGTCGTAATGGCCGATACCGTCGCCGAGCCACGTCCACCCGTTCGCCGATAGCGCATTGACGGGTGCCGTCCCAAGGCGCGTGTGCGCATCGGCAAGCCCCGCCTTGATCGCCTCGCCGGCGCCAGCCGGCAAACGCACGGGCTCACCCGGCTTCACGCCGAGATCCGCCAGGATCTCGAGCGCATGAGCGTCGGGCGGCGACGGCGGGTTGTCGCGCAAAGCGTCGGCCAGCCGCGTGAAGAAGGCGTTTGCATCGAGAGCCGCTACGGCCGCGGCCTGCGCCTGCGGGCTGTCGGCAAACGATTGCGCCTCGTCCGCCGGCGCGCCGGCCTCGTGGCGCGACTTCCCACCGCGCACATGCTTGCCGCGGTGCTTCGACTGCGAGGCTTCCATGAACGCGGCAAGCGGTGCGACCTCCGCCTCGGCAGCCAGGCGCCGGGCACCGGCCAGCTCGCGCGGGTTCGTCGCGGCCGTGCGCACGGACAGCCAGAGGCTCGTTCCGGGCGCCTCGACGCGCTCCGCCGATGCGGGCAACGTACCATCCCAGCCCGGCGGCACGAACACGATCAGGCGCGGCTTCGCGGTTGCCGTGCGTGCGCCGGCCGGCGCGCCCGTGGACCAGACGACGTTCGTCCAGAGATCCAGCACGCGCGCATCGAGGTACTGGCCTCGCGTCGCGGGCAACGAAAGCACGACAGGACCGTTGCCGAGATCGAGCCAGGCGGTTGCGGCAAGGGTGTCGACATCGGCCTTCGGCGCGAGCCCCGGGTCGTCGGCAGCCGGCAATGCGGCTGCACGATGCAGCACGTTGCGCTCCTCGACGGGCACGGCGGTACGCGCGCTCGTCATCATGACGAGCGGATAGCCGAATATATAGGAGTCGGATACTTCGTCCTTGGTCCACCCATGAGCGGGCGACGATGCCGCCGGATGCGGCGCGCTCGCGCATCCGGCCAGCAAGACGACGGCAAGGCCGCTAAGCCACGAGGCAACCCCGGCGGGTGATAACGTGTGTCGCATTGTTGTTGTCTTTGTCATCTGAATGTCGATAAGTGGCCCGCATCTCCGCATCGCGGGCTCGTGACGCGGTGCTCGTCCGGCCAGGACGATTCGCGCGGCGATCTCGTCGAATCGCGAAAGCGTTTTATCGTATCCTCGACCAGTAAGCAAGAACAACACCGAGCGGTGTGCCGTGAGTAGCGAATCGGCGCACCGCGCGTCCCACTATATTTCGTGTGCGCGGGTGGTGCCGTGGCCCGGAGCCCCGGCCGCGACCGGCGGGCACAGGCCCGCATGCAACCTTTCGCACACCGTCGCGGCGAATGCCGATGCGGCGGCCCGATGCATCTTCGCAGCACCACGGAAGGGTCGGACCGCCGATCAGGCCAATCAGTTGCACGCGAGGCACGAAGTCGCACCCGATCTCGCAGACAGCGCTTGACCTTCCCATCGTTGGAATGTCGATACTGCTTGCATCGCGGCGACACGTGCCGCCTCGCCCCATCATTCCATCATGACCGATCTCTCTTCACCAATAACCGGACTCGCGGCCAGCACCACCGAACTCGATATCGGCGGCATGACGTGCGCCTCGTGTGCACGGCGCGTCGAAAAAGCGCTTGCACGCGTGCCGGGCGTCGTCGAGGTGTCGGTCAATCTCGCCACCGAGCGGGCCACCGTCCGGCTCGCCGAGCCCGCCAGCACGGATGAGGAAGCCCGGCTCGTCAAGGCTGTCGTCGATGCCGGCTACGAAGCGCGGCCTTTCGCGCAAGAGGCGGCCGTCGCGGGCGACACCGCGGCGGATGCGGCCGACGAAGACAAGCGCCGGCAGGCGCGGCGCGAACTGGCGGCCGTGGCCGTGGCGGGGGCGCTCGCGCTGCCCCTCATGTTGCCGATGCTTGCCGGTGCAGTCGGGATCGAGCTGATGCTGCCGGCCACCCTGCAGCTGGCGCTCGCGAGCATCGTCCAGTTCGCGTGCGGTGCAAGGTTCTATGTGGGCGCCTATCGCGCCGTGCGCGCCCGCACCGGCAACATGGACCTGCTCGTCGCACTCGGCACGTCGGCGGCCTACGGCCTGAGCGTATGGCAGATGCTCGTCCATCCCGGCGACACCATGCACCTCTATTTCGAAGCATCGGCCGTCGTGATCGCTCTCGTGCGTCTCGGCAAATGGCTCGAGGCTCGCGCCAAGCGCGAGACGACCAACGCGATCCGCGCGCTCAACGCGCTGCGGCCCGACCGTGCCCGCGTGCGGCAAGCCGACGGAAGCGAGCACGAAGTGCCGCTCGGGCAGGTGCGCTTGGGCATGGTGGTGGTCGTACGGCCCGGCGAGCGCGTGCCCGTGGATGGTGTCATTCTGGACGGCCGCACGCACGTGGACGAGGCGCTGATCACGGGCGAAAGTCTGCCCGTGGTCAAAGGGCCGGGCGAACGCGTGACCGGCGGCTCCATCAACGGCGAGGGACTGATCGCGGTTACGACGCGGGCAATCGGTGCCGAGACGACGCTGGCGCGCATCATCCGGCTCGTGGAATCGGCGCAGGCCCGGAAGGCGCCGATCCAGCGCCTCGTCGACCGCGTCAGCGCCGTCTTCGTGCCGGCCATCCTCGTGCTCGCGGCCGCCACGCTCGCCGGCTGGCTGATCGCGGGCGCATCGGGCGAAACCGCGATTCTCAATGCCGTATCGGTGCTCGTCATTGCCTGCCCGTGCGCCCTCGGCCTCGCGACACCGGCCGCGATCATGGCAGGCACCGGTGTCGCGGCCCGCCACGGCATTCTGATCAAGGACGCGCAGGCGCTCGAGCTCGCGCAGCGCGTCGCCGTGGTCGCATTCGACAAGACAGGTACGCTCACGCAAGGCAAGCCCGAGGTCACTGCCTTGGAGACCATTGGCATCGATCGCGATCATGCGCTTGCGCTCGCCGCCGCCCTCGAGCATGGCAGCGATCACCCGCTCGCTCGCGCGCTCGTTTCCGCCTTCGATGTGCGGCGCGGCGAGACCGGCACCCCACTGCCGGCCGTCTCTCACGCGCAGGCGGTTGCCGGCCGCGGCGTGCAGGCGCAAGTCGACGGCGATACCTTCATGCTCGGCAACGGACGCTGGCTCTCGGAACTCGGCATCGAGCCGCCCGCAGACTCGCTCGCGCAGGCTCGCTCGCTCGAAGCCGCGGGCAACACCGTCTCGTGGCTCATGCGCGCCACCGCGGCCGACCGTCCCGCCGCCGCGCTCGCGTTGATCGCGTTCGGCGACACGATCAAGCCCGATGCGCGCGCGGCCATCGAGCGGCTCGCAGCACGCGGCGTGCGCAGCGTGCTGCTGACAGGCGACAACCGCGGCGCAGCCGCTGCCGTGGCCGCCGCGCTCGGCATCGACGAGTTCCATGCGCAGGTGCTTCCGGAAGACAAGGCGCGCGTCGTGGCCGAATTGAAGGCGGGAACGGGGGGCATCGTGGCGATGGCCGGCGACGGAATCAACGACGCCCCCGCGCTCGCCGCCGCCGATATCGGCATTGCGTTCGCCAGCGGAACGGACGTGGCGATGCATGCTTCCGGCATCACGCTCATGCGCGGCGAGCCGTCGCTCGTGGCCGACGCGATCGAAATCTCGAGGCGCACCTATCGCAAGATCCAGCAAAACCTCTTTTGGGCGTTCGTCTACAACCTGATCGGCATTCCGCTCGCCGCCCTCGGGTTGCTCAATCCCATGCTGGCGGGTGCGGCGATGGCATTTTCGAGCGTCAGCGTCGTGACGAACGCGCTTTTGCTGAAACGCTGGAAGCGATAACCGCCGGGCCGCCCGCGACGGCGAGCCGGCCGGGTGCCCGGTGCCGCAAAAGTGGTCGGCACCGGTAGCGGTCCCGCCGTCGGCAGGCGGTGCGCGTACCGGTGCTTGCTTACGCAAATTTCAGGTTTGCGAGGAGCATCAGGGTGCACCGGCGGCGCTGCGCGGCTTGTCCCCTGCCTTGCGCACGCGCGGCGAACGCGTATGTCTGCGGACGGCGGCAGGCTCGGGCCGCTGCGCCTGCGGTACGGCGGGGGTCCGCGCCGAGAGCGCGGCCAGCTTGGCGGTCAAAGCCTCGGCCGTGCCATGGATGTCGGCCGACGCGGCTTGTGCCGTATCGACAAACGCCGCCAGAGCACTCTGCTGGCTACGGAGCAACGCTTCTGTTTTCCGCTGAGCTTCGGTGGTTTCGCGCAGCGTGCGGGTGAGCATGACGATCTCGGCAACGCTCGACGCAAGCAGCAGCCCCGAGACGACGACCGTCGCGGCCAACCACCTCGCGGCGCGGCGCCGCCCCTGTTCGGCGCGACGGCATTCATCGGCGAGCGAGCGCGAGAGCGCCGCGACCGTTTGGGCAAGCGCCGGATCCTGCGCGATGGGCAGCGCCGGTTCGACTGCGGCAGGCCGCGGCGCGACAAGCGGCTCGGGCGACCATGCGGTGCGCGCCGGCGAGGACTCGGCCATGGGAGCAGGCACCGGCCGTGCGGGCGGCGGGGTACGCGGTGCGGCCGCGGCGCCCACGCGCACTTCGGGTCCAGGCACGCCCTCGGTCTGTCGCGGCGGGTTTCCGCCGGCAGCCGCAGAGGGCTCTGTCGACGGAGCGCCCGCTCGAGCAGTGGGCGGTGCTGCCTGCGCGGCCTGCGCGCGTGTATCGGCCTCGGCAGGCCGCGAACGCACCGGCGCTAAAGCCGCCGCATCTTTCGGCTCGGGTTTCGGCTCGGGTTCCGCTGCCGGCACTGCGGGCGGCAGCGCATCCGCGCCGACCTGAGCCGCCTGCGTCCTCAAGGCCGCCAGCGTATCTTCAGGCAGCTCGAACCCCATCAGCGTACGTTGCCGGGGATCGAAGTTCATCAGTTGGCCGGCGCCGAGTAAATCGTCGGCGCTCGGTGCCGGCACCGCTTGCGCGGCGCCTTGCTCGGGCTCGTCGATGGCGGGCTCGGCGAATTCGGGCCGCGGATCGGCGCCCGACAATGCCGCACGTGCGCGGCGCCTGGCCGCGGCGGACCGGGGAGCACGGGAAGTCGAAGATGCTTCGGAATCTGCCATAGCGTAGTAAAACCGGAGCGGCCGTGCGCCGCTCGTCTGTTGCGTTGTTCGATCGTCGCTTTTCGCGAAGGCGGCATTGTCTCATGATCGGTCCACGGTGCCGCGCTTCGATAGGACCGTTTGCACACCATGCGCCCGCCCGGCGCTGCGCATCGGGCCGCAATTGCTTTATCCTTGGCGCTTCGCGCGCGCGGCATCCGCTCGCGCATCGATCTCCGAACCCGTTCGAGCTTATGCCGGTTACCGCCGATGCTGCGATCGCAGCCCAATGCGCCGCGTTGCGCGCCCATTTCGACCAGCTCGTCATGCCGTTGTGGCAGGGCCCTGGCTTCAACGGCGCGATGCGCCTGCCGTACGAGGCGCTGAGCCCGGACGATCACAAGCCGCTTCCCGTCGAGCGCTACCGGGCAATGGCCTGCGCACGTCAGCTTTTCGTCTTCTCGCTATCCGGCAATGCCGCTCGCGCCGATACGCTCTTCGATTCGCTTTGCCGGTACTTCCGCGACACCCGGCACGGCGGCTGGTTCTATAGCGTCGATGCCCAAGGCAGTCCGCTGGACACGACGAAAGACCTCTACACGCACGCCTTCGTCGTTTTCGCTTGCGCGCAATACGCGGCCACATCCGGCAACCGCGATGCACTCGCTGTGATCGCCGAAACGGCGGCGCTCATCGAGACACGCTTCGCGGCGGGCGCCGGACTGCTCAATGCGGCGCTCGACGCCGGGTTCTCGACGATTCAGGCCGGCCCGCTGCAAAACCCGCTCATGCATCTTACGGAGGCTTACCTCGCGGCCGGTGCGGCAACGGCGGACGCAGCCTTCGATACGGCGCTCGCCCGTCTGGCGGATGCCGTGGCAGGCACGTTCGTGCATGCGCCGAGCGGCGCGATCGCGGAGCTACCTGTTGGTTCGGCCGGCAACCGGCTCGAACCCGGCCATCAATTCGAATGGTTCTATCTCGCGCGCGCGGCGGGCACGAAGATCGGCGCGTCCGGGCTCGCCGCCACACTCGAGCGCGGCTTCGACTTCGCGCAGCGGCACGGCGTGGATGCGGCCACGGGCGGCGTGTGCGCAGCGCTGAACGAGGATGGCTCGATGCAGGACGCCACGCAACGCATCTGGGCTCAAACCGAGTATCTGCGTGCACTCGCCACGCGCGCCACCGACGACGACCGTGCGCGGCTCGCACCGCAAATCGAGCGGTTCCGCGCGCGCTTCCTGCATGCGCGCGGATGGTACGAATGCAAGAGCGCCGCGGGAGCGGTTGCCCGTGCCGACATGCCGTCGACGACGCCCTACCACCTCGCCACCGCCTACGCCGCGCTGCCGGCCTGAGCGCAACGGCCCAGGCGCGGATCGGCTATTGCTGCCCGCCGGGCTGCAACCGCCCGCCTGCGCCACGCCAATCAGCCGGCCGACATGGCCGCCCCAAGCGGGCGGCCGCGCTCGGCGGAATCAGCGCGCAGCCGCGGTGCTTGCGAAAAGCGGCTGATCGGCCGAAGCGAACCGCGCATCCCGGCTCACGCGGTCGGACACTTCGAACACCGACACGGCAGCCGTGAGGTGCCGTGTCTGCTGGTGAAGCGACGAAGCCGCGGCAGCCGCTTCTTCGACGAGCGCCGCATTTTGCTGCGTCATGCTGTCCATCTGCGAGACGGCCTGATTGACCTGCTCGATCCCGGTGCTTTGCTCGATCGACGACGCGCTGATCTCGGCCACCATCTGCGTGACGCGCGAGATCGATGCCGACACCTTCTGCATCGCGCCGCCTGCCCGCTCGACGAGTTCCGATCCGCCCTCGATCTGTGTGACCGACTCGCTGATGAGCGCATTGATTTCCTTGGCCGACTGCGCGCTGCGCTGCGCGAGGCCGCGCACCTCGCCCGCGACGACGGCAAAGCCGCGCCCCTGCTCGCCCGCGCGCGCCGCTTCCACGGCCGCGTTGAGCGCGAGAATGTTCGTCTGGAACGCAATACCGTCGATGACGGAGATGATCTGCGCGATCCGATCCGAACTCTGGGCGATCGCACGCATCTTGTCGACGACGCTCTCGACCACGCCGGTGCCTTGCGTCGTCGCCTGCAGCGCCTCCTCAGCCAGCGCATTGGCCGCGCGCGCATGATCGGCGTTTTGCCGCACAGTAGCGGTGAGCTCTTCCATGCTCGACGCAGTCTGCTGCAAAGAAGCCGCCTGACTTTCCGTGCGCGCCGACAAATCCGCATTGCCCGTGGCAATTTCGTCTGCGCCGAGATGAATGGAGTCCGCGGCGTCGCGTACGGTCTTGACTGTTTGAGCCACGCTCGCCTGCATCCGTGCGAGGCCTTCGAACAGACGCCCGATTTCGTTCGTACCGCGCGCCGCGATCGGCTCGATGAGTTTGCCGCGTGCGATGCGCTCGAAATGGCGGCCCGCCTCCTCGAGCGGCGCAACCACGCCGCGCCTGAGCGCCGCATAGACAGCGGCCGTGCCGAGCAGCAGGGCGACGAGTATCGCCACGCTCACGCTGCGGAAAACCGCCACGCGGCGATCGATCGATTCGAGCGATGCCTGGCTGCGCGCGTTGCCGTAGTCGGTAAAGCCCTGCACGGCTTCCACGTAGCCGTCCTGGAACGACTGCGTCGGCTGGTCGAGAAACGCCTTGATGTTGCCCGAATCGAGAAACTGCACGAGCTCGCTCAGCGCGCCGTGCAGCGCCTTGTATTTCACTTCCAGGGCCGCGGCACGCTGACGATTTTCCTCGGTGTCTTTCGGGGCACGCGCAAAGCGCGCGAACGACTGCTCGGCAAGCGCGAGCTGCTCGCGGGCATGATCGACGATCTTCGTCGGTTCGGCCGCGCCGCCGATCATCCGGGTGCCGGCGCGCGACAAATTGATGCGCGCGTCCATCAGATGCTGCGTAGTTTCATTGGCGGCGTCGACCTGAGACAGTGCCACGTTGGCGAGATCGCGCACGTCACGATGAGTGCTCGTCAACGACCAGAAACCGAGCCCACCCGTAAGAAGCTGGAGCAAACAGAATGCCGCCAATACGGCAAGCAGGCCCGAAGCCAGCTTGATCTTGCTGAACATCAAAAATCACCTCGATAAAACACGGATTACGAACAACGAACGACCGAAAAAAGGGACAATATGTACCTGTTAACGGCAAAATCCCGTATTTCTTGAACTGTTGCAGCCGCGAGCGCGCGGCCGGGCCTCACGGCTTGGGGGCATCCGGCTTGCCGTGGCGATCGGTTTCTTGACGCGAGACGCGATCCGTTCCTAGAGTGGAACGGACACGACGCGGGGCCCCGGCCCCGGAAGGAGCCCCGATGACGGATTTCCTCGACCTTGCGCGCGGTGCGCTGCACGCACAGCCATTCAGCGTGCTGCTCGGGACCGAACTCGTGCAAATCGGCGAGCGGGAAGTCACGCTGCGCCTGCCGATTCGCGACGAACTGCGGCAACAGCACGGATTCGTGCATGGGGGCGTCATCAGCTATCTGGCCGACAACGCATTGACGTTCGCCGGCGCGATTGCGCTGGGGCCGCGCGTGGTCACGGGCGAGTACAAGATCAATTACCTGCGGCCGGCCGTGCGCGGCGCGCTCGTCGCGCGCGCCGAACTGGTCTATGCCGGCCGCGGCCATGCAACGTGCCAATGCCGGGTGTACGTGCTCGACGGCGACAAGGAAACGCTCGTTGCACTGGCGCAAGGCACCATCAATCGCGTCGGCGACGGATCCAACGGCGCACTGCCGACGGGCGCGGCGCCGGACGACGATCCCAGACATCGCTAGCGGCGAATGAGGAGCAAGCGGCAGTCGCGGCGCCAGCGATAGGCCCCACATCGAGACAACGGTTTTCGACAACGATCCTTGGTATTGGAGAACGAGATGATCGATCACACGGGACTGCAAGTCAGCGATTTCGAAAAGAGCAAACGGTTCTACGCACGTGCGCTCGCACCGATCGGCTATGAACTGATCCGCGAAGTGCCCGCCGCGGTAACGGGTTCGGTGGATGTCGCGGGATTCGGCGAGGGCGGCAAGCCTGATTTCTGGATCCACAGCGGCACGCCGAACGTTCCGCCGATCCACGTCGCGTTCCGGGCCAGGAATCGCCAGGAGGTCGACGCGTTTTACGCAGCGGCGCTCGCGGCAGGCGGCACCGATCATGGCGCGCCGGGCATTCGCCCTCATTACCACCCCAACTACTACGGCGCATTCGTGCTCGACCCGGACGGGCACAACATCGAGGCGGTCTGTCACGACGCGCAGCCGTGAACACTCGTTCATCCATCAATGAACGAACTGACGATCACCGGCGGCACTATCGCCTATGAAACGATCGTGGGCCGCGCCGGCATGCCCCACCTCGTGTTTCTGCATGAAGGCCTGGGCTGCATCACGATGTGGGGCGACTTTCCCGAGCGGCTGTGCGCCGCCACCGGCTGCCCGGGGCTCGTCTTCGACCGCCTCGGCTACGGCGGCGCGTCGGCCGTGCCGCTGCCGTGGGGGGGCGACTATCTGCATCGGGCCGCCCTGCGCGACCTGCCGGAGATTCTCGCTCGGCTCGTGCCGGCCGGTGCGCGTTTCGTGTTCGTCGGCCACTCCGACGGCGGCAGTATCGCGCTGATCGCCGGCGCGCAACGCCCCGAAGGGCTGTGCGGCATCGTCAGCATCGCCGCGCATGTGTTCGTCGAAGACGTGACGCTCGCCGGCATTCGCGAAGCCCGTGCCGCGTACGAAGCAGGCAAGCTCGCGGGGTTGCGCCGCCATCACGGCGCGAAGACCGACGATGTATTCCGGGGCTGGTCGCAAACATGGCTCGATCCCGGCTTCGCCGCGTGGAACATCGAAGCACTGCTCGCGAGCATCGACGCGCCGCTGCTCGCCGTGCAGGGCGAAGACGATCGTTATGGCACGCCGCGACAAGTCGAAACGATCGTCAGCCGCGTGCAAGGCCCGGCGCGGGCTGTCATCTTGCCCGCCTGCGGGCACGTGCCGCACCGCGAGTGCCCGGAGCGCCTGATACCGATCGTGTCGGCGTTCGTGCACGAGTGCGCCGACGCCGCCGGTGCTTCCGATACGGTGGCCGCGTACGCGCAGCGCCGGTAGCATCGGCCCGCCGCGGCGCTGGATCGGTCGCGCGTCAGGCGCTAGAATGTCGGCCCCTTCGAAACACCGTGAGCCGCATGCATGCCATGCGGCGCATGCCGATACGACCGACCCATGGCAAAACTCTTGACCGATTCCGAATTCCAGCGCTTTTCCGAGCTTCAGCAAAAGCAGGCGAGCTTCACGATCACGAGCGAAGAAGCCGACGAACTGCGCAGCCTCGTCGAGCGCGCTCAGCAAACGCGCGACAGCCGTGCCGCAGCCATGCAGACGATCGAGGCCTATATCGCGCAGTTCGAGATCACGCCGGAAGAGCTTTTTTCGCCCGAGCAGATCGGCGATGCGGCGCGCACGTATGGCCTCCTGGCCACGGCGAAAAAAGAGCGTAATCTGCCGCCCACGCTCACGTTCAACGGCAAGCCATATCAATGGACACGCGCGCTGCCCGACGAAATCCGCGTGCCGCTCTTCGATGCCTTCAAGGCCGGCGAGTCGATCAAGCGCTTCCTCGCCACGCCGAAGGACGCGAGCCGGAATGCGGCAACCATCGCGCGCCTCGAGCGCGAAACGGGCGGCACCTACGCCGAGGCCTGGCTCGATGAGTTGTCGGTCTCGCGCACGCAGGTGGACGAGGCCGCCGCCAAGCTCGCCGCCTGAACCTCCCGAAGCGCTTCGGCGCTATGCCCGCGGTGCGTTCTGTAACGGCAGACGCACCGAAATAACAGAAGGATCGTCGCCGGGCCCGGTTTCGAATCCGCACGCCTTCGCGAGCGCGATCATCGAGGCGTTCTCGCGCAGAATGTCGCCTACTATCCAGCGTGTCCCGCGCGAGCGCGCGTAAGCGACGATCCGCCGCATCAGCATCGTGCCGAGGCCCTTGCCTTTCATATCCGAGCGCACGGCCACGGCAAACTCCGCTTCCTCGTTGTCGGGGTCGGCGACGATGCGCACGACGCCGAGCGTATTCACCACGCCGTGCTCGTCCGGGGCCGTGGCGATCAGCGCCATCTCGCGGTCATAGTCGATCTGCGTAAGGCGAGCGAGCTGCGTATGGTCAAATCCACGCACCGCGCCGAAAAAGCGCAGCCGCAAGTCCTCCGGGGACATCGCGGCGATAAAGGCGCCGTGCGACGCTTCGTCTTCCGGGCGAATCGGGCGAATCGTCAGCCGTTGCCCGCACCAATCGAGTGTCTCTTCGAGACGGCGCGGGTATGGCACGATCGCCAGCCGCCCGCGCACAGCCCCCAACGCGATACGAACGCCCACGAGCGTCGCGTGCCGACGCGTGATCCGCAGCGTGCCGCTCAGCCCCACGATCTGCTCGATCACGCATACCGCTTCCGAAAGTGCCGTCAGCGCGCGCAGCACCGGCTCGACCGGCACCCGGTGCGCGTAGGGCGAGCGCAGCACCATTTCGCGCGCGAGCACGGAATTGAACGGCGGCAGGCCATAAACGGCGAACGGCGCCGCCATGCCGTCGGCGGGTGGTGCGGCAAAACGAAATACAGGGCCGAAATCCGGATCGTCGGCCAACTCCACGCTCAACTCCACGACCGCTTCGTCGCCGTCCCGCTCCGGCGTGCCGGCGGGCGGCTGCACGGGCACGCCGAAGCATGCGATCAACGAGGCCGCGGCCTCGCTCTCGAGCGCCGTGATTCCTTCCCGAAGCGCCGCGCGCGCCCGTGCCTGCGCCGCTTCCACGGCGGCGGGCACCTGCACGGGCAGACCCTGCGGCGTCTGCATCAAAAGCTCGCGTGCAAGGCGGTAATCGACGAGGCGAGCGAATGCATGCGCAAGCCGATGCGGCGTCGAATGCACCGCGATGCCGCGCGCCCGCAGCGCGTCGCGCGTGGCGGCATCGAGCCCGCCGAAGAAGCAAGCCAGCACGCCGCGGTAGGCAAGGCGCTGATGGTCGATCAACACGCGCGCCACGTCGCCCGCCGACGCGCGATGCGTCGTGGCATGGATGACAAATGCCGTTCCGGTATCGTAATGCGGCGCCAGCGCATCGAGCGCCCGACCGAAATGCTCGGGCGTCGCGTCGTCGCCAAGCATGAGCGGGTTGCCTGGCTGCACACCGGGCAGCGCTTCCTGCAGCGCGCGCTTCGTCTCGGCGGACCACTGCGCGAGCCCCCCGCCGGACGCGGCAAACGCATCGGTGGCCAGCGCCGCGACGCCGCGGTCGCTGGTCACGACCGTAGCCGTCTGGCTGGCGGCGATGCGGCCCACGCCGAGCGTTTCGATTTCGTCGAGCAGATCGTCGAGCGCGTCCACGCGCACCATGCCCGCACGCCGGAACGCGGCCGCATAGAGCGCGTCGTCGCGGTCGGTACAGCCCGTGCGCAGCACGAGTACGGGCTTGCTGCGCGCCGCCGCACGGGCGGCCGACATGAACTTGCGCGCGGCACGCACCTGAGAGAGTTCGAGCAGAATCGCGCGCGTGGCGCCGTCGCTGGCCAGATAGTCGAGTACGTCGCCGGCATCGACATCGGCTTCGCCGCCAAGCGCGATCGCGTGCGAGAAGCCAAGGCCGCGCGCATCGGCCCAGCCGAGCACCGCATTCGTCAGGGCGTTCGATTGCGAAAGCCATGCCACACCGCCCGGCTTCACCTTGCACGATGCGGCGCCGAGCTGCGCACGGAGTGCGGGCGTGACCACCCCAAGGCTGCCGGGACCGACGATGCGCAGCAGATGCGGCCGCGCCGCCACGAGCGCGTCCCTGACCGCTTCTTGCGCGGCGGCACCGCGCGCCTCGCCGACGATGATCGCGGCGCGCGCACCGAGCCGGCCAAGCTTACGAACGATGTCGGGCCACGTAGCGCTTGGCGTGCAGATTACGGCAACGCTCGGTGCCTCGAAGAGATCGGCGGTATCGGGGAAGACGGTGCGCCCGTCGAGTTCGCTGCGCTTCGGATTGACGGGCCACACGGGCCCGGCGAAGCCACCGTCGAGCACACGCGCCCAAACGATCGCCCCGAGACTACCCGGGCGTGACGAGGCGCCGATGACCGCAATGGACTGAGGCTTGAACAACGCATCGAGATTGCGAACGGTCACGGCGTCTCCCCGGACGATGACCGGAGACGGCGCGGCCCGTAAGCGATGTCGGCACCGGCTCGCCGCCCCGGGCGGCTGAAGTTGCAGCACATCATACCTTCAGCCGGCCGGCGAAGAAGAACGGCCTGCCACGAGCCGTCGCCTTCATGTGCGCAGCGACGGCTATTTGCCGGACCACGCCAGCAGCCGGATGCCCGCAACGCCGAATACGACGGCGAGACACCCTTCGAGCGCACGGCGGGTACGTACGTAAAGCCGGCGAGCCGATGCCATCGAAAAGAGAATCGCGTACCCGCTGAACACGAAGCTTCCGATGAACGCGCAGCCGGGAATCACCGCGCCGTGCCCCGCACCCGAGTTGTTGGACGCAAGCGCAACGATGGAGACCCAGACCAGTATCGCCTTGGGGTTCGTCAGATGCAGCAATGCACCTTTGACGTACAGGGTTCTCAGCGCTTGCGGCCGTTGCACGCGCGAAACATCGCGGACCGGCACGGCCAATGCGGCGCGCCCCGACTTGAACGCGAGCCAGAGCAGATAGAGGCCGCCGAAAATCTTGATTGCGAGGATGAAATGGGAATAAGCCACGAGCGCCGCGGAAATACCCGCTGTAGCCACCACGGCCCAGAACATCGAGCCGGAAATGACGCCGCATGCGAATGCCAAAGCGGCCTTGCGCCCGCTTTGCGCCGCAATCGACATGATTGCCAGGTTGCTCGGCCCCGGGCTCGCCGTGCCGATGAAATAGGCTGTGTAGGCGAGCAGCAGGTTCGCCGAGAAAAAGGTGTTCGCTGACATGTAAGACCTCGAGACGGACGCGTGCAATCATTGTCGACGTGCTGCTGGCCGACCGCCAGGGCCAGTTCGCTGCCGCCTCGCCGGGCCGGCCACCGGCACGGTTGGGCTATTCGCCGCTTTCCCGGTTTTCCCGGTTTTCCCGGCTTGCCGCGTCGTTCCCGCTTTCCTCGTATTGCGCCTTTTCCGCGGCCCGCGCGAGCATGGCATCGCCGATGCCCGTCTCTCCGCTCGCCTTGAGCGCCTCCCCGGCCCCGAGGATATCGCGGACGTCCTTGTTCTGGCCGAGCTTGCTCTTGCCCACCAGCCGCGTGATGTCGATCCGCAGGCCGACGATCGACTTCAGCATGCCGTCGATGAACGCCTTCGGCGCATCGGCCATTTTCCAGGGCTGCGGCTGCGACGCCTCGTGCGTGCGCGTCAGCCGGCCGACCATACCGCGAACGTATCGCTCGTCGTCATGGATGGCGATACGTCCGTACGCATGGACAACGACGTAATTCCATGTCGGCACCTGCATGTGGGACTCGTGCTTGCTCGGATACCAGTTCGGCGAAATATAGGCGTCCCCGGCACGGAACACGACCAGCACCTCGTCGCCGTCGGCCACGTCCTGCCATACCGGATTGGCACGCGCCACGTGCGCGTGCAGCACGCCAAGCTCTCCTTCTCCCGGCGCGAGTTCGAAAGGGATATGGTTCGCGTCGAGCCCGTTCTTTCCGTGCGTGATCAGCGTGCCGAACGGGTGCTGCGTGATTTGCGCGTGCAGGACCTCGGTACGGGACTCGCTGAAATGGGCAGGTATGTACATGTCGGTTCGCCAACGGGCGCCCTGTTGAAAGTCATCGGTCGGTACTTCATCCGGCCTGTATTGTGGATTCAAACTGGCTTATCATGAAGAACCAGTTTCAATCGTTTTCATAAGGCCAGAATCATGGCGAGAACCGCCCGCCTCGCAGAAATTCCGTCGATCGGCACGTTGAATCGGGAGGCCGGGCAATTGAGCCGACAACTGGCTGACGCGCTGCGCGAAGCGGTTCGGAAGGGCGATCTGCGGCCCGGCGATGCCTTGCCGTCAACGCGGCTGCTCGCGGCATCCCTGGAGGTTGCACGCGGGACGGTGCTCGAAGCCTACGAGCAATTGATGGCCGAAGGTTTCCTCGAAGCCAAGCGCGGCGCGGGGACTCAAGTGGCACAAGCGCTTGCAGAGCCGCGCCGCCCGCGCGCCACTCGTGCGGCACGTCCGAAAAAAGTCCGAACCGCCCTGCCCGAGCCCGCGGCAGCGTTCGCGCGGATCGCTCAGGCATTCCGGCCGCTCCCACCGGTTCCGTTTGCCATCTCGGTGCCCATCGGCCAGACGGCGCCCGCGGATATCTGGCGTCGGCTCGGCAACCGCGTCCGCTCCAAGGGGCCAGGCGCGCCAGCCGGCTATACCGATCCGCTCGGCGCGCTGCCGTTGCGCGAAGCGATTGCAAGCTATGTGCGCAAATCGCGTTCGGTGCATTGCGAGCCAGGTCAGATCATCGTGACCAGCGGCACGCAGCAGGGGCTTTTCCTTTCGTCTCAGGTGTTGCTCGGCCCGCGCGATCAGGTCTGGATCGAGAACCCGGCCTATCGCGGCGTAACGGCGATCTTCGAAACGCGCGGCCACCCCGACGCGATCATCCGCGTGCCGGTGGACGCCGAAGGCATCGACGTGAACGCCGGCATCGCGATGGCACCCCACGCCCGTGCAGCGTTCGTCACCCCGTCGCATCAATACCCGCTCGGCATGCCGATGAGCATGGCCCGGCGCAGCGCGCTGCTCGCCTGGGCGCGCGGCAACGACGCCTGGATCGTGGAGGACGACTACGACAGCGAGCTGCGCTACCAAGGCTATCCGTTCCCGTCGCTGCAGGGCCTCCAGCCGGATCGCGTGGTCTATCTCGGCACGTTCAGCAAGATCCTTTTTCCCTCGCTGCGGCTTGGATATGCGATCGTCCCCGAGGATCTCGTCGACGCCTTCGTCGGTGCGCGCGTATTGATGGACCGCCATCCGCCGAACGCCGATCAACACGTATTGGCGGCTTTCATCGCCGAAGGCCACCTCGAACGGCACGTGCGCAAGGTTCGCTACGTCTATGCCGATCATCGGATGCGGTTGATGGAAACGCTTGACGCTCTGCTTCCGAAGGACGTCGCCTGGGTCGAGCCTGGAGACCAGGGCATGCATCTCGTCCTATGGCTGGCGCCCGGCCTCGACGATCGTAAGGTCGCCGAGCTGGCTGGCGAGGCCGGGGTGTCCGTGAGAGCGGTCTCGCCCATGTTCGCGCCGGGAACGGCAAGGCCCGGGCTCTTCCTCGGTTTCGGCGGGTTCAGTCACGCGCAGATGAAGTTGGCCGCGCAACGGCTTGCAGCGGTCATCGCCGGAGCGGCAGGCCCCATTGAGCGCAAACGCGCCACGACACGCATCCCAGCGAGGCGCAACGCTCCGAGCCGGCAGCAAGGCCGCTCGCTCGATTAGATCGGCGGCCGGGGGCCGCCGCCCGCGCAGAGCGGTCCATTCCTGTCCCACTGTTTGCTGGCCCTACCTTGCGTATATCGGGAATGAGAAGCCGAGTCGAGTATTCGTGCCGTCAGGGTTGCGCGATTCGAGGGTGAGGATGACCCGCATCGCGGCGCACACCTATGAGATCGGACGGCGGGCTTGCGCCAGCGGCTGCTGCGTCTTGCAGAGCAGAGGAAGCGCGAAAACCGCCGGATTGATCGATCCCGAGAACTCGCCGTACGCGAAATAGTCGGCCAACGCGAGGCTCGTGCCGACGTCGATTTCGGCCGCCGACTCCATGAACGTGACGGGGCGGCTATGGGTCCCGTCAGAGCCGGGAAACGGGCTGTACCACGTCCAGAGGTATCGCCCCTGCGGATACTCGGCGGTAGGTGGAAACAGTACCGATATGATGGTCACGACCTCGTTCGGACAAAGCGTTGGATGATTGGTGACGACAGCGTGGATCGTGCCTTTCACACCAGGAATCCGTGCCCAGTCCGGCGGCTGCTGACCGAGCCCGATGTTCTGGCACTTCGTGATTTCGCCACCCTTCGAATTATAGATGTAGCCGTTGCCCGCAAACGGCGGCGCATCGATACCGGACGGTGCCACACCGTAGAGCAGCGCGACCTGGGTGTCGATGCCGGCCTGATGATTGTACGAATACGACATCTGCGTACATTGGGCTCGGTCGGTCACCACCTTGTATCGATCGTCCGCTGCCCACTGATAACGCACGAAGGTCGGCAGCGGGAAACTCGTCGAATCGATGGGCGTCATGAGCGACGACATTTGAAAATGCTCATTCCAGACAACGAGCTTATAGTTCTCCGGATTGCCGAACTGGAATCCCGGAATATCGGGCGGCGACCAGGTATCGACGTCGGGCGTGGCCGTGGCCCGGAACGACGGAAAATAAATGAACGAGAAGTTCTGAAATACGGCGAGTTGCCGCGGATCGCCTTTATACGGAGATGCGGGCGGCGCACCGTACATCATTCGAAACGGCAGACCTGCGCTTTCGCCTTGACTGTTGAACCACATCCAGGTGGTGGCACGCGAATTCGGCACGGGCTGCTTCCACCAATCGACCTCCTGTGCGGCCATCCAATTGATGTTGCTCGTCGTGAACCAGACCGCGGCATCCGCCAGCCACTTCGTCGAGGGCAACGTCCAGCCCATGTCGACGTTCCGCCAGGTACGCCCGCGGTCGATCGACAGCCTGGTCCCCCCAGGCGTGATCTTGTACCACCACGTCCTTCCATCGCCGACGCCCGTGATCTGTGCGGACATCACGACACCCTCGATATAACCGATCGTTGCCACGCAAAGCTGAAAGAACGGCACGCTCGGGGGGGCGTCACCGTTGGGCGGCGGGCTGTAGGGATGCAGCAGCGCCGTACATTGCCATGAGGACGGCAGCACCGGACGCGCGGGCGCCGTTGCATCTTCACGGATCGCGGGAAGCGGGAAATCCACGTCGCTCGTCGACAAGGTCATTTCGGTCTCCTTTTCCCGGGACCGTGCATGCGATCACATGACGTCCTCCCAGGAATCAGCGGCGATGCATCGATGTGGAATATATTCGTCGACCGTTGGCTGTGCCAATCATTTGTTGCCCCCCCTCCTAAAACTGATGGGATCGACGCGGCCGTGCGCGCAGCCTTCAGTCCGGTAATGAATCTTTCGTGGAACCCGGCTGTTCCCCACTTGCGGCGCGTGGACCATCGCAATGGCACGGCCCCTGGCGTTTCGATGGCACAGGGCAGACGGGAATCCGCGCCCGCACCACCGTGCCCTGCCCCGGCCGGCTGACGATCGTGGCGTAACCTCCGACTGCCAGCGCCCGCTCGCGTATGCCTGTGAGACCGAACGAATCGGGCGCATGCATGCTTTCGGCGTCGAATCCGATGCCGTTGTCGCCCACCTCGATGACGAACGCATCCTCTTCGACGCGAAACATTACCTCCACATGCGAAGCGCGCCCGTGTCGTGTAGCGTTGGTCAGCGACTCCTGCGCGATGCGAAAGATCGCTACGGTCTGCTCCTCCGTCATCTCGACATCGCCCGATGCGACGCGCAGGACGCACCGTATGCCAGTGTGCTGCGACAGCCTCGAAGTCAGCCATTCGAGCGCGGGCGCGAGCCCCATGTCGAGCACCGTCGGCCGCAGCGACGCCGATACGTCGCGCGTGCTCTGGATCAGCGTGTCCACCAGCGCCAGCATCTCGCGCGTGGCGTCGAGCACCACGGGCTCCTTGTTGCGCGCGCGCAGACCCAGCAGCTTTACCGACATTCTGAGGGCCACCAATTGCTGCCCCAGCTCGTCGTGCAATTCATGCGCGATCCGCCGTCGTTCCTCCTCGAGGTCCGCCTGCCGCCGGTTCGCCAGTGCGCGCAGCGCATGCTCCATCTGCTTGCGCTCGGTCACGTCCGAGCCGATCGCGAAGGCGCCCACCACCTGGCCTTGTGTGTCGCGTTCAGGCACGACCCGCACCGCCAGCCAGCCGCGCCGGTCGGCATCGAGAAACTCGTATTCGAGCTCGGTCGTCCGGCCTTCCGACAGCGCGGCCGTCAGGCCGTCCCACAACTGCTCGTTGACCGGCTGCGGCATCAGCGGGCACTCGACCGGCGTTTGTCCCAGCAGATCGCGCGCCGCCACACCGGCAAGGCGCTCCATGAGCGGCGAAGCGTAGACACACCGGCCGTCGCGGTCGAAGCGGACGATCACAATCGGCATGTTTTCGGCGAGCGTGCGCAGTTGCTGCTCGCTTGTGCTACGCAACTGTTCCGCGTGCTTGCGCTCGGTAACGTCGTGCAGAAAACCATACCAGCGAATGCTGCCATCGGGCTCGCGTTCGGGTATCGATCGGCCTTCGATCCAAACGTAGCCCTTTTCGGGGTGTCGGACGCGAAACTCGTTGTGCCATGCGCTCAACTCGCGCGCGGACACCTGAATCGACGCCACGTGCCGCTCGAAGTCGTCCGGATGAATCGTGTCCAGTGCAGCGCTTGCATCGCGGCGCATCGCTTCGGCACACCAGCCCGTGATCTCTTCGAGACGCTTGGAGGCCGAGGGCATCGTCACGCGCCCATCCGGCGACAGCAGGTAGTCGCCGATGACGCCCGGCCCGACGTCCGCAAGCTTGCACAGCCGCGCGGCGATCTCGGCGTTTTCCTTCGTGACCGCGTCGTACTGCACGCGATGCGTGATGTCGCGGGAGAGAACCAGGAACGTATCGGTGGCAGGCGTATCCCCCGGCTTCTTCGCGAGCGAGTGCTCGAACCATCGGCGGCTGCCGTCCGGCAAATCGAGGACGAGCGTCAGACCGTGCGAGATGCCCGCCCTTTCGGCTTCGGCGATCGCGTCCATCGCAGCGCGCGCCTGCGCGGCAGGCATGACCTCGTTCACGGTCTTGCCGAGCAACATCTCTTTCGGGACCGCCAGCAATTCCGGATTCTTGGCCCAGATACTCAGATACCGGCCGTCGCGATCGACCTCGAACAACAGGTCATGAATCGCCGCGATCAGGCCTTCGGAAAAGTCGAGCGTCCTGCGCAGGTTTCTTTCGATTCGCCGCGCTTGCGTCACGTCGATAAAAACGGCGATGACGCCGGGCGCGTCATCGCGCATGCGGTCGGGCGAAAGCTGAACCGAGTAAAGCCGAGGTGGCTCGTTCGGGCGCGCGTCATACGTGAGCTCGAGTGCCCGAGGCACGCCCTCGGTCGCCACTTTGCGAATCGCAGCACGCAACAGCCGCAGCGCGCTCGCGTGCAAAAGCGCCGCGTCGTCGCTTTCCGCCTCGCCCGTGGGGGACACCCCGGCCGTCATTGCCGAAGCAGCGGCATTCATGCCGCGCCGGCGCCCGGCAGCGTCATAGAGGATGACCGGTACCGACAGATCGCACAGCAGGATCTCCGCCCGGGGTTCGGCCGACGTTGAGTGGCCCGTGGCGCCGACGCGCCGGGTTCGATTCATGCCTTCTCCAGAATGCCGGTAATGCCGTCTTGCTAACGGTCATACTATCCGGCACCCGCAGTCATACGAAGCTTAATTTCTTGTAAGGTTTTTCTTAGCCCCGGAGATAGACAGCAAGACTTTTGCGCGCAGACAGCGCGAATCATACGGCCCCGTCGAGGGCTCCTCGTCGCCCACTGGAGCGGGAACGGCTCTTCGGCCATCAGCGCATGAGCGCACGCTCGACCAGGAGATCGACGCTGCCGTCGTCGGTGAAGCCGGCTGCCCGTGCCTCCTCGCCGAGCCAGGGCGGCTGGCGGCCGAACAGCCGTTCGATGTCCTCCACCGGGGCAAAATCGATCCGCACGTCGCCGAATCGACGCGTCAGTGCATCGACCACGGTTCGTACCGCGAGGTGCAGCGTCGGCACCGTCCACACGCGCTTTGCGGGCAACCGCTCGGGCACGAGCCGCGCGGCATGAAGCAGGTTGTCGACGCAACAGGCGCGCGACATCCACCATGCCGTTGCCGAAGGCGAGACGGGGCACGTGTAGCGGTTGCCGATTTCCGCCGCGCGAAAGATGGCGCTCATGAACGCGGAGCCATGTCCCGCGGAAATACCCGGGCGAGCGACGATACCGGGCAGGCGCAGCGATCGGCCGTCCAGTTGGCGCCGGCGCGTCCAATCGGCGAGCAGTTGCTCGGCCACGAGTTTGTGCGTGCCGTAGCTCGTCACCGGCTGCGTGGGCGCATCGTCGGCGAGCGGCGCCTGCAGCGACGTGCCGTAGACGGCCACGCTACTCGCGAACACGACGCGCGGCACCGGGCCGCCGCCTGCCGACTGGTCGGCGAGCCGCTCCAAAAGCGCCATGGTTCCGTAAAGATTCACGCGCGCCCCAAGCACCGGGTCGGCCTCGGCCTGGGCCCCGGGCACGCTCGCGAGATGGAATGCGATGTCGACGGGCGCGGCGAGCGAGGCATCGAGAACGGCAGCGGCACCGAAGTCTCCCGGCACTTCCACCACCCGCTCGTCACCGGGCACGGCATCGAAGCGCTGGTCGACGAGCAATAGCTCGGAAACGTCGCCGGGCGCATCGATGCCGTCGTCCAATAACCGCCGCACCAATGCCGAGCCGACGAACCCGCCGGCTCCGGTCACGAGCACTCTCACGATCCGCTCCCTGTCCGGCGGGCCACCGCGGGCACGACGCGCTGATCGATCGTGCCGAACGGCAAATTCCCGCGCTCGTCCAGCGCCGTCATCCGCACCCGGTCGCCGAATCGCATGAAGGGCGTGGACGCCGCACCGGCGTCGATGATCTCGATCACGCGCCGCTCGGCGATGCAGGCGGAGCCCGCCGCGCGGTCCGCATTCGATACGGTGCCGGAGCCGATGACGGTGCCCGCCGACAATCGGCGCGTGCGCGCCGCATGCGCGATGAGCGTGCCGAAATCGAAGTTCATCTCGGCACCGCTCGGGTGCCCGAACCACTGTTCGTTCCACTCCACGAGCAGCCGCAGATTCACGCGGCCACCCTGCCAGTTCCCGCCCAGTTCATCGGGCGTCACGGCCACGGGTGCGAAGCTCGTCGAAGGCTTGGCCTGCAGGAACCCGAATCCGGTCTTCATCTCACGCGGACCGTAGCCGCGCAGGCTCCAATCGTTGATCTGCACGAGAAGGCGAACGTGCGCCAGCGCATCGCGCCCCGACACGCCCATCGGCACCGCGCCAACCACGACGCCAAACTCGCCCTCGAAATCGATGCCGTCGCGCTCGTCGGGCAGCGCTACATCGTCGGTCGGCCCCAGAAAGTCGTCGCTCGCCCCCTGATACATGACGGGCACCGTGTCGAACTCGGGAATCGGCGGCGTGTTGAACGCGCGCTCCATCAGGCGGCCATGGTTCAGAAACGCCGAACCGTCGCACCACTGCGGGCTGCGCGGCAGCGGCGCCGCGCATGCGGTGGCATCGAATGGGAAGGCCCCCGCTGCGAGGCCGTCATTGAGTTCCTCGTAGCGCTGCGCCAACCGCGGCGCCGCCTCGTCCCATCGCTCGAGCGCGTCGAGCAGCGTCTCGGCAATGCCCTGCGCCTTCACCGCGCGGCGAAGGTCTCTCGATACGATCAGCAGCGTGCCGTCGCGGGCGCCGCGAAGCGTAGCTAATTTCATCGTCCCTCCCCCCTGTGCAATTCGAGCGCGGCAGCGATCGAGGGATCGTAACGGCCGTCGACGAGCACGAACAGCATCCGGCAGCTACGCCCTGATCGATTGGCCCAGGCGTGATTGGTGCCGCGTTGGATCACCACGTCTCCTTGTGCGAGCTCCACTTCGCCAGTGTCGAGGATCAGCGTCATTTCACCCTCGACCACGACGCCGTAGTCGATCGATTCCGTGCGATGCATGAGCGGATGCGGGGAACCTTCGCGCACGGTCGAAACGGTTGCGTCGCCGGTCTGGCTGAATGCGTCGCGCATCTTCGCCGCGCCGCGCGCGAGAAACTCTTGCGTGTCCGGTGGAATATCGACGAAACGAAAGCGCGTGCCTCGTGCCGGCGGCGGCAGCATCAGCGGCCCGGCCGTCGGATCCGCTCCGTTGTCCACTCGAGCCGGACTGTCCGCGGTCGACCACACTTCGTGAAACGTCGTGCCCGGAATAGCCGCGATCTCGACGACGGTGCGAAGCGGACCATCGGACACGACGATGGCCCGCCCGCTCCCGTCGTGGCCCGTGACGATGCGACGGATCGGCGTCATCGTGCACCGCCTTCGCCGGCCTCGAAGATGGCGACAGCCCGCGTCCAACCTGCCGATGCGCCGCGGATCTTGTGCGGAAAGCAACTGATCGTGAAGCCGTGCGGCGGCAGGGCCTCGAGGTTGTGCAGCTTTTCCAGATGACAGTAGCCGATGTCGCGGCCCGCTTTATGGCCTTCCCAGATGAGCGACGCGTCGCCCGTCTCCGCGATCTTCTTCGCCGTATAGGAGAACGGCGCATCCCAGCTCCATGCGTCGGTGCCCGTAAGGCGCACGCCACGCTCGAGCAGATACATCGTGGCTTCATAGCCCATGCCACAGCCTGCATTGACGTAATCGCCCTGACCGTAGCGCGAACCCGCGCGCGTGTTCACCACGACGATGTCGAGCGGCTGCAGCACGTGACCGATGCGGGCCAGCTCGGTTTCCACATCGGCCGCCGTTGCGACGTAGCCGTCCGGCAAATGCCGGAAGTCGAGCTTCACGCCCGGTTGAAAACACCATTCGAGCGGAACCTCGTCGATGGTGATCGAAGCCTTCGGGCCGCCGAGGCTTGCATCCATCGTCGAATGAAAGTGCCATGGCGCGTCGAGATGGGTGCCGCTATGGGTCGTCAACGTGACCCATTCGGCCGCCGCCGCCTCGCCGTCCGGAAAATCCTCAGGCTTCGTTCCGGGCAGCATCGTCATGAATTCGCCCACTGTGTCGGCATGCTTTTGGTACGTGATTTTCGGTGCCAGCGGCGGCGGATCGGACAGAACGTCGTTTTCGAGGTAGATCGAAAGATCGACGAAGCGACGCTTGGGCTTCATTCGGAAGGGCTCCCGGAAAGAGTAGGGCGCGGACGATCCGCGAGTTTCGAAAAGCAGAAGATCGCGATGACGGCGATCGCCGTCGCGGCGGCGCCGAGGCTGCCGTACCCGAAGTGCTTGACGAGCGTGCCGCCGAGAATCGGGCCGATGGCGGCGCCCGTCATCAGCATCGCCGGCGTGGCCGCGACGGCGCGGCCGGTGTGGTCGAGGCGCGCCAGCATGCCGAATGCGAACGTGTGCGTGAAAATCATCACAGCCGCGAAGACCGACGCCGATGCGGCGTAAGGCGCGAATGTCGCGCTCTGTGCGATCGTGACGGCAACGGCGGCCTGCGCGAGCGCGCCGCATTGCACGACGCGAACGCCAGGCACGCGCGCTTCGAGCAACCCCGCCAGCGGCGCCGGCAACAGGTTCACGAGACCCAGTGCGATAAGCACACCCGTGACGGCCGGCAGGCCGAAGCCTCGGTCGAGGCCGATGCGCTGCAGGAACGAAAACACCATTGCCTGTGTCAGCCCCATGCAGGCCACGCCGATCATGCCGCACCAGACCGCGCGCGAAAGCGGCGCTTCTGCGTTCGCCGCACCATCGTTTCGCGTGTGCGTCTTCGGAAAGGCCACCGCCGTGGTAACCGCGGCCACCGTCATGACGCCGGCGAATACGAGGAAGAGCACGCGGCCGCCGCGGGACGCGATGAGCCCGGGCGTACTGCCGAGAAACGCGATGGCGAAACAGCCGAGCGACAGGCCCGCGATCGCGAACAGGCGATGCGGATTGCGGCTGCGGCCGATCGTTCCGTGCGTGACGCTGAGACTGCCGCCGACGGCAAGCCCGGCAACGAGGTGGAGCGCCGCCATCGGCACATAGCCGTCGATAGTCGACGCGAGAAAGAACGCTCCCGCCGCGATGGCAAACCCGGCCGAGGACACGAGCCGCGCCTCGAGACGGTTCAGGCGCGGCGAAAGCAGCACGCTGCTGGCCACGGCGCCGGTCAGAAACAAAGTGGCCAATGTGCCGGCCTGTTGCGGATCGAGGCGATAGTCGCCGATCAGCGTGCCGACCCAGACGGGCAGCGCGACGAGATCGACCATGCCAGCGCAATGCGCGACGAGCAAGGCCAGCACGCCGGCCACGCTGTAGCGCCCGACGGCTGCCTGTCCGACCGGCAACCGCGCGCCGGTTGCGATGACGTTCTGTTCCATGAGGGCCTCCGCGGGCTCAGATCGGTTGCGCCAGGCTCATGTGCGTCTCGCGCATGATTTGCGAGTGCTCGGCCTTGTCGCCGCCGCACACCTCGATCTCGCCAAGCCGCCCGGAGTTTTCGACGACGAGGCGGCATCGGTCCCATCGGCGCGCCTGGAAGGCAGCCAACGCCGCATCGAGCGTCGCCGCGCGGCCCAGCTCCTCGGCGAGCACGATCCCGTCTTCTATGCCGATGCCGGCGCCGGCGGCCATGTGCGGCGTTGTCGCATGCACGGCATCGCCGATCAGCACTACGCGGCCCGCGAACCATGGCTGCGGCAGCAACAGGCTTTCGAGCGGGCGATAAATGACCTTCGAATGCGCGCCGATCCCGGCACGCACCGATTGGACGAGCGGCGCGGTGAACGGCTCGAGCAGCGCGCGCAGCATTTCCGGCCATTGCTGCGGATCGACGCGGTCGTTGACCGGACGGTCCTCGGTGACGAAGACGTACATCTCGTCGCGCGATACCGGATTGACGCCGGCCTTGACCTTGTGGCCCATCCACATCGTCGCGCGGATGATGTCCGCCGGCCGCGGCACGACGGCACGCCACACGCCCTGCCCCGTGTAGCGCGGCAGCGGTGCGCCGGGAAACACGGCCTGCCGCACGGTCGAATAAAGACCGTCCGCACCGATGACGAGGTCGTAGGTGGCTTGCGAGCCATCGCTGAGCGTCACGTCCACCCCCGTCGCGTGCGGCTCGAAACGCGAGAAACTGCAGCCGAGCCTCACGTTCACGCCCGCCGCACGCGTCGCTTGCGAAAGGATCTCGGCCAGCACCGGGCGCATGATGGCGCCGCCACCCGGCACTTCCGGCCCTGCCACGCGAGGCGTGGGCAACTGCCCGAGCGGGGTGCCGCTCCAGGTGAAGAGATCGACGCCATCGCCGCAATAGCCGCGCGCCAGCACGGCATCGAGCACGCCCACCGTTTTCAGCGCGCGCAGCGTCGGACCGCCGATGCTGATGCCCGCGCCATAGGCGCGCCACTTCTCGTCGATCTCGACGAGATCGACGCGTATTCCCTGCTTCGCGCATTGAATAGCGGCGGCCATGCCGGAAAAGCCGCCCCCGACGATGAGAACATGCCGAACGGAAGTCATACCAGTCTCCTGATTCATGCCGCCCGCGCCTCGCGCGGACAGGCATCTTGTTTTGAATGTGTTCGCATCGCGCTGCGGGCCGGCCTCTTGCGGCCGCAGCGGCGCCGCGTCATACGCGCGCCTGCGCCTCGCCCATGAAGACGCAGATGTCGCCGTTGTCCGCCACCGTCGTTTCGAGCGGCGTCAGCCGCTGACCGAGGCATGGCCCCGAGAGGCATACCCCGGTCGCGATATCGAACTGCGCCCCGTGCGCGTGACAAACGATGCGCGTGCCGTCGCCGTTCAGGTAGGCGTCCTTGCGCCATGCCATCGGCGTATTGCCGTAATGCGGGCACGCATCGAGGTACGCGAATACGTCGTCGCCGCGACGGACGATTAACAACGTGTCGCGTCCGCGGCCGGCGGGATCGAAGCCGCGCGACCCCGGATCCGCGAGTTCGTCCAGCCTCGCGAGCCGAATCGGCAAATGCGCTACCTGCATCGCTGCACCCCGCGCCGTTACGACCGGACCGGGTCGGCCAATGCCGCTCGCGGCCCGCCTGGTGCCCAGTTCTCGCGGTGTTGAAAGAGAAACAGTTGCGACGTATCCGCGCCCATCGGGGCCACCCGCGCCAACCAGTTATCGTCGTGCAGGTCCATATCCGCGTCGTATTCGACATGGCAGCCGAGCGGGCTGTTGAAATACCAGAACCAGTTCGATCCGAACCGGTGGCGGCCGGGGCCCCAGAACGACTGGTATCCCTTCGCGACGAAACGCGATCCGGCCTGCATCACCGCGGTCGGTCCGCTCATATGAAAGGTGAAGTGCTCGCATCCCTTCATGAACGGCGGCGTCTCGATCATGAAGAGCGTGTGGTGATCGAGCGTGCCGGCCGGGCGAAGGAATGGCCCCACGCCGGTAAAGCGGTCGGTGCAGCGAAAGCCCAGGCGCTCCACGTAGAATGCCTCGGCCTTTTGCGCATCGGGCACGAAATAGACGACATGCGAAAGCGTTCGCGGCGTGAGATCGGCATCGTCCGCCACTCCGACCACGTTCGGCCCGCGTTGCGCCGGCGCGCCCGGAGCATTGACAGGCTCCGCCGGCAGTTCGAGCGAGCGCCTCGCCGTGACCTGAAAGCCGAGCGCGAAGCCCATATCGTCGACCGACTCGATCGCCCCGTCGGGGAGCCTGCGCACTTCGCGGTCCCGGTGCAGTTCCGCCGCGATGGCATCCAGGGTGGCGGAATCGGTCACGCCATAGATCGTCTTGCGCAGCATGCTCGCCGTGCCGATCGAGGGCGGGAGCGCCGGGTCATCCGCGCGCCGGATTTCGATCGCCGTGCCGTCCAGCGCTTCGAAGCGCCCGCCCGTCGCGTCCGCGCGCACGGGTACGAGGCCGTAGTCGCGAAGGTACTGATTGCAGCTTGCCACGTCGTCCACGCCGAAGACGAGTGCATCGGGTCCGATGATGTTCATGAGTTCGAATATCTGTGAAGAAATGATCGGAGATCAGAGCGCCGTGCGCCCACCCAGGGTTTCGGCCACCCAATCGGCGATGTAGTGGCCTGCGTTGATCGAGTTGTCGAAGCTCGAGTGTTGAACGCCGCCCTCGCGCTCCGTGAAGATCTTCAGTTCGCGCTTCGGGCTGTTGACGAGTTGTTCATAGGTGCGATGCGCCCAGGAAACGGGGATCTGCGAATCCTTCTCGCCATGTGTGACGAGAAACGGTACCTTGATCCGATCGAGTACGCCGTCGAGATGCACGTCTTCGGCGATGCGCATGAAATCGTCGATGTCCTTCGCGCCCCAGACCCAGCAGACATGATTCCAATAATGCGGAACGGGGAAGTTGCCCTCGCGCTGCAGGCGCTTTTTCTGCACGTCGCGCCAGTCGTGGTTGGCGCCCCACACCACGCCGCACGCAAAGCGCGGCTCGAACGCCACCGCGCGCGGACAGTAATAGCCGCCGAGCGAAACGCCTTCGAGGCCGATGCGGCGCGGATCGACGTCGTCGCGCGTCTCGAGCCAGTCGACGATTCTGCTGGCCCAGACCTCCGTGTTGTAGGCCGCCGGCATGCCAGCTAGCCGCAGCGCCTCGCCGGTGCCGGGCTGATCGACGATCAGCGACGACACCCCGCGTTGCGCGAGCCATCCCGGCAAACCGACGAGGTATTTCATTTCCTTGGTGGAATCGAGCCCATTCAGTTGCACGAGCAACGGATGGCGCGTGCCCTCGCCCTTCGCTTTGACGAGCAGGCCCGACAGGTGCCCTTCCCCGTATGGAATCGTCACGCGTTCGCAGTTTTCGCCGAGCAGGGCGACGCCGCGCGAAAACGTATCGAGCGAGCGGCGATAGAGATCGATGCGCGCCGGCGCGTCATGCGATTGCAGCCGCTCGCATGTGATGAGGTAGATCGAGGCACGCTTGAGCTTTTCGCCGGCGGAGAGCATCCGGCCGTTCGCTTCGTCTTCCTGCGCGAGATCGCACAGGCGATCGGCCATGGCGGACCAGACCTGCCTGAATGCGCGGGTGCCTTCGGCATCCGGCTGTTTGGCCGCCTCCTGAAGCGGTGCGCACATGGCCTCGATTTCGCCGATACGCGCGCCCATTTCGATCGCCAGATCGACGGACAGATTCCAGACGTAATTCGTGGGGAAGTAACGAAACATTCGATTCCTCTCAGGTATTTCAATGACTCGCGCCGTGCGGAACGTGTGCCCACAACGGGATTGCCACGTTCAGCCAGATAGCGTTGCTCTTCGACGTATTGGCCGCGTACAGGCCGTGCTGGTAATTGAGGTTGACGTTGTAGGCGCCGCCGTCGTAGACGATCGAAGGCCCGAGCGCGAGTGTCTTCGCGCGGTTGCCGGCGATCGTCACGCCGTTGAGCTTGTCGTCGGTGAACTGATTCATGTAGGCGCCGACCACGCCGAGCTTCCATTTGCCGAAATTCCATCCGGCCTCGAACTCGCCGACGTATCCGGTACCGGATCGATAACCCGTCTCGCCGTTTTCGCGGTTGACCATCACGCGATTGGCCGTGCCCAGGTCGAGCCCGTTCGGCGCGTTGTAGCGCAGCGAAACGACGGGTTGAAACGAGGTGTACCCCACGGCCACGCTCGCCTTCGCCGGACTGTACGAACCGGATTCGAACGCAATGTCGAACCCGGAGGTAAAGGTCAGGTTCTGCGCCAGTTTCCAGCTCATGATGACTGGGGACAGCGTGATGTTCGAAAGGCCGTTCTGCGTGTTGCGCCGGCCCATGACGTTCGTGTGCAGCGATACGACCGGCAGCACGAGTTGTGTATACACGTGCGCGCCGAGCACGGTGAAAGGATACGAGGCGAGCAGGCGCGTGGTTGCCGAAAACGCCGAGGTGCGAAAAGGAATCGGCAACTTCTCGCCGTTGTTGCCGTATAGCCCATTGGAAAAGCTGTAATTGAATTGCTCCAAAGCGAACAACCCCGGAATGGGCGGCATCTCGGCGATATTCGTCCCCACCGCGCCTGCCGGATAAGGAGAAACCCCACCCTCGAAAGCCCAGACATTTTCAACGCCCGCCGCTGCGCATAACGCGCAACCGGCGGCGGCAACCGCACGGAATCCTTTACCCACTCTTGTCTCCTCTTGGCCGGCGCTCATTCGTTTCGCGCGGGCATCTGTCTTGTCGTTCAGCGATGCAGCGCGCTCGCAGGAGCGACGCAAGCACCGTGGCAGGGCATCCCGATGCGAGGATCCGATCGGATCGTCTCGAGATGGGCTTTAGATTAAGATGCGCTCACGGATGGCTCAAATGGATTGCATCCATCCGCTGTATTGGCGCCCTGAATACTTTCGGGAAAAACCCTGATGCCGGCCTACGCGCCGAGGCATTGCCAACGGCACGGGAAAAAAGACATTGAACGGAGACAGCGCGCATGCGCTTCAACAAGCTCGATCTGAATCTGCTCGTGGCACTCGATGCACTTTTGACTGAAGAAAGCATCAGCCGGGCAGCCGAAAAAATCCATCTGAGCCAATCCGCCATGAGCAATGCGCTCGCACGGCTGCGCGAATACTTCGGCGATGAATTGCTGGTGCAGGTCGGCCGCAAGATGGAGTTGACCTCGCGCGCGCAGGGATTGAAAGATGCGGTGCGCGATATCCTCGTACGCGTGGATGCAACGGTCGCCGCTCGGCCGCTGTTCGTTCCCTCTCAAGCAAACCGGCTCTTCCGCATGCTCGTATCCGACTATACGATGATGACGCTCATGCCACACGTGCTCCAACTCGCGTACGCGCAGGCGCCCGGGGTGCGCTTCGAGTTGCGGCCTCAGGCCACGCAGCCGCAACGCGTGCTCGAGCGCGGCGAGGCCGATCTGCTGATCATTCCGAAGGACTACTGCTCGCCCGAGCACCCGTCGGAGCAGTTGTTCGAAGAGGCGTTCTGCTGCGTCCTGTGGAACGAGGGCCGTCTCGCCAGCGGCGAGATGACGGAAGAGCGCTATATGACGGCGGGCCACGTGGTCGTGCAGCCCGGCGACGGCATCGCGCTCGAAGACTGGTTCATGCAGCGTCTCGGCATCAAGCGGCAGGTCGAGGCGAGCACGTTCAGTTTTCTGTCGCCCGCGCACCTCGTGGTCGGTACGCATCGCGTAGCGACGATGCACGTGCGGCTCGCCCGGCAGGCCGCCCGTACCTTGCCCGTCACGATCCGCCCGCTGCCGCTTGCAATGCCGCAAATGCGGCAAGCCGTTCAGTGGCACAAGCATCGAACGAGCGATCCGGGGCTCGCATGGATGCGCGGCCTGCTCAAAGAGGCTGTTGCCGCCATGGATCGCGCGTCGGCCGATTGAGCACCAGCGGCTGCACGCCCGCGACGGGCCTTGCCTGGTTCGACGCCGCGGTTCAGTCAGTCCATTTCCATCTCTATGCACGACATGCATCGCCATCGATCCATCGAATCATGAGCACCGCCACCATCGCCGAGCTCATCCGACAGGCACGCAGCGGCCGCAGCCAGAAAGCGTTCGCCGCATTGCTGGGCATCGAGCAATCGTCCATCAGCCGATACGAGCGCGGCAGCGCACACCCGCCGGCCGCCGTCATCGAAGCGTGCATGCGGCTCGTTCGCGAGGAGGGCAAGGATCGAACGCCATCGAACGTACATGCCCCGTCCGCCGAGGAGCAGCCGCGTGTACGCAAAGACCGTGTGCCCGCGAACGTCAAGGTCGACGTGCATGCCGCCCGCGATACGCCTGCCATCGTCGATCAACGTTGGCTCGTGTTCGTGCGCGTGGCCGCGTTGGGCAGCCTCAGCAAGGCAGCCGCGGCGCTCGACATGCCTCAGTCGCTCGTCAGCCGCAACATCGCCCTGCTCGAGCAGCAATGCAAGGAGCGCCTTTTCCGGCGTACGGGCCGCGGCGTCGTACTCACGGACTTCGGCGAATATGTCCTCCCGCGCGTGTCCGATCTCGCCGCGAAAGCGCAGGCGCTTGCGGACGATATCCGCAACGCCCGTGGCCAGCCCGCCGGCGAGGTACTTGTCGGGCTGCTTCCCTCCGCGGTCGATCAGTTCGCCGGGCCGATTTTCGCCGCGGTACGAAACGCGCTGCCCGGCGTGCGGCTCCATCTCGTCGAAGGCGCGAGCGCGCTGCTCGACGAGCATTTGCGGCAAGGCCGCCTCGACATGGCCATGGTGCTGCGCGAGGACAAGGCGAGCATCCGGGACGCTCGCGTACTCGCCAAGGTACCGCTGCATCTGGTCGGACGTAGCGGGGACGAGATGGTCGAAGGCAAGGACGTTGCGCTGCGCCGGCTATCCGGTGTGCCGCTCGTCGTTCCCGCGCGGCCGCATCCGCTGCGCGGGCGCCTCGATCGCCTGGCCCGGGAGCACGCGCTGACGCTCCAGGTTGCCGTGGAGGTGGATTCGGTGCGGCTGCAGCACGAGATCGTCGCCGCAGGCGGCGGCTATGCCATCGCGTCGGTCTCGCCAGGCCGGCTCGATGCGCGGCTGGCATCGGCGCGCATCGTCGGGCCCGTGCTCGAGCGCTTCGTCGTGCTTGCCGAATCGCCGCAGCGCCCGCATACGCGCGCAACGCGCGAAGTGCGCCAGTTGATCGAACGGCTGCACGGCGCGGGCCTCGCGGTCGGTGCGAGCCATCGATCCGATGCATAGCTGCTTTCGAGGCTGAGCAGTACACGCCATCGAGGGTGCTGCCTATAGTGCGTTGGCCATCAACGTCACTACCAGCACCATGTCCGCCACCCGACCCACCGGCGCCCCGGCGCCCACACGCTTTCTGAGCGATGCCGACGTCGCATCGCTGGCCGACTGGCCCTCAGCCGTCGCCGCGCTTGCCGATGCCTACCGCGCCTGCCCGTCCGATGCGATGGTTCCTCCACGCTCGATGGCACGCGGCGACGGTATCTGGCTGCGCAGCCTGAGCGCCGTCTCGCCCGTCGGAGGGCACATGGGCTGCAAGCTCATTGCGGCCTCCCCACGCGCGCGCCGTGCCGCCTATCTGATCTCGCTTTTCGATCGGGAAACAATGGCGCTCAGTGCGCTCATCGACGGTAACCGCGTGACGGGACTGCGCACCGCCGCCACTGCTACGCTCGCCATCGACCGGCTGGCCCCGCGACAACCCTTGCGGGTTGCGGTGATCGGCTCCGGATTCGAGGCACGCGGCGCACTCGAATGCCTGATCGCCGTGCGCGAGATAGAAGCAGTGCGCGTGTTCAGCCCGACGCAGGCCAGCCGCGAGCGCTTTGCCGACGCGTTCGCGCCCCATGTGGAGATCTCCGCGGCAATCAGCGCCGAAGCGGCCGTGCAGGATGCCGATGTCGTGATTTGCGCGGCGCGCAGCCGCGACGAGTCACCCGTGCTGCGCGCCGCGTGGCTGCGGGCCGGCTCGACGGTGGTCTCTCTCGGCTCCACGTTGCCCGAGCAGCGCGAGCTCGATGAAGAGACGATCGCGCGGGCCGCGTGCGTCGTGGCCGACATGCCCGACGAAGTCGCGCACGACACCGGCGACGGCATCGCCGCGGCACGCGCAGGCGTACCGCTCGCCGGGAAACTGACCTCGCTCGCCGCGCTCGTCTCGGGCCAGGCAATACCGCGCCAGTCCAACGACGACATCGTCGTCTACAAATCGGTGGGCTCGGCACTACAGGACGTGGTGATCGCCGAAATGCTTTTCATACGCGCCAAGGCGCGCGGCTGCGGTATGCCGCTGCCGGCGAGCATCGTGCCCGTAGCCAAGTAAATAAACCGCAATATTCGACTCGAGGATCGTTCTCATGCCTGCATACACCCGTCAAGACGCCCGCGCATGGGCAAAAGAGCAGCTAACCGGCTGCTCGGCCGTGACGATTCCAAGCTACAGCGCGGACCTGAAGCAACTCAACGAGCGCGGCATTCGCCACGACATCGATCTTGCGATGCGTCTCGGCTTCCGCTATACGCTGCTTTGCAGCGAAGTCGCCATCACACCCGAGGAGAACGCACGCTTTACCGCCTGGGCACGCGACACGGCGGGAGACAAGCTGGGCCTCTTCTTTCATGCCGCATTCGGCACGCTTGCCGAAAATATCGAGGCGGCCACACTCGCGGCAAAAGCCGGCGCGGACATCGTTTTGCTTTCCTATCCGCCTCAGTTCTGGCCCACTTCGGAAAAAGAGATCTACGACTACACGAAGGCATTTTGCGACGCGACCGATCTCGCCGTCATGCTGTTCCCGATTCCGCTCTGGGGCTTCGAACGCGTTCATCCGGCCGGCATGCCGGTATCGCTCGTGCGCCGTCTGCTCGACGATTGCCCGAATATCGTCGCTATCAAAGCCGAGCAGGGCTTTCCGCTGCCAGCAGGCATCTGCGAGATGTATCACCACTTCCGCGAAGACGTGGTGATCAGCTGCCCGATAGAAGGCGACGCCATTGCGCTCATGAGCCTCATGAAGCTGCAGTTTTCGGGCACGAGCAACACCGCCTGGATGAGCGATTACTACCCGAGGGCGTTCGATCTTGCGCGGCGCGGCCGATGGGAAGAAGCCATGCAGCTGTATTGGCAGGTCAATCCCGCGCGCAACGCCAACGGCGCGGCGGCGCAGACCTATGCGGGCGGCACCGGCGTGTTGAACCGGGCAATGTGGAAATACCAGGACTGGCTCGCCGGGTTCAATGGCGGCCCGCTGCGCGCGCCCGCCATGCGCGTGCCGGATCGGCTCATGAAGATGCTGCGCCAGGGGCTGAAAGCGTCCGGCCTGCCGGTGACCGACGACGACGATGCGCAGTACATGGTCGGCCGCTTTCCCTGCTGATGCGACGGACAATGGAGGGCGAACAACGGATGAAGCATCTTCTGCACGACACCGGCCTTTGGCACGAGGCGGCATTCATCGGCGGTCAATGGGTCGAAGACACGCCGCATGGCCGCTACACGATTCGGAACCCTTTCGATCGATCGGTGCTCGCCGCACTGCCGCGTTGCAGGGAAGGCGAGGTACGGCTCGCCATCGAAGCCGCGCATGAGGCATTCGGCGCGTGGCGCGCGCAGACGGCCCATGATCGTGGCGCGGCGCTGCGGCGCTGGTACGAACTCATCGTCGCACACAGGGACGACCTCGCCACCCTGATCACGTTAGAGGAAGGCAAGCCGCTGGCCGAAGCGCGCGGCGAAGTCGACTATGCCGCATCGTTCGTACGGTGGTTCGGCGAAGAAGCCACGCGTGTACGCGGCGACGTGATCCCGGGCGCAAAGCCGGAGCAGCGGATCATCGCCTTGCGCGAACCGATTGGCGTATGCGCCGCGGTCACGCCATGGAATTTTCCGGCTGCGATGATCACGCGCAAGGCGGGACCCGCGCTCGCCGCGGGCTGCACGATGGTGATCAAGCCCGCGAGCCAGACGCCGATGACCGCGCTCGCGCTCGCCGAACTGGGCCGGCGTGCGGGGCTTCCGCCTGGCGTGCTCAGCGTGGTCACGGGCGACGACGCACGCGCGATAGGCGGCGAGATGACGGCGAACCCTCTCGTGCGCAAGCTGACGTTTACGGGATCGACCGAAATCGGCCGCGTGCTGCTCGCGCAGACCGCGCAGACCGTCAAGAAGTGCTCGATGGAGCTGGGCGGCAACGCGCCGCTCATCGTCTTCGACGACGCGGACCTCGATGCCGCCGCGGACGGTATCGTCGCGGCGAAGTTCCGCAATACAGGGCAAGCCTGCATCAGCGCAAACCGGATACTGGTGCAATCGGGCGTGTACGATGCGGTGGCCGAGCGGGTGGTCGAGCGCGTCGCGCAGCTGCGCGTGGGCAGCGGACTGGAGTCCGGGGTGCACCTTGGCCCGCTTATCGACGAAGCCGCCGTGCGTAAAGTCGAGGAACACATCGAGAACGCGCTGGCGAACGGTGCCGAGCTTTTGCATGGCGGCGCCCGTCACGCTTTGGGGGGCTTCTTCTTTCAGGCCACGGTGCTGGGGAAGGTCACGCCTGCCATGCGGATCTCGCACGAGGAAACCTTTGGCCCCGTCGCGCCGTTGCTGCGCTTCGACAACGACGAGCAGGCACTCACGCTCGCCAACGATACGGAGTACGGGCTGGCCGCGTATCTGTACAGCCGCGATGCACAGCGCATCTGGCGGGCTGCGGCGCGCATCGAAGCGGGTATGGTCGGGATCAACTGCGGGTTGATCTCGAACGAGCTGGCACCGTTCGGGGGGATGAAGCAAAGCGGGTTGGGGCGGGAAGGGTCGCACCTCGGCATCGACGAGTTTCTGGAGGTGAAATACCTCTGCTGGCAGGGTGCTTGATCGTCGGCCGGGGCCGCTGGTCGTTGGAGCGGTGGGGCGGCTCGCGTGGCTGCGACGCCCCGGGGTAGCGGCATTGCCGCCTGCGTCGTAACATACGCAACGCCTGTTTCGCTCGAGGGCACAAACGCGCACAACCGAAGGAACGTCAATGGCGGTATCGAGCAGTACCCCCCAACTCGAAGAAACCTGGATTGCAGTGCAGTTTCAACTCGCCGGACTCACCACTGAATTCGAGGGCGATATCCCCGACGTCGTGCGCCACGCACTCGACGATGCGTACGCCGCGATCAATGGCGAGTACCGGAACCTGCCGTCGATGTATCCCGACGATGGCGAGGTCGAAGCACCGGCATACGACGTTTGCGAAATTGACGAAGCGCTCCTGGAATCCGATGGGCGCCTCGTGGTAGCCATATCGTTTGCGAGCGGCGGCGACTTCACTCAGGAAGCCATCGGGGAACTCAAGGCGCTGTGTTGCGAGAAATTCGCCGAAGCGGCTGCGGTGCACGGCATCGCCTGCGTTTTCACCGGCATCGAGCGCTGGCGTCGGCTGACGTATGTCGAGCATGAGGTCGTCGAAGCCGTGGAAGCGCACTGACGAGACGGCAACCGCAACCGTCTTTTCAATGCGCTGATCGGCTTTGCACTCGGCGCCTCCCAACAGGCGCTATCCAGCTCGAGTCCCAACCGAACCGCCTCAAATCGCCTTCTTGAACGGCGCACCCGAACGCTCGCGCAACTCATTGAAGACGATCTTCGGCCACGCCTTTTGCGCCACCTCGATCTCGGAGATATGCGAGGCCAGATAGGTCGGCGCATTCGAGGCATCGAGTGCGATCCGCACCGAATAGGCGTCGAGAAAGCGCCTGAGCTCGGCCGGATCCTCGCAGGTGACCCAACGCGACATCCGATAGCGCGCCGGCATGATGCGTACATCGACCTTGTACTCGGCCGACAGGCGGTGCGACACCACCTCGAATTGCAGCTGCCCCACGGCACCCAGGATCGTCAGGCCGCCATGCGTCGGGCGGAACACCTGGATCGCGCCCTCCTCGCCAAGCTGCTTGAGCGCTTCGCCCAGTTGCTTCGCACGCATCGGATCGACCACCTCGACCGTCTGGAAGATCTCGGGCGCAAAGAACGGCAAGCCGACGAACTGCAACTGCTCGCCTTCGGTCAGCGTATCGCCGAGGCTCAGCGTGCCGTGATTCGGAATGCCGATGATATCGCCGGGGTACGCTTCGCTCACCGTCTCGCGCCGTTGCGAAAGAAACGTGACGACGTTGTTCGCGCGAAACGTCTTGCCCGAACGCGTCACCTTCAGCGCCATGCCGCGCTCGAAGTGCCCCGAGCAGACGCGGATGAACGCCACACGATCGCGGTGCGCAAGGTCCATGTTCGCCTGCACCTTGAACACCACACCGGTGAACTTCGGCTCTTCCGGTTGCACCGGGCGCTCCACGGCCATGCGCGCGGAAGGCGGCGGCGCAAGCTCGACCAGCGCGTCGAGCACTTCCTTCACACCGAAATTGTTGATGGCCGAGCCGAACAGCACGGGCGACTGCTCGCCCGCCAGGAACGCCTCCCGATCGAAAGCTGGCGTGGCCGCGCCAATCAGATCGATTTCTTCCTTGGCGCGCGTCCACGCGAAGCCGAAACGCCGCTCGCCTTCCTCGTCGTCCGGCGCGCTCAGCGTCTCGACGGCGCCGCCAGCCGTATCCTCGCCGGCACGGAACAGCCGCACCTGGTCGTGCTCGACGTCGTACACGCCGCGAAATTCCTTGCCCATGCCGATCGGCCAGGTGAACGGCACGGCCGCAACGCCCAGGTGCTGCTCGATTTCGTCGAGCAAGTCGAGCGGCTCGCGTACTTCGCGATCGAGCTTGTTGATGAACGTGACGATCGGCGTGCGGCGGCTGCGGCATACTTCGAGCAGCTTCAGCGTTTGCGCCTCGACGCCGTTGGCGCCGTCGATCACCATGACCGCCGCATCCACGGCCGTCAGCACGCGGTACGTATCTTCAGAGAAATCTTCGTGGCCCGGGGTGTCGAGCAGATTGATGACGGCGTCGCCGTACTCGAACTGCATCACCGAACTCGCCACCGAAATGCCGCGCTGCTTTTCGATCTCCATCCAGTCGGACGTGGCATAGCGACCGCTCTTGCGGCCTTTGACGGTACCGGCGATCTGAATGGCGCCCGAGAAAAGCAGGAGCTTCTCGGTGAGCGTGGTCTTTCCGGCGTCCGGGTGCGAAATGACTGCGAATGTGCGGCGGCGTTTGAGTTCGGCGACTGACATCTTGGGTACGTAAATGGGGGCAGGCTCGAGGATGCAGCATGGTGCGCGGGGGCGATGATACACCGCCGCCCCCGCAGTCTGCCGAGATCGCCCCCACCCGCCCCACCCGAGCGGTCAGAAGGTCTGCCAGTCGGCGCTTGCAGCCTGCGCGCTTGCCGCTGGCGCAGCCACGGCCGGCGCCCCTCCAGTTGCGGCCGGAGCCGCCTTGGTTGGGCGCGGAGCAACGGCAACGGCACGACGCGCAACAGGCGCAGCCGGCTTGGCTACGGCCGCCTTTTTGCGCTCGGGCGCCGGGGAGCGTTCGGTAGCGCCCGCCTCCAACCGGAAGAACGCCACGGCGTCGTTCAGCTGGCGCCCCTGCTGTTCGAGCGATTTCGACGCCGCGGCGGCTTCCTCGACGAGCGCCGCGTTTTGCTGCGTCACCTCGTCCATCTGCGTAATCGCGTGGTTGACCTGCTCGATGCCACGGCTTTGCTCGCTCGAAGCGGCCGCGATCTCGCCCATGATGTCGGTCACACGCGCAATCGCCTGCGTGATTTCGGTCATCGTCGCGCCCGCCTCTTCGGCGAATTGCGCGCCGTCGCGTACGCGATCGACCGATTCGCCGATGAGTTCCTTGATTTCCTTCGCGGCGCTCGACGAACGCTGCGCAAGGCTGCGCACCTCGCTCGCGACCACGGCGAATCCACGCCCTTGCTCGCCGGCGCGAGCAGCCTCCACAGCCGCATTGAGCGCGAGGATATTCGTCTGAAAGGCGATGCCCTCGATCATGCCCGTGATTTCCGCGATTCGCGAAGAACTGTCGCTGATTCGCGCCATCGTATCCACGACCTGACTCACGACGCCGCTGCCCTTTTGTGCCACTTCCGATGCATTCGCGGCAAGCGAACTCGCCTGTTGCGCGTTATCGGCATTCTGGCGGACAGTCGAGGTCAACTCCTCCATGCTGGAAGCCGTTTCCTGCAGCGACGAGGCCTGCTGCTCCGTACGCGACGACAAGTCCTCGTTGCCCGAGGCGATCTCGCTCGAGCCCGTGGCAATGCCGTCGGCTGCCGTACGCACCTGACCGATCAGCCGCACCAGGCTCCCCTGCATCTCGCCCATCGATGCGAGCACGCTGCCCGGCGCCGCGGACTGCGAGCCCGCCACGGGGCGCAGATCGCCCTCGGCCACGCGGCGCGTGGCCTCGCCGAGCACGTTCGGCTCGGCACCCAATGCCCGCGTAAGACTGCGCGTAATCGCCAACGCAGCCAGGATTGCCAAACAAAGCGCCGCGAGGCTCATTCCGATCAGGACGAGCCGCTCGGTCGCATACCGCGCCTCGGCATCGGCCACCATGGTGTCGGCTCGGCCCCGCGAGAATGCAACGAACTTGTTGGCAGCCTCGATCAGTTGCGCGAGCAACGGACGGCACTGGTCGTTCATCATCGTAACGGCTTCATCGTGCCGCCCTTCGAGCGCTGCGTTCACGATCGCAAGCGCCACCGGCCCATACTGGGCTTCGACGCGCTCGATACCGGCGGCAAGCGTCTTCGCTTCCGGCGCAACGCCCACGCCGTGCGCAACCATGTCGTTGAGCTGAGCAAGGCGTACCTGCACATCTTTCTCGGCCTGCAGCACCGCCGCCTTTTCCATCGCGAGGTCTTCGGGCTTCTTCACCAGCACGAGGTTACGCGCGGCAATCGCCCGCCTGTCCACCGCCGTTCGCACCATCGTCGCCATCTCGGCCCGCGCGCTGACTCCTTTCACGTAGGTCGCGAACGCGTCATTCGCATCCGCAAGCGCCTTCAGCGCCAGTCCCGACACGAGCAGCACGATCGCCGCCAGAACGCCGAATGCCAGCGTAAGCTTCGCACGGACCGTCATTTGATTGAATCCCATACTTAATTTCTCCGTAAACCCGAGACGGTGTCGCCGGCAATTGCGCATTGGCCCCGACATTGATAAAAACATGCAATTGCTCTTACGGAGGAGCGAAGCAGCGACTTGAGCGCACTAGCGAGCGCAATCGTTTGCGTTAGGGTTTCTGATAAGGAGAGAGGCTGGGGACGCCCGCGCAGCGGGGAGGCGGGCGGAGCGCGGCATCACGCACTATTTTCCGCGCAGCCAGCGGCGCAGGCAAAAGCGAATATCTGCCTTTTCGGTTCAAATAGGAATGCAGTAGAGAAGCGTGATTGATACCGTCTCGCTTCGCTCGATATGCTACTCGGCGCGTCAAATTCAAAGCACCGGCTTCCACTCGCGGTGAATTTGCGCCTGAATTGCCCCCATTGCCTCGCCTTGCGTGTGCGAATCGAAGCCGTAGAACGCCTGATCGAATGTCCGGCCGAGCTTCGATTGAAGCGCCTGCGCCTGCTGCCGGATGGCCTTGGCCTGCTTCGGCGCAATCTGCTTGAATTGATTGACGGGCAGATGCCGCCATGCCCAGTTGCCCGCGTCGCCCGAACCCGGCGCGGGGTCGGCTGGCAGTTTGCCTGTCGATAGCAGCGCCGCACCGACGAAGCATTCCGCCAGACTGCGGCGCTGGTGGCTCTGGCTGAGCGAAATGGCGCGCCACGCGGTGTGGGTGGGCTCCTTCGGCCAGATGTCGACGATGGCGGCCGACACCGCGCGGATCGCGTCCACATCGCCGCTGAAATACGCACGTTGGAGCGTCTCGGTACCGGCAGCCTTTTCCAGTTCCGCTGCCGCCGTCGACCAACGCTTGCCGTTCGGCAGCCGGCTGAGGTCGTATGGCGTGGCCTTACCGATCGCGTGCCCTGGTAATTCGTCTGCGAAATGTTCGGTCAGCGCCTCTTCGATGGTGCGCCAGTACGGGCTATTGCGCATCGAGGTGGCGAAGTTCGGATGGGTGTAGCAATGCAGGCTTTCGTGGTGAACGGCGTGCAGTCCACCTCCATTTGGCACGAAACGGCTCAACTCGAAATCGGTCGGCTTGTTGTAGTGCGGACGGTTGCCGCGTGTCACGCGTCCGCCTACGCCGAGCGGCAATTCGTAGGAAATGCGTGGTTCGACCTCGTGGCAAGCGCTGTCCGCGGGAATATAGCTGCCATGCCGTGCCAGTACGTCCGCGCGGCCCTGCTGGATCGTCTGCTCCGAGAGGCGCTCACTGAACGACACGATCCCGCCGAGCGTCGCCAATGGATGGCGCAGCGCTTCGCCCGGATTGCGCACCGTGCGATAGCCGGCCGAGATCGCGAGCATCCCCACATAGCCTTGAAACGCTCGGTACGCGACGTTGCGCGCGCCACGGGCGAGCCTCGTTACGCCCGTGGCCTGCTCACGCGTTTCGCCGTCGGCCGCGCGGTCTTCGTCACGGCCTGTCGAAGCCGATTCGTTCGTCGTTGACGGGGCGAGTTCGCCGTCGCCGCCGGTCCGCCGTCTACGCAAGGCGCCGACCGCGCCCGGGTTTTCGCCTGCTACCGGGAGGTTTGCGGTGCGCGGCGCGCTCGATGAGGCGCCGGTTGGCGACGATGGGCGCCGCCTCGAATCGAGAGGCTGCAGTCGTGCGTCCTGATGGCGGCTCGACCCTTGAGTCGCGGCGCTATTCGGCGCGCGCGCTTCGTTTTCATCCTGCGGCTCGGCGGAATGTGCACTGGCAGCCGGCGATATCGGCCCGCCCGACTGGATCTTCGGCACTCTGAACTCCCTATTGCGTGACAGCGCCGATCCTATCGGTCCGGATCCCGAGCGGTCGCGATGCAGGGCGAAAGCTCAGGGCGTCAAGCGAACGGAGAATCGAGTGGGGAACGGGGTTACCCCCATCGCCCCCTCACACCACCGCATATGGCGGTTCATGAATAACGCTGGAGGCGTTGCCGGGTGTCCAGCAACGAAACCAGCCCCAGAGCGTCAAACCAGCGCTTCGGGAAGGCCGCATTCATATGGCTGGCCCCCGCATTCCACCACGGACCCTGTCCGTTGTGAGCCGAGCGTCGGGCGCAGTCTTCCGTTACCCGCGAGCCCGACGGCAGAACGCCGGGACGACTGTCACACACCAAGCCATCACGGGGAATTCGCTGAACAGCGAATATGGCATCTACGCCGAATATTCGGTATAATGCCATTATTCGCTGAACAGAAAATAAAGCCTCATGACCGAATCGATCTTCGTGGAACACGCTCTGATCGAACAACTCTTGGATTCACTACGGGAGTTGCCGGACGTGCATGCCGAGTTGACTCAGTCGGAACCTGCTGTTCAAGCCGCTGGTCGCGTCGACGCGAAGATTGATCTGCACGTCGCCGGTAAATCGATTGTCTTGCTGGTTGAGGCTAAGAAGTCCATCTATCCCCGAGATGTGCGCCAGGCATTGTGGCAGTTGAAGTCACTACAGCACGGTCACTACGCTGATGTGCAACACCTACTGATCGCCGAGTCGCTCTCACCGGGGGCGAAAGAATTGCTTAGAGCCGAGCGCATCGGCTACTTCGACAGCGGCGGAAGCCTTTTCCTGCCGGCCGCTGGTGCCTACGTCTACATCGATAAGCCGGCTCCGAAGACTTTGGAAAAGTCGGTGCGATCACTCTTCTCCGGTCGGCGTGCCCAGGTTTTGTTCGCGCTCCTCGCCAATCACGAGGAATGGTTTGGTGTTACCGAAGTGGCCGAACGGGCGCAGGTGGCCCCATCCACGGCCTCGGACGTGCTGAGTGAGCTGGAACGGTACGACTGGTTGGTGTCGCGAGGACAAGGGCCAAGCAAGGAACGGCATCTGCGCGAGCCAAGTGCGTTGCTCGATGCCTGGGTGAAGCAGTTCGCCACGCAGCGCGCGCCAGTGCTGCGCCGGTATTTCGTGCCCGGATTGAAATCTGATGCACTGATCGAACGACTCGGCCAGACGTTCGATGCGCATCAGGTTGCTTACGCGGTGAGCTACGAAGCCGCTGCACAGCGCTATGCCCCCTTTTTGTCCGGAATCTCACAGGTGCGAGTTCGACTGCTACCCAGCACCAGTGCCGAGACGGCAATGGCTGAGCTGGGTGCGCGCGTCGTCAATGAAGGGGCGAACCTCGCGGTCATCGAGACGAAGTCGGCGGGAGAACTGCTGTTTCGGCAGAACGTCGGGGGCGTTTGGTTGGCCAGTCCGGTTCAGGTCTATCTCGACCTCTTGCGCGGTGAAGGCCGCGCTAAGGAAATGGCCGAGCACTTACGCAAGGAAAGGATTGGATTCTGATGGCAAAACCTGCAACGTTCGACGGCTACAGCGACCAGTACACGGTGGACTGCGAACGCGTCCTCGTGACGCTGCTGCGCGGACTCGGGCCGTGGAAGGAGTCGGTCTACCTGATCGGGGGACTCACGCCGCGATATCTAGTTGTCGAGCGCCCCCCGGTAGTGCCAGCGCACGCAGGCACTCTGGACGTGGACATTGTGATCGACCTGCAAATCCTAGCCGATACCCAGGCGCATCACACCCTCGAAGACAACCTCAAGAAGATGGGGTTCGAGCGGGCCGAGAACAGCGCCGGTACAAAGCTTTCCTGGCGTTGGCAGACCCGCACTGAACATGGCGCATTGATGGTGTTGGAACTGCTGGCGGATGCACCGGACATCGCTGGTGGCAAGGTACAGCCATTGCCGACGGAAGGCACGATCTCTGCACTGAATATCCCGTATTCGTCCATCGTTTTTGACCTTCACCAAGTCACCGAGATACAGGCTGAACTCCTCGGTGGCAACGGAATCGCGACGGAACAGATCAAGCATGCCAACCTGGTCAGCTTTACCTGCCTGAAGTCGTTCGCCTTCGATCAGCGCTTCGAACGCAAGGATGCGCACGATCTGATCTATTGCATTGAACACGCATCCGAAGGACTGGACGCCGTGGCTGCGGCTTTCCACAAGGAGCGCAACGGCAAGCACGGTGCCGTCGTCGAGGCCTCGCTGGCGATCTTGCGCAGCCGCTTCGTAAGCGACGAGAAAGCCGAGGGCTACCGCAAGGACGGTCCGGTGTCGGTCGCCAAGTTCGAGCTGGGCGAAGGCGACGAGCCAGCGCAACGTGAGGCGAGGACGTTGCGGCAGCGGCAGGCCTGCGACGTGATCGAACAACTCCTTGCCCGAATCGGATGAGGAGCACGTATGGCGATCAAGGCGATATTCGTAGGCATCAGTTCGCCTCGGTCTGCTTGTACGAAAGTTTTTCCATCAATCCGGTGATGTCAGGGTGCATCACATCGTGGACCTTCTTGCGGCCCCAGCAGCGGGATGATGCAGCGGGCAATGACGCCTTGATAGCCGACGCGGGTGCTGGGCTCGTTGCGCTTCTTTGGAGTGATCCTCCATGAACTTCTTGCACAACTCCTCGACGGTGGGCGCTTTGCGCGCTTCCGCCCTGGCCTCGCCGGGATCACCCCCCCGGCGTACCTGGGCCAGTCATTCCTGCGCGAGCCAGCAGAGAGGAAGTCGGGTCAAGTTTCAGAAAGCACCGGCATATGATGAACTCGCCAATGTTATTGATAAACCTGCTGTATCGAGCCTTGGCGTAGTCCGGCAAAGTACCGGGCTGGAGTCACGGTGAAATAAAAAAAGCGGAGGGCGCCTCGCCACCTCCGCTTTGCCTCAACCGATCGTTCGTGTAAGGAACAGGAGTCGCAGCAGTCAGACGGCCCCTGCCTCCACCGCCTCGCGATAGACGTCCGCGACACGGCGCGCAATCACGGCGTTGTCGAAGTTGGCCAGCGCATAATCGCGGCAGGCTTTGGCATCGGGCAGTTGCATACGGCCGTAGAGCGCCGATTCGAGGCCGTCGGAAATAGCCTGCGCGCCGGGCGAGCGCAGCACGAGATCCTTCGAAAGCCCGGCCACCGCCTCGGGCAACCCGCCCACGGGCGTCACGAGCACCGGCGTTCCCGCCGCCAACGATTCGGCCGTGATGAGCCCAAAGCCTTCGAGCGCGACGGTCGGCACCACGCTGAGGGTTGCCGCGCGGTACAACTCCGCGAGCCGATCGTCCGGCACGAAGCCGAGCAATTTCACGTCGTGCTCGAGCCCCTTTTCGACGATACGGGCCTGCAGTTCGTCGGCAATGCGGCCCTTGCCCGCGATCAACAGCATCGCGTCGGCGCTGCCGCGCCGCGCCTTCAGCAACGCCATCGCATCGATCAGATCCTCCAGCCCCATACGCCTGACAAGGCGGCGCACGGCGAGCACGATCGGTCGATCCTGCGGCAACTGCAGGCGCGTACGCGCCTGCGCGCGCGTCATGTCGATATCGAAGCGCGCCACGTCGACGCAGCCGGGAACCACGCGTACGCGCTCAGGAGAGACGCCATAGCGCGAGGTCAATATCTGGCCGAAGGCCTCGGACAACACGATGAAACGCGTCGAACGCGCGTAGACGGTACGCTCGAGCCAGTGCTTCGCGCGCTGCCCGAGGGAGGCGGCCCCCTCCACGCCGCTTTCGTCGGCCCATGGCCCCTGGAAGTGGGAAACCCGGGCGATGTCGCGCGCCACGTCGAGGCCGGGCCACGTGTAAAGCGCAAAATGAGACGAGATCACGTCGGGCCGCTCGGTGCGCACCGCGCTGGCAAAGGCCTTGCGCGCCGCCATCAGCCGCAGCGGCAGCGCCTGCTGCGCCGGGCCGAAGCCGCGGATGGCACCGCCCGTCTCGTGCGCGATGCGCGGCGAGCCCGCCACCATGCCGCGCACGGCCACGCCGGCGTCGGGCAGCGCCTGCACGAGCGAGTAATACATGCGATCGAGCCCGCCGGCCCGCTCCGGAAACCAGTGCATGCCGATCTGCAACGATTTGATGCCGTTCCGTGTAGCGGCTCGTGTGGTCATTCCAGTCATTCCCGTCATTTCGGTTCGCTTCCTTCTGTCTGCACCCACCGGGCGGCACGGTGCGATGTGTCGTTCGCGGACTGGCCCGCGCCGGCTTCGCTCGCCTTCGCACGCAACCGCCGGCGATAGATCTCCATGTACCTCGCACCCATGCGCGACCAGCCGAACGATTGCGCGACGCGGCTCGCGGCCACGCCCATCGAGCATGCAAGGCGCGCATCGCCGGCCAGACGGCTCACCGCGAGCGCAAGCGCTTCGACATCATCGGGATCGTCGAGCACGATGCCGCATTCGGGGCCGATGATTTCGGCACCGCCCGCCGTACGCGCGGTGACCACGGGCAACCCGGCCGCCATCGCTTCGAGCAGCGACAGGCTCATCGCCTCGTAGCGCGACGGGAATACGTAGGCGTCGACGCACCGCATGAGCCCAGGCACGTCTTCGACGAAATCGAGGAAATGCACGCGATCGGCCACGCCCAACGCACGAGCCTCGTCGGGGTAGGGGCTGCCTTTCACGCGCCCCGCGACCACCACATGCACACGCTCGGGCAACTGCCGCAACGCTCGCAACACAGTGCCGAGGTTCTTGCGCGGCGTACGCAAATCGCCGGCGAAAAGCAGCAGGAACGCGTCGTCGCCTGGCAGCCCGAACGCGCTGCGCGCGCCGCCGGCCGACGCGAACGTCTCGATGTCCACGCCGTTGTGGACGACTTCGATCGACGAGGGCGCCACGCCAATGTCGCGCAGTTCCGCCGCGACCTTTTCGGACACGGCTGCCACCACGTGCGAGCGCCGGTAAGCCCACCGCTCGAGCATGGCGTTCAAGCGCGTATAGACGTACTGGTAGGCCGCACGCAATCCGCCCGTCAGGCGAAACGGGTAGTAAGGACTCCCGAACCATCCGCCGTGCACGAAATGCGCGGTGTTGACGTCCGCCTGAACCCACGAGATGAAGCCATTGACGTGGAGCACGTCGTACTCGTCGCGATGCGCGCGCAGCCATCGTGCGCTCTTGATCGCGAAGAGCTGATGGCGCAGCAGGTTGGACGGCCAGATCCGCCCGATGCGGATCGGTACCCAGCGTACCCGCGGGTCGGCGAGAAGCGCCGGTGCGACGTGCGAGGCGACGAGCGTGACCGGGCAATTTTCGGCAAGCGCCGCACGCGCGATTTCATAGTTCACGCGGCCCTGCCCGTCGTTATGGCGGACGGCGTGCGTGACGATCGCAATTCTCATGAGTTGAACGCCTCGTCGAGGAAGGGTGGCGCGAGGCGCGCACGCGCGCTGCGTCGCTGCAGCTGGCGCCAATGCGCGCCCGCGATCAGCGACGCAATGCTCATATACAGCAGCAAACCGCCGGTGCTGATCAGCGAGTTGGTAAAGACGAGCATGACGAACACCGAGAGCGCCAGCGCGAGGCAAGCCGACGAAAACTTGTCGTCCTTCAGCGCGAACGAGGCGCGCACAGCCCGCGCGAGCAGCCAGACGATGCCCGACAGATAGAGCAGCGTGCCCGGCCACCCAAGCACGAACGGGATATTCATGACGCCGCTGTCGAAGTTGCCGTACTTGCCGAGCTGATTGCCGGGTTGAGTCAGCTTCGTCGACGTGCCCGTCGCGCCGAGCCCTGTGCCCGCGACGTTCGTAAACGCGGTTTCGGCAAACGTCGCATAGAATTTGTTTCGCTCGGCATAGCTGTGGTCGTCATGCAGGTTCGAGATCGACTCGAGCCGTGCCTGCAGGCGGTCCGCCACCGGGCCGATCGCAAGCAGCGGCATGCACAGCCCCGCCAGCACGGCGAGCCCGAGAATCGTGCGCATACGCACCCGGTTGCTCGATTTGGCCAGCTGGATGACGAGCGCGACAACCCAACCGCCCCACGTCGAGCGCACGAGGCACAGGCCGAACGAAGCGAACCCCGCCGCCGCGGCAAGCCACCTGAACCGCTCGGTCGCGGCCGGCACGATCACGAGCGCGCCCATCATGGCGAACGCAAACGGCCCGGAAGAGTTCATCGTGCTGAACACGCGCACGCCCAGGCGCACCGGGTCGCCCTCCGAATTCATCTGCGAACCGATCATCCACAACGCGTCCCACGCCGGCATGAAGAAAAACTGCACGACGCCGTAGACGCCCATCACGAGCATGCCCCAGATGAACGTGGAAATGATCACCTGCCGGTATTCCGGGTAGTCTCGCGAGTACGCGACGATATGCAGCGCGATCAGCACGGGGTAGAGCCAGTTGGCGAGGTCGTAGGTTGCCGCGAGCGGGCCGGACGACACGATCCCCACGATGTATGCGTAGCCGATGCCGAGCAGGACCAGCAGTATCGGCAATCCGCGCCACGTCCCGAGCAGGCGGTAACGCCGCAGAAGGCCGAGGCCCGCCACCATCGTCACCGCGAGCGGCGCGATCTGCACGAGGCTCGTCGGCGTATAGGCGCCTTTGAAGTAGTCGGCCAGCCGCCGCACCTCGGGGCTCAGGAACCACATCCACCAGACGAAGCCGACGTACCGGGCCGGGCTCTTGAAGTAGAGCCATACGCCGACGAGCGCGGACATCAACGGAAACGCGAGCGTGAGCAGCGCGCCCTGATGCGCGGCGCATAGCAACAGCGTCGCGCCGATCAGCAGCGTCTGCGGCAGCCAGTGCTTCGGATCGCTGCGAACGGCGCGCGCCCGTTGGGGCACGCGCACCGGTCCGGCCATCGGCGTCATCAGGTCATCCTTCGCGCGTCACGCGCGCCGAGGCGCGTCGCACGCCAGCGTTCGCGGATCGACGCCCCCTCTTTCGACGTGATCGCCATCAACGGGTGAACGAGCCCCGGCGCCGAACGCGTGCCGACGAGCATCCACCACCACCAGGCCACCGCGCGCTGGATCGGCGGCAAAAATTCGCGCAGCGTCAGGTGCAGGTTGTAGGCTGCATTGCGCATCGCCAGCTCGGACTGTGCCGTACGCTGATCGTCGCCGAGACGCGGCGCCGGAAAGTGATCGACCGCCACCTTCGGATCGTAGATGAGCTTCCAGCCCGCCCGTTTCACGCGCATGCTGAACGCCATGTCGTTGTGAATCTGCGCGCCTGTACCGCGCAACCGCTCGTCGAAACGGATGCCTTCGAGCGCGGCGCGGCGGTAGCTCATGTTCGCGCCCTTGAGCAGATCCACTTCACGCGCCTCTCCCACGCCAAGGTGATGATTGCCGATGATCTTTCCCGTCGGCAGCACCTTGCCGACGAGCTGGCGCTGGCCGTCGAGCACGCGCCCGCGCTCGTGCACCCAGTCGCGGCCGCCCACACCGCCGAGCTTGGGGTCGCTCGCGAACGCCGCCTCGATCCGCTGCAGCCAGTCGGGGCGCGGCGCCGCATCGTCGTCGGTGATCGCGATGATGTCGCCCTTCGCGGCGTCGAGCCCACGGTTGAGCGCCGCCACCAGTCCCTTCACGTCGATCGTCACGCAATCGAGCGCCAACTGCCCGCGCACGGCGGGCTCGGCAAGCACGGTATGCGTCGGGTAATCCTCGGGGCGCACCACGACGAGTACCTGATCCGCCGGCCGTAGCTGACGTTGCAGCGCCTTCAGGCAGCGCGCGAGGTCGTCGGGCCGGCGATAGGAGGGGATGAGCACGGTCACTTTCATGCGTTCAGATACTCCTGGACAGCCGCGTAGCCCGCACGCGCGAGGCTGCGCGAGCGCGGCGGCACTGCGTTGAAAATACCGCCTTGCACGGTGACGCCCGCCGTTGCAAGCCGCTTGAGCGAGGCGCCGATGTCGGATTCGGCGTGCACGCCGCTGCGCAGGACCATGAAGGAGGTACCCGCATGGGCGGCCAGCAGCGCCGCATCCGTTACGGCCAAGAGCGGCGGCGTATCGATAAGAATGACGTCGTAGCGTTCGCCGAGCGCCTCGAGGTACTGCTGAAGGCGCGGCGACATCAGCAGCTCCGACGGGTTCATCGGCCTCGAACCGCACGCGATGAAATCGAGCGCGGGCACCGGCGTTCGGCGCACCGCCTCTTCCATCGAGATCTGCCCCGCGAGCAACTCCGAAAGGCCCACTTGCAAGCCGCCGCCGAAGTATTCGTGCAGCGTGCCGCGACGCATGTCGGCATCGATGGCGAGCACGCGCTTGCCCGAATCGGCGAACAACACGCCGAGGTTGGCGGTCATGAAGCTCTTGCCGATGCCCGGCGACGGGCCCGTCAGGACCATCACGTTGTTCTGCGCTTCCGCAAGCGCGAATTGAATCGAGGTGCGCAAGCTGCGCAGGCTCTCGATACAGGCATCGTTCGGCCGCGCGAGCGCGAGAATCGGCCGCGCGCCCTTGCGCCCGCGCGCATAGCTGAGATCGAGCCGCTCGGCTTCCTGGCTCGCGGGCACGAGCCCGTAAAGCGGCAGCCCGCATGCGCGCTCCACCCGCTCGGGATCCTCGATACCCTTGAGCAGGCTGCGGCGCAGGAACACGACACCGGTGCCGGCAATGAGGCCGAGCATCGCCGCAGCCGAAAGGATCAGTACCTTTTTCGGCTTGATGGGCGCACCCGGGCGCAGTGCCACGTCGATCAGATGCACGTTGCCGCCGGTACCGGCCTTTTGCACCTTCAGCTCCTGCATGCGATTGAGCAGCAGCTCATAGATGTCTTCGGCCACCTTCGCATTGCGCTTCAACGCCACGCCCTTGACTTCGGCGGCGGGCAGGTTCCTGAAGCGCGAGGCGAAGTGGTCGCGATCGGCCTTCAGCCGTGCGAGCTGCTGCTCCGAGGCGATGATGGCGGGATGGTTGGGGCCATAGCGCTGATGCAACTGCGCCGTTTGCAATTCCAGCGCCGAAATCTGCTGCTCGTACTGAATGCTGCCTTCGAGATAGGACTTCGCTTCCTCGCTCGGGTTGATCGAACCCGACTGTGCCTGATATGCGCTCAAGGCGCCTTCGGAATGCTCCAGCTCGGTTTTCATGCGCGGCGCTTCGCTCTCGAGGAAGTCGAGCATTTTCTGCGCTTGCGACTGCTTGGACTTCGTGTACTCGCTCAAATATGAGCGTGCAACGGCGTTGGCCAACAGCGCGGCACGCTCGGGATTTTTGTCCTGAAGCGAGATTTCGACGACGCCGGTCTGCTTGCCCTGCTCCTCCACGTCGAGCGCGAGCTGGAAGGCCGTCATCGCATCGAGATCGTTCCAGCGCACCACATTGAAACGCGTGCCCGCGTTGGCCACGAGCCGCTTCACGAGAATCGACACGCCATTGCCCGACGCAGGCTCGCCCACCTTGCCTTCGAGCAGCAGATCGCCGTCGGCGTCGCGCAACGCATAATGATCGCCGCCCGACGCGGTCATCGTCAGCTTCTTGCCTTCAAGGCCCGGCGGCACCTGCACGAAGTCCACGTCGGCCTCCTCGCCGCCCCACGCATAGGACGACATGCCGAGCCACGGCTTGGCGAGGTGCCCCGGCGACGCCAATCGCTGTGCGATCGTGCCGAGCAGCGGGAACGTTCTCGGCGCTACCGAGAAGTTGAGCTTGTACTCGTTGACGACGGGACCGACCACGCCGCGGCTCTTGATGATCTCGATCTCGGCATCGGTCGGCAGCGAAGTCGAGCCGCCGCCGGCCGCCGCGCCGTTCGTCGGCGAAAACGCCTGCGACGAGTCGTTCGGCGGCTCGACGCGTACATGCGCATCGGCCTGATAAACGGGCTTCGCCAGGAAGCAGTAGACCGCCGCCAGGGCGACGACGGTCACGGCGATGCCGATCAGCCAGCCGATGTCGTCCACCACGGCCTGCAGCAACTGACCGAGCACGACATCGTCTTCTTCGGATTGAAAGACCGTCGGCGACGGCGCGATCGATTGGGCGAGGATGCTCGAACTTGTCTTCATAGCGTCACTTCGTCAACTGCTTCGTAAAGAAAAGCGTCTGAAGCGTCGGCAGGACCTGCTGCATCAGACGGTTGAACTGCACCGCCGCCGAGGTGCCGACGTAGACGACGTCGTACGGCTGCAACGGGAACTGCGTCGACAGCAGGATCGCATCGGGCTTCGTCATGTCGAGCCGGTAGATCTCGGGCGAAGTCGGTTTCGTCCGCATGCCGCGGATCACGTAGATCTGACGCGGATTCGCATCCGTGTCGAGGATGCCGCCGGCCGTGGTCAGCGAGTCGGCAATCGAGAGGTTGCCGCGGATCATCGGCACGGCCATCGGCGTCTTCACCTCGCCCATCACGAAGATGCGGCTGTCCGAGCGATCAGGCACGTTGATGATGTCGCCGTCCTGCAGCAGCACGTTCTGCTTCAGTTCGCCGCGATCGAGCACGCCGTTCGCGTCGAGCTGATAGAACTGCCCGTTGCGCGTGAGCCGCACGCGCTGCAAATCCGCGTTGTCGGTCGTGCCGCCCGAGCGCGTGATCGCGTCCACGAGCGTGAGCGGCACGTCCGTGATCGCGAGCGGGCCCGGCGACTTCACGTCGCCCGTCACCTGCACGCGCTGGCTGCGATAGGCCAGCACGCGCACGTCGAGCTGCGGATTGTGGATGTACGGCGCGAGCTGCGCGGCCAGCCGGTCGCGCACCTGCTGCGGCGTCTGCCCCGCCACGCGAACGCGGCCAACGAACGGGAAAAAGATCGTCCCGTCGTGCCCCACTGTCTGCCCATACGGATCGGCCTGCCCCGGCAACGCCGTGGTGTACGGCTGGGCGAGCGCGCCCGCGATCGTCTGCGTCGTGGTGCCGCCGGCCGAAAACGACGTGCCTTGCGGCGTCGTCAACTCGGGGTGGTCCCAGACCGTGATGCCGAGAATATCCTGCGGGCCGATGCGATAGATGTACTGCGCAGGATCGGGGAAGCGCGATTCGGGCACCTTCTGCGGCGTCGTTTGCGCGGCCGTGAGCTGCTGCACGATCTCAGGCGTGATCAGATGCACGTCGTAGGTCTGATCCGCGTTCGCGGGCGCCGTCTCGCGCAGATGCGAGGTATCGAGCGCGTTGCCGGGCGCGGCGGCACAGCCGGCCAGCAACGAGGCCGCAACGGCGAAGGCAGTCAGGGAAAGGAGGCGATGATTCATGGATTCGCTGAAACGTAAGCTTGACTTCATGCGGGATAGGCGGCCACAGGGCCGCCCGGTCGCTTCGACCGCTTAGCCAGGGCAGCCCCGCCGGGCCGGCCGATCGAGTGATATTCGATGCCGGCCTCGGCCATCGCGAGCGGCTCGTAGAGATTGCGGCCGTCGAACACGACGGGCTGCTTGAGCAGTCGCTTCAACGCATCGAAATCCGGGCTCTTGAATGCCTTCCATTCGGTCAGCAGCACGAGCGCGTCGGCGTTGTGCGCCACGCTCATCTGATCGTCCACGAGCAGCAAACGAGCAAGCGCCTCGGCGTCGTCCCGCAGATCGGCGGCGAACGCCTTCTTCGCTTCTTCCACCGCCACGGGATCGTAGGCGACGACGCGCGCCCCGCGCGCCAGCAGCGCGGCGATCAGCACGCGGCTCGGGGCCTCGCGCATGTCGTCGGTCTCGGGCTTGAAAGCGAGGCCCCAAACGCCGAACGTGTGCCCGCTCAGATCCTCGCCGAAACGCGCGACGATCTTGTTGGCCAGCATCTGCTTCTGGGCAGCGTTGACTGTCGATACCGAGTGGAGAATCTGCATCGACTGGCCGTTTTCGTCGGCCGTGCGGATGAGCGCCTGCACGTCCTTGGGAAAGCACGAGCCGCCGTAGCCGCAGCCCGCATAAAGGAAGTGATAGCCGATGCGCGGGTCCGAGCCGATACCGCGCCGCACCGCGTCGATGTCGGCCCCAACCCGCTCCGCCAGGTTCGCGAGTTCGTTCATGAACGAAATGCGCGTGGCCAGCATTGCGTTGGCCGCGTACTTCGTGAACTCGGCGGAACGCACATCCATATACATCGTGCGCTCGTGGTTGCGATTGAAAGGCGCATAAAGACGCTTCATCGTCTCTTTCGCGCGTTCGCCGGGCATGTCGTCGTCGCAGCCGATGACGATGCGGTCGGGCCGCGTGAAATCCTCGATGGCGGCGCCCTCCTTGAGGAACTCGGGGTTCGAGACGACGGAGAAGAGCGAATCGTCGCCGCGCAGCTTCAATTGCGCGGAAATCGCTTCGCGCACGCGCTCGGCCGTGCCCACCGGCACCGTCGATTTGTCGACGACGACCGTGAAGCCCCGCATGTGGCGGCCAATCTCGCCCGCCGCGGCGAGCACGTATTGCAGATCGGCGGAGCCGTCCTCGCCGCTCGGCGTTCCGACGGCGATGAAGATGACGTCACCGTGCTCGATCGCCGGCTTCACGTCGGTGACGAACGACAGCCGTCCGGCCGCGCGGTTGCGCGCCACGATCTCGCGCAGGCCCGGCTCGTGAATCGGCATGCCGCCCGATTCGAGGGTGGCGATCCGGTTGTGATCGACGTCGAAGCAGCACACGTCATTGCCGATGTCGGCAAGGCATGCGCCCGTTACGAGTCCGACGTATCCGCAGCCGATGATGGTCACGTTCATGTTTCGATGGCCTCAAGAAAACGAAAACGGTGTAGACGGTTTCGCCACGTCCTCATGAGACGCGGCACGGTTCGATTCAATACGCGTTGCTGCCGGCGAAGCCTTTCCAAAGCGTGAGCATCACGATCTTGATGTCGAACCAGAACGTCCAGTTCTGGATGTAGTAGAGATCGAGTTTCACGCGCCCGCTCATCTTCTCGATACGGTCGGTCTCGCCGCGAAAACCGTGTACCTGAGCCCAGCCGGTGATGCCGGGCTTGATGCGATAGCGGAACATGTACCCGTTCACGAGATCCTTGTAGAGATCGTCGTGCTCGAGCGCATGCGGCCGAGGCCCCACGACGGACATTTCGCCCTTGAGCACGTTGATGAACTGCGGCAGCTCATCGAGGCTCGTGCGGCGCAAGAAGCGCCCGACGCGCGTCACGCGCGAATCGTTGCGCGTGGCCTGCGTGACCTTGCCGGCCTGCTCGGCGTGCACCTTCATCGTCCGGAACTTGTAGATTTCGAACGTGTTGCCGTCGGCGCCGAGGCGCCGCTGCCGGAAAAACACGGGCCCCGGCGACGAAACCTTTACAGCCACGGCGATGGCGGCCATGACGGGCATGAGCGCGAGCAGCGCGGCAAGCGCGAAGAGCCTGTCGAAGACGAGCTTCGGCAACGCGCGAACGTCGCCGAGCGGCGAAGCGGCCAGGTTGATCGCCGGCACGCCGAGCAGATCGACGACCTCCTGATTGAGCAGACTTAGACTACTGACATCGGGAATGAAGCGAATGTTCACGAAATCGTTCCTGAATGCGGTCACGATGCGATGAATCGTCGGTTCGTGCGACATCGGCAACGCCAGCCAGAGCTCGCGGATCGCACGTCGCTTGACGAGCTGCACGAGCTTCGCGAAGTCACGTTCGATCGGCACGCCGGAAATCGCCGCGTGGCCGGAATCGCGATCCGTCGACGCCGGTGCGCGTGCGTCATCGGCTTCTTCGTCGAAGACGCAAACGGGCGCGAACCCTGCATCGGGGCGCGCCTTCATGCGCTCGATGAGAAACGTGGCATACGGGCCGCTTCCGACGATGGCAACGGATTTCTGATTCAAGCCCTGGCGGCGCAGGCGCCTGAGGGTCGAATAGACCAGCGCCTTCACCGCAAGCAGCAAGACAATCGTCGTGAAGGCCCATAAAACAAGCCACGTGCGTGAAAGCGCGTCGGCACGATGCACGCTGAAGCTCATCAGCACGCCCGTGCATTCGACGAGCAGCCAGGCGAACGCCGTGCGCCACAGCAGATCGCTGAGCGGCTTTCCGCGCCACGAGCGATAAATCCCGAGCGCAGGGAAGAAGGCGACGACGAGCATGTCGTCGAAGACCATGGCGATGCTTTGCGTCTCGTTGAGCCACACAGGGTGTCCTGCGTACAGTGCGGCGGCCGCAAATGCGCCCAGGCTCGCCAGCGCAACGTCGATCATCCGCGAAAGTAGGCCCAACATCGCTGCACCTCGATTTCAGCCGTGTATTCATAGGTATCCATCAAGCGCCATCAAAAAGCGAACAGCAAGCGGACGAATATTCAAAAATATTTCAGCGGGCTTTTACCAATTATTTTTTGATTTTTTCGTACTTCGCATAGCCCCTTTCGTCACATTTCGCTGCTTCGGCCAGCCGCGCACCCACGCTCGCGGCCGGCCGCGCCATTCGTCGGCGTTTTATTGTTCGATTTACTTCCTGCCACACTGGGCTATCCGATTGACGCCCCAAGGAGGCCACCATGACGACTCCGAACGCAACCGTCGACGAAGCGGGCATCGCCGCGCCGGCTCATCCGGTCGCCATGCCGTCGCCGATGGCGCGCACGCGATTCAAGGTACAGCCCGTGATTCTCGCGGGCGGCTCGGGTACCCGGCTCTGGCCGATGTCGCGCGAGCAATATCCAAAACAATTGATCGAACTGCTCGGCGACGAATCACTGCTTCAATCGACGGCGCACCGGTTGGAGGGCTTGTACGACGGGTTTCCGTTCGCCGAGTCCATCGTCGTCGTATGCGGCGACGAGCATCGCTTCACGACCCAGGAACAGTTGAATGCAAGCGGTGTGCAGGCCCGTATCGTGCTGGAGCCGCTCGGGCGCGACACAGCCCCCGCACTGACGATCGCGGCCCTCGATGCGCTGGCGGGCGCTGGCGAGCACGCTGACGCACTACTCGTCGCGATGCCGGCCGATCATGCGATCGCCGACCCCGCCGGATTTTCCGAGGCCGTCGCAACGGCCATCGGCTATGCGGCCGACGGCATGATCGCCACGCTCGGGATCGTGCCGACGCAAGCCGAAACGGGCTACGGCTACCTGCGCCTCGGCGAGGCGCTGCCCCCCGCGGCGGGTGCCGCGGAACCGGCTTCCGGGCCTGCCGCGCGCCGGCTCTCACGCTTCGTGGAGAAACCGCACCTCGAGCTGGCCCAACAATATGTCGCCTCGGGCGAGTACTGGTGGAACAGCGGCATCTTCGTAGTGCGCGCCTCCGTCTGGCTGCACGCCCTGCGCACGTTCGAGCCCTCCATGTACGACGCCTGCGCGCAGGCGCATGCGCGCGGGACGACGGACGGCAATTTCTTCCGCCTCGATCGCGACGCTTTTGCCGCCTCCCCCTCGAACTCCATCGACTATGCGGTGATGGAGCGGCTCGCCACCAAGGACATCGGCTGCAGCGGCGTAGCGGTGCCGTTGCGCGCCGGGTGGTCCGATGTCGGATCGTGGGATGCGCTCTGGCAGATCCTTCCGAAAGACGACAGCGGCAATGTCAGCCGCGGACGCGTCCTCTTCGAGGGAGCCGAGGCCACGCTTGCGCATTCGGAGGGGCGGCTCGTCGCATGCGTGGGCACGCACGACCTCATCGTCGTGGAAACGGCCGATGCCGTGCTCGTTGCCGACAAATCGCACGTGCAGGACGTGAAGCGCGTGGTTTCGCGCCTCAAGGCCGAGCGCGAGCCCGAAGCCGCCAACCACCGCAAGGTGCATCGGCCGTGGGGACACTACGACTCGATCGACTCGGGCGAACGGTTCCAGGTCAAACGGATCGTGGTCAAGCCCGGCGCCTGCCTTTCGCTCCAGATGCACCACCATCGCGCCGAGCACTGGATCGTCGTGCGCGGCACCGCACGCGTCACGCGCGGAGACGAAACGTTCCTCCTGTCGGAGAACGAATCGACCTATATCCCGCTCGGCGTCACTCACCGGCTCGAGAACCCCGGCAAGCTCCCGCTCGAGATCGTGGAAGTGCAATCGGGCTCGTACCTCGGCGAGGACGATATCGTGCGCTTCGACGATACCTACGGCCGTCACTGACCGCCCCTGACGGCCATCGTGCCGTCGCGGTGCTGCCGTGTCCAACGGCACGCCAGGGCAAACGAGCAAAAGCGGGTCTGCGGGCCCGCTTGCTTTTTTCGTGCGCCGCCCGCCCGCGCGGCGCCGCTCAGGCGTGATAGAGCAATTCCGGCGGCGTCGCGTCGCCGCGCCCGTGCTCGGAATAAAGCAGCCACTCCGGCGCGTGGCGACCCACCCCGCCTTCGAGCTTGCGCGCAGCCGAAGGCGCTATGGCCGCGATCGGCGCCGGCAGCGGCTTTGCAACCGCCGGCTCCTTTCTCTTCTGCTCAGGCGCCGGTGCGACAGGCGCTTCGACCTGCTCGCCCTGTCGCTCGTCCTGTCGCGCTTCCGCCGCCGCGGCCGAGGCCGCGTTCGCACGGCGGTCGATCCAGTCTCGCGCCCATTCGAGCGCGTGGCGCTCGGCGCTCTCATGGTCGGCGAAACGCGGGCCGATCAGGCCCGAGCGCTCGATGCGCGTGCCCTCGTGAAGGATTTCCGCCGATGCGCGGTAGCTGAGGCCGGCCTGCCGCGTCACGGGTTGTGCGATCGCGTGAATCGTATAGCCGCAGTAGTCATCGGCCCGCTTGTGCGTTTCGGCGGCGCTGAACGAGGCCTCGGCGCCGGCTGTGCGCTCGTGCATCGCGCGCAGCGGGTCGGGTACGGCGCCGAGCGTGCGCGAGGCCGCCACGGGCAGGTCGCCCGCGCGCCTCGAACATCCGCCCTCGGTCTGCCACGATTCCGGGTTGGTCCAGAACACGCCGCGCAAGCGGGGCGACTCCACGGCCGGAGGAGCCTTCGGCGCCGGAGTGGAGACCGGTTGCGGCTGCGGCACGTAGGCGAACACTCGCCCGCTATCGGACAGAATCCTCACCATCTCGAAGAGCGTGCCGTCGGCCAGCCATTCGTCGAAGCGACGGCGGCACGTCGGGCCAGACGGGTAGCGTGCCGGCAGCTTCGACCAGCGCTCTCCCGTCGTCAGAATCCATAGGACCGCGTTCGCCACCACACGGGTTTCGGCACGAGGACGGCCACGGCGATGAGGATGCACAGGTTCATCGGCAGCCAGGGCGGCAATACGCGCCCACTCGTCGTCGTTCAACTCTTCAAAAAACATATTCTTCTCCACGCAGCCTGGCCGGGCTGCGACACTCGGCTCGAGCGAACGGTCATTCGCAAATGAGCCTCGGGTTGCACAAAGTGTTTTTTGTTGTTGTTACAGCGACCAAAACCGCACAGGGGTAGTGCGACTTTGCCCTCTGATGACGCAAAAAAGGGGGTCTCGCTCGTGCATGGGAAAATAGTGCAGAAACCATACCATCGCGGTGTGCACTCGAAATCGAATGCTTAGCAGAATCGATGCTTTCCGGTTACGCGACTCAAGCAGCGTGTCGATGCTGTCCGCGTGGGACTTGTCAAAGAGACGCTATCTTAGAATATTTTCGTGACAACGCAAATGCATAATGCGTCGTTGATCCAACAAAAATCGAATTATGGCATGCGATGCAATTGTACAGGAGAGACTGCGCAACTTTCATTCCCGATATTCGGCATTATTTTCATGATTCGATCGGAACAATTTGCCGCTGTAATGCTCTTGTAATGGAAAGTTGCGGCGATGCGTCAAAGACGCTCAGCGCAGGTCGTTGAGCAGGGACGCCCGGACGTTGTCGGGTACTCGCTCAGGCGGGCTCGGATACGAGGGATGATCGCATCCTATTGTGAGGCCCATTCCGTCCAGGAAGCACTGCCTCATGCCGGGCGAGAACTCGAACCGCAAGAAGTGGACAGCCGAAGTCTTCTCGTCGTTGTCGCGCTCAAGGTCCTCGTCGGCAATCGCATAGATCGGGCTTTCGCCGTCAACCTGCACGAACACATGGTCCTCGATGCCGATCAATCGCCGCAGCGCAGCACGGCGTTCGACCTCCCCCTCGTACTCGATCTGCATCGTAGCTTTCAAATTGCTTCCACTCGGCACCAGAGGCAAATAGGCGGCCAATTCTCCTTGAATGCCTGCTTCGTCAAAAATCTTTTCGATATGTAACATTTCATGAATCTGGTACCCAATTGTTAATTCATCCTCGAATAACAGCGTCAAATGATTGCCGATGCGGACTATCCGGTCTTTCTTATGGGCAATCACCCGCTCACGCATTGACTTGCGGGCTTTGGCGTAAGCCTCCAGCGTCATCAACGAATCTCTCGAAATAGTCATTGGCTCAATTCCTTGCAAAAAAAGAGAGAACGTCGCTCAAATGTCATAAGCCTTGCGCAAAAGGGTCAGCGGATGGGCGAGCGGCGCGCCTGTCAGGCCCGCCTCCTCGATTCCTTGCGCGATATGGTGACCGGCGAGCTGGCAGTCCGAGGCGATGAAGGCCGGCTCGGACTCCGCCATCGCCTTGAAGACGGGGGTCCCGATCCTCATCGCCGCCGCATGGAACTCCTTTTTGACGCCGAACGTGCCGGCATGGCCCGAACAGCGTTCGACCACTTTCACTTCCGTACCGGGGACGAGTGCAAGCACATCGTAAGTCTTGCGGCCCAGGTTCTGCACGCGGCCATGACAAGGCACGTGGTAGGAGATCTTGCCGAGCGGCTGTTTGAAATCGGTCTTCAGAAGGCCGTCGCGATGGCGCGCCACGAGGTATTCGAACGGATCCCAGAACGCTTCTCCGACCTCGCGCACGAGCGCTTCCTCGGGGAACATCAGCGGCAACTCCTGCTTGTACATCAGTACGCAGCTCGGTATGGCCGCCATCAGCGCGTAGCCTTCCCGCGCATATCGTGCGAGCACCGGCAGATTCTTCTCCTTCTTTGCCGCCACGCCCTCGAGGTTGCCCTGCTCGAGCAGCGGCA